>JAFYPR010000014.1 GCA_017547445.1 Clostridia bacterium
ACAGCTTCGTCAATAGCCTTTGCCGCCGTCTTTCCCGCACCCATTGCAAGTATAACGGTTGCCGCACCTGTTACGGCGTCACCGCCTGCGTATACATTTTCACGGCTTGTTAAGCCATCCTCGTTTACGATAATACCGCCACGGGCATTTACCTCCAGCTTCTCTGTTGTACTCTTAATAAGAGGATTGGGACTTGTGCCTATGCTCATAATAACCGCATCGCATTCCACAGTTTTCATCGCACCATCTTTAACACGTGGTGCCCTTCTTCCCTTTTCATCCATTTCGCCCGGCTCCATTTCGTTACAGAGCATACCTTTAACCCAGCCCTCGTCATCACCTAAAATTTCAACAGGGTTTGTAAGCATCATGAAATTGATGCCCTCTTCCATAGCATGCTCAACCTCTTCACGTCTTGCAGGCAATTCAGCCTCGGTTCTTCTGTAAACTATTGTAACGTCACTGCCTAACCTCTTTGCGCATCTTGCCGCATCCATCGCAACGTTACCTCCGCCTACAACGCATACCTTTTTTGCACGGTATACAGGAGTGGGACTATCTTCTTTATATGCTTTCATAAGGTTAATTCGGGTTAAGAATTCATTGGCTGAAAATACACCGTTCAGGTTTTCACCCGGTATATTCATAAACCTGGGAAGACCTGCACCGCTGCCTATAAACACAGCCTCAAAGCCACCCTCCTCCATAAGCTCGTCAATACTTAAAACCTTGCCGATAACCATGTTTGTTTCAATCTTAACGCCCAAAGCCTTTAAAGTGTCAATTTCCTTCTGTACAATTACTTTTGGAAGACGGAACTCGGGAATACCGTACACAAGCACACCGCCCGCAACATGAAGTGCTTCAAAAACTGTCACTTCGTACCCCTTCTTCGCCAGATCACCTGCACAGGTAAGTCCCGAAGGACCTGAGCCTATAATTGCCACCTTGTGTCCGTTTGACTGAGGCTTGTCAATTGTTATATTTTCCTGACTGTTGTGCCAATCGGCAACAAATCTCTCAAGACGGCCTATTGCAACCGCTTCGCCCTTGATACCTCTCACGCACTTACTCTCGCACTGACTCTCCTGAGGGCATACTCTTCCGCACACCGCAGGAAGAGAGCTTGATTTGGATATAATTTCATAAGCTGCGGCAAAATCCCCCTTTGCAACCTCTGCTATAAATTCGGGGATATTAATCTGCACAGGACAGCCTGTTACACAAGGCTTATTCTTACAGTTGAGGCATCTTTGCGCCTCGTCAATTGCCATTTCTTCGGTATAACCCAATGCAACCTCGGAAAAATTTTTGTTTCTTACATCAGCCTCCTGTGAGGGCATAGGGTTTTTTGTAAGTCTCATATTTGCCATTTTACTCTACCTCCTTCTTAAAGAGGTTACAGGTCTTTTCTCTCTCAATTTTTTCAAAGCCCTTGTATGTACCGCTTCTCTTTATTGCCTCGTCAAAATCAACCTCATGACCGTCAAATTCAGGACCGTCAACACAGGCAAACTTCACCTTACCGCCAACTGTCAGTCTGCAGCCGCCGCACATACCAGTGCCGTCAACCATAACAGGGTTCATGCTTACGATAGTTTTAATGCCGTATTCCTTTGTAACTGCACTCACAAATTTCATCATCATTAAAGGTCCGATACAGATAACCTCGTCGTATTCATTGCCTTCCTCGATAAGCTTTCTTAAAGCATCCGTAACAAGACCCTTTTCGCCCCAGCTGCCGTCGTCGCTCATCTTAACGCATCTTGCACTTGCTTTTTCAAATTCTTCCTCGAGTATTACAAGATCACGGCTTCTGAAGCCTATAACAGAATGCACCTCGCAACCGTTATCATTAAGACCCTTTGCAACAGGGTATGCAATGGCACAGCCAACACCGCCGCCTACAACACAAACTCTTTTCTTGTTTTCAATATCTGTAGCTTTTCCCAAGGGACCGACAAAATCTTCGATATATTCGCCCTCTTCCTTGTGGTTAAGCTTTTCCGTTGTTGCACCCACCACCTGAAATATAATAGTAACAGTACCCTTTTCACGGTCGTAATCTGCTACTGTCAGGGGCATTCTTTCCCCCTCTTTATCAACTCTTAAAATGACAAACTGACCCGGCTGTGCCTTTTTGGCAACAAAGGGAGCTTCAATATCCATTCTTGTAACAGTAGGATTAAGCACTTTTTTTCTTACTATTTTATACATAAATATGCGCCTCCAAAGGTAAAGGCTTCCCCTTGAGGGGAAGCTGTCAGCGAAGCTGACTGATGAGGTGTTCATTCCCTATCAGTTATGCTTCACCCTTTTTTAATTATAATCAAAAAGTATAGCACTTACCGCACTTTTTGTCAATGGATGGATTTTATCGGTATAACACAATTTATAAACGGACCGCCGAGGACGTCGGTCCCTACAATATCACCCCGAGGTGTAGCACAATTTTACTCATCCGCTATATCATTGTTTGAAAAGCCGCTTCCGTAGTACATCAGCTCCCCAAGGCTACCCTTGCATACATTTATAAGGTAGCGTAAGGCGTCCCTTTCATCCTCGGCGCTATAGAGCCTCGCGCCCTCAAGCCACCACTCCTTGACGTATCTTTTTCCGTTTTCCGTTTCTATAACATAGATGTTTTCTGCTTCATGTGAAAAGGTGATTTCGCCCTTAATCATTTTTCTTAACAGCTCAAGCGCCCACAGAAGATTGTCCTTTCTTATGTCAAGCTCGTCACGTATCATATAAACGGTCATAAAGATGAACACGTCTAAAAGCTCGCGCAAAAGGTTTGTGGGGTAAGCCTCTTCGTTTTTTGTTATGTATTCTCTTAAAAAGCTTGCGCCCTCCACCCCGTTCAACCTGCCTGTTACGTTGTAGTAGGCTCGTGCGCTCTCAATTACCTTGTTTTTATCCTCACTTGTGAGTATTTTCTTTTCGAACTTTTCCTTCATATCCAAGAGCCACTTTTTTTCGATAAATGCTGGTATATGATAGGACTTGTACTTATCAAGAAGCCTTCTCATGCTCATAAGATACAAGCTGCCCTGGCATTCATAAAAAATCTTCTTGGGGCGCCTGTAGCCGATACGGAAAACCATCCACTTGAAAAGATACTTATATTCAAACTTTAAAAAGCACCATGCTATTGTGCCCGATATAACATAAACAACAAAAAGCGATACTATAACCGCCGTTATGGGTACTAACTTTTCTTCCATACCATCACCACCTTTTTGATATTATAATGGTTTTTATTCTTTTCGTCAACGAAAAAAGGAGCTTTACGCTCCTTTTTCATTCGCAAATTATCAGCTGTGTTATACCCTCATTGTTGATATATACCATCTGACTACCTTCGTCAGCAGAAAATGTTATCTTCCAAATTCCTTCGACAATGTCATAGTATACCAAAGTCTTATAATTCTCATAATTAATCTCCTTCTTTGCTCTATCTATAGCTTCCTCTGCATTTTCAACAGGGCTTACATCCGTATTTACAAAGCCTTCTGTTATACCCTCATACACGCTTAAATCGTACATATATGAGAAGGCCTCAACCATTTCTGCCTCTATAGTTTCTGCTGTTGTTTCTTCGACCGTTTCTCTGTCACGAAGGGTAAAGCCAATTACCGTTTCCTCCGTTGCGGTTTCAAAAACGGCTTCGTCCTCATCATCAAGGCTCATCATTGCAACAGAATATTCGTTTTGGGGCGCCTCTTCGCCCATGGCGACCTCTCCGTCATCGTCATCCGAGCTGACCCCATCGTCCGAATCAACCCCCACGGGTGCTGTATTACTGCCGTTGCCTTCAGCGTTGTTCTTTGTAACAGCCTTTTTGGGCACGATGTTTTCCTTAACGACAATAGCCTTTTCTTCGATGGCTTCGTCTTCGATTACCTCTTCGGCAAAATCTGCCTCGTTTGTAATGATTGTTGCAACCATTTCCTTTTCGGTGGGCTCAACAGCTTCGGATTTGCCAAGGTTTTCCGTTCTGTCGGTGAAAACATTCGGGTTTGCAAACACAGCACCCAAAACCATTACAGCCGCTACTGCCGTGCCTATAAAGGAATATTTAATTACAGGGTTCTTTTTCTTTGCAGGCTGTGCCGCCTGAAGAAAGGCTCTGTCTAAAATTGCCCTGTCGCCCTTAATTTCTTCATTCGCCTTTTTATACAGGTCTCTAAACATAATCATACTCTCCTTTGAGCTTTGCCGCAAGCATCTCCCTGCCACGCTTCAGCTGAGATTTAACTGTGGATTCATTTAATCCCAGATATTCTGCAATGCGGGCAATGGGAAGATCCTCATAATAGAACAGATGAATAACAGTGCGGTATTTCTGCGGCAGCTCCGTCACAGCATAATACACATCGCTTTTTTCCTGTGTATCAAAAACAAGATTGTCATTAAGCGGTTCAGTCTTTTTAAACCAGCTGGATGTAAAATAGCTGTTTGACGCATTTATGGCAACTCTTATAAGCCATGCCTTGATATGCTCTTCCGTTTCAAACTCTTTTTCGCATTTTATGTATTTATAAAAAACTTCCTGCACTATATCATCCGTTGCATCCCTGCTCTTTGCTCTGCAAAGAACAAGACGGTAAATGCTGTCAAAATACTTTTCGCAGACAGCTTTCTTGTCTGTTAATACCAACACTTTTTTCACCTCCTCCGGATATAATACATTTCAGATACCCAAAAAGTTGCATTAATTTCAAAAAATTTTATAATTTTCAATTTTCTGTAGGCAAAACGCTCAGATATGTATTTTCAAGCACCCCGAATGTAGGTCTTTCAGTAGGCTCAACCAATACATCCTTCCTTTCAAAGCTCTCGTTAAAACCAAATCGTGAAAGTATTGCAAGTAATATAATTACGATAATTGCAAATAATGTTCCTTTAAACCTCATCTTGGTCACCTCACCTTACAATTATTTTAACAGATTATCTCCCCTTTTTCAACAAATGTAACTGTATTGTAATTTTACCAATAATATGTTATAATTATGATTAGCGAAAACTTACTAAATCCCACGTTGGGGACACTGCCTACCCACAGTCAGCCCACAGCATCGTTTTGTCACAGGCTAAATTAAAAATGAATGAATGGCAGTGTCCCCGTACCTTTAAAAAGTGTTGCAATTACCTAATCAAACTGCGAGGTGATAAATTTGACCTATCATGATAAAAACGCACTTAAGCTTTCACACGAATATTTAAAAGCACATATAAATAAGGACGATATCACAGTAGATGCCACAATGGGCAGAGGCCGTGATACACTTCTTCTTTGTAATCTTTCAAAAGAGGTATATGCCTTTGATATACAAAAAGAAGCTCCTTTATCCACAAAAGCTCTTCTGGATGAAAACAACTGCACAAACGCCCGCCTTATACTTGACAGCCACCATAATTTAAAGGATTATGTGCAGGAGGCAAAATGTGTTGTTTTCAACTTAGGCTTTCTTCCCGGCGGTGACCATACAATTTTTTCTCACTCCGATACAAGCATAAAAGCAATTGAAGCCTCTCTTGATATAATAAAAGAAGACGGCTTTGTTTCAATCTGCTCTTACTACGGAGGCGACACAGGCTTTGAAGAGAGGGATAACCTCCTTAAATTTTTAGAACATCTTGACGGTAAAAAATATACGGTTATGCTTCATTCGTTCCTTAACCGCCCAAACTGTCCCCCGCTTTTTATTATAATTGAAAAAAATCATTGACAATTCTTCCCACCTTTTCCCTTGCATAAATCTTCCTTAGGTGCAGATAATAGTTGTACAATTACAAAAACAAGGAGATTTAATATATGAAAGCCACAGGCATTGTAAGACGAATTGATGATTTGGGCAGAGTTGTAATCCCCAAAGAAATAAGAAGGGTTTTGCGCATCAAGGAAGGCGCCCCTTTAGAAATTTTCACAAAGCAGGACGGAGAAATCATCTTCAAAAAGTATTCCCCCATCGGTGAACTTGGTGACTTTGCAACAGATTATGTGGACACATTATCCAAAACAAGCGGTACACCTGCAATTATTACAGATACAGACAGTGTTATTGCCGTGTCGGGCGTACCTAAGAAAGAGCTTGCGGAAAAAAGGGTAAGTAACGAGCTTGAAAAGCTTATGGAAGAAAAAACATCCTTTATCATGAAAAGCGAAAACGAGTCTATCCCCGTCATTGACGGAGCTGACCGTTATATGGCAGGTGTTGTTCACCCTATTATATCCGAGGGTGATACAATCGGCAGTGTCATTTTATTGAACGAAAACGGCACCATGGGCGAAGTCCATGACAAATTGGCGCAGTCCGCCGCAGGATATCTCGGCAAGCACCTTGAAAGCTGAAAAATGGTGTAGCATTTATGCTACACCATTTTTCATTATAACTGTACTACTGCAATGTCATAGGGCGCAAGTGTCACGCTATACTTACCGAAATCTGTTTCAACACTTGTTTTCTGCTCAACTCCCGAGTTATTGATAACAACCAGCTTTTTGTCGTTGGGATAATATGCACACTCCGTGTTCACATTATCTGTAATGTACTTTCCGTCATTCTCCGCAAGCGACAGAATGAGCCTTAAAAGCAAGCCTGCGTTTTCCTCGCTGTGGCGATAGCCTCCCATGTAAATACCTATACCCTTACCGAAGGGATGTGTTGTCAATGTGGGCACGCCGTCCTCGTCCTTTAACACAACCGTGTCGGCATCTGTTACGTATGCAGTCTTGTTACAAAGCACCTGAAGGTCACTGCCCTTTGCTTCATTGAGCCATCTTCCGTGGCATATTCTTTCTCCGCGGTCAAGGTCAACGCCTAAAATGTGCGAAAGACGAAGTGTTGTGTCAAAACCCTCTGTTGCACCGGGTTCGTTAACACCAATCACACAGCCGCCCTCGTGTGCCCATTGTGTAATTTTTTCAAAAACGGCGGTATCTTTCCACTCATAGCCACCCGACCATGCGTCATCCTGCACACCTGCGTTTATAAGCAGGTCAAATTTATCAAGCTTGCCGTTTTTAATATCGTTAAAGTCGATAAATTCCACATCAAAGGGAAAGCCCGACAAGCTTTCGATGATGTTAATAAGGTCAACCTCGCTGTGCTCATGTAAATGACCTGAACAGGTCCAGCTGCGCAGCTTACCCCAAAAGGTCAGCACAGCAATCCTTGGCTTCAAAGAAAGCGGACTGCCGTTTGCATGAAAACCTCTTATCATTCTGAATTCATCGCTGAGGCGCTCCATATAGTCGTTAAACTCGGTGAAAGGCAATGTAAGAGACAAATATCCTCCCAAACCGATTCTGTCAATATTCGCACGGAGCAATGCTCTTCTTACATTTCTCCAGTAAATTTTCGCATCACCCGTAGGGTCGCCACCCTCGCTGAAGGTTGGAAGCCCACCTAAGCCTACAGGGAACAGATACGGATGAAGTCTTATTTCGTGTGTTTTAACACCCTTGGCACCTGAACAGAGTCTTACCTCAAAGCCTGAGAAAACGCACTTAATAAGCCCGTCAAACCCAAACTCAGGGAACCTATCGCCCCAGGGCTCAACGCCTACCCAGCTATCGTCATAAAATACATATGCCTTTTTGTTGTAGGAATGCACAATATCAACAAGTGCTTTGCCTGCTTTGATAACAAAATCGTTAACAAATTCCATCCAGTCAAGCTTCTTCTTATCGCATACCGAGTGTGTAGAGTGGAGCTTGCCCTTGTTCACAAAATCCTCACTTGTCAGTCTGTAGCCGTATTTTTCACTAAAAAGGTCAAGAGCACGAGGACTGACGGTAAAGTCGTAGCTTGCCCAGTCTGTAAATATATTTCTGCGGCGCTCATTGCTTCCCCATATCCACACAAAGTTATAGAACATGCTTGTAAAGCGCACAACTGTTGTTCCGGGGTGGCTTTCGCACCAGGATTTCATCCATGCTTTCATATAATCCATAGTTTCCGGATATATGGGGTCAATCTGCATTAAATGCTCCTTGTCCCAGTTATTTGTGGTGTGATTATACATGGAAATTTCTTCCCATATTCTGTACGCCAGAAAATTAACCGTATACCTGTGCCAGGGTGTTGTATTGAATGTAACAGTACCCTTTTCATATGTCCAGTCCTTAACCTCGCAGTTTTCCGTACGGTCAAAAACCTGCCAGTACCTGAGGCTGTCTTCGGTTTCATTTATTTTAAATTGCTCGCCGAAAAAGTCCTTCATAAGCTCAACCGTTAAGCTTTCACCCTCTGCAACAAGGGGCTCAGTCATCAAAAAGGTTTGCTGAAGCTTATCGGGATTTTTCCTTGCCCATTCGTTGTGGTCACGGATAATACAAATTGTGGAATAAATGCCATAGCCCGAATTTACAATTTCATCGGAAAGGGTTGTTCCGTCACTGTCACGGATAACATCTGCGCCCCACTTTTCCGCCAGTTCAAGGGTTAAATTTTCATATCCCGATTCACCGGGAAGAGTAAATCCGCCTTTTGTTTTTGACATATTCATTATCTCCTTAGTTAAGTTCTTTTGTTTAAATTTAACACACATTTTTTGCTTTGTACATTTGAAAATGTTGTATTTTTGACACTTTTACCTTTTAAGTATCCCATGAAACTTGACACAGCCATTTTTGGTGGTATACTTAATAGTAGATGTACATGGTCGGGCATCATGTGACCTTCCGGTATATCCACCCCTTTGTACTTGCATAATGTTCGTATTATCTCTTGAAGGTCTGACCTATATTGTCCGTATATCGCTTTCCTTCTGTATTTTGGCACGAACACTATGTGATACTTGCACATCCATTTTGTGTGCGCTGAACTACTACTTTTATTTGCCATAAAATTCTCCTTTCTTCACTGCAATAAGCTTGAACAACTTTATTGTATCAAAAAGGGGAATTTTTTGGTATAACCCTTGTTTCCCACCCGCAAAGCAGGTGGTTTTTTGTTTCACATTCTCTCTACGTTCGCATGTTCAACAGTCTTAAGACATTAATAAAAAGCACGCCTTACGGCAATGTGCCGTACGACGTGCTTTTTTCAGGTATTACATACCATTTTTGTTTTATTCTGCAGTAACCTCATTAATTGTCAGGTATGCCGCTTCGCCCTGGTATAAACCGCCTCTTACAGCATTTTCTGTGTCAATAATATAAATACCTGACAAAGGAACATAGAATGCAAATGTAATATAATCGTCTTCCATATTCTTCACAATTTCAGTTACGTCAAATGTCATAGCGTCCTTACCTGTGCCGGAGTACCATTCATTTGACCATACCAACTCTTCTGCATCATAAGGGTAATCAGTGTTGAGATAACCTGTATTTTCATCAATCAGCCCATCTACACCCATAACTGCAACTCTCATGGACGCATTGCCGATATTGCCGTTTGCACCGGCAATACCTATGTTAAGGGTAACTGTTTGACCATCTGCTACAGAAGGCTTCTTGAAGCTTATAAGAGCAACTCTCTGGCTACCTAATGTAAAACCTGTGCCTGTAACTGTTGCATTACCGTCAGTATCCTTATGGGGTGCATACAGTTCAACTGATTTATCGGAACAGCCTGCAAATACAAAATATGTTGTATCGTTATCATGAGCTTTGCCATCGGTTGCCGCATATGTATCTGCTATAGCCGCATATTCACTTGTAACTTCTGCTGTTATATTAATTGTGCCTGCCTCTATTTCATCTGCAGTTACAGTATACGAGCTTTCAATCGGTGCAATTATTTTGCTGTCAAGATAAACACCTGTTTTAGCAAAATTGAATACCTCACCCTCAAAAGCAGAAATATTTTCTTCCGTTGCAATAATATTGCCTTCGGAATCTACATAATCGATGTTAACACTAACAGGTTCTTTCGACTCATAAAGCATAAAATCAGTAATGCAAAGGTAACTTGCAACCTGAAGCCAATAAGCATTGAAAAGGAAATAGTCGGCACCTTCACCACTGTTAAAATTAAGTGTGTATGTAGTCCAAGCACCACCTATAGTCTGCTGGTCGTTATTTTTACAGTCAAAATAATCACTTGATACAAAATTCAACGAACCGCTCGTTGAGTAGGATGAAGGAACATAAAAGTTTTCACCTTCGTCCATATCAATTGCACCATAGCGGATGGATGCCTTACCCGAAGAAGTGAATGCCTTAAAAGAGAATGTATAATTTGTGTTCTCCTTAATCGGCACATATGACAACAGAGAATGCTTACCGTTCCACGCACAATTTCTCCAGTTGGAGCTCATATGCTCAACAAGGTATGTTTTTGAGCTGTCCTTACCGTAATAGAAGGTATCGGCAGCATCCTGTTCAAAGGCACCTGTTGTAAGATAGTCTGTGTCGGTTAAAAGAGTAAGAGCTTCTACCGTTCCGTCATTATTGATTTTGGGAACCTGATATGTAGCATCGGTAGGATTACCGTTTGTATTACTACCTACATACCACTGTCCCATTCCTTCACCGCTGTTATCGGAAAAGTTTGAATTGTTATAAAGGTTTTCGCTCATAACACAATATTCTGTGCCATCAATAGTAACGACAATATTACAATCTATAGTCGTGGGCTTACAGAAGTAGTAGTCTGTAATTGTAATTGTTGCCTTGCCATATCCTGTAAATTCAAGTGTGCCCTGTGTCCAGTCAGTTGTATTTGCAGTATAAACTGCACTTACAGTGCTTTCGTCATTTGCAGGAGATACCGTTACCTGAACATTGTCAGCATCAATTGCAACCTCTGCATCCTTTACCGCCTCAAATAATTCACCGATTTTCACCGTTGAGTCTTTTTCAACATTTGCTTTGCCTGTTATGCTGAACTTCACAACAGAATCAGCTTCTTCTCTGTCCAGGATTGTTACACCGTCAAATTCACCCAAGGGAATATGCTTTACGCCCCAACCATAGCCTGTAAACAGCTGATTAAAGGGCAGATATACAATCTGCTTATCTTCTTTAAGAACAATTTCACCGTCAACAGTCTCTTCTCCTGCATCTTCGTGTGTGTGTTCTGTTAAGTTGCCGTCAGTACCCTTCACAACATGATAGCAGGTCTTTGTATCGCCATCAATTAACAGGAAGTTACCTGTCTTCGTCCAAGCATCACCATCCTTAATTTCATCAAGACTTGCAACCTGTGTAAGTCTACTGAACTGGTGGTCGTGCGTGTAGCTTGCAATACTGTTTGCAACCAATTCAAAGTAGTAGTAATCGTTCCATTCACCAAAGTGAACTGTACAGCTTTCTGCGTGGAACTTATCTGTTTCGGGAACTGTATAGCCGTTTTCATCTTCTGTCATATTCTTATTAGTACCAATCATCATACCTGCATAACGGTACCAATAGTACTGATAGTTACCGCAAACGTCGTTATAAACGTCAATCTGTGCAGCAACGTGGCAGTTTGTCATATATGCATGACCTGCGCCACGGAACATACCAACCAAGCCACCGCAGGCAACATCCCAGCTACCCCAGAGAGCTGTGATTTTGTTTGTATTGTCAATTGTAATATTTGTGAATGTAAGCTTATATTCATCGGGGTCATCACTGTTACCGCCGATACCTACGATACCGCCGTTACCTGTGTTATACACACGGGGATTACAGTTTGTGATAGCAATATTTTCAAAAGTAGAATTTACTGCATAAGCTGCAATAACGCCTGTGGGTGTGAATTCACCGTCGGAGGAGAAGTTTTCAACAGTTAAATTCTTAACAGTACCATTAACCACATAACCGAAAAGACCCATAGCGTCCTTATAGTGGTTAGGTGTGCCGCTATAGCCTGAGTTATAGTCACCAAACATTTCCCATGTGTTCTGGTAGAAGTTCTTGATTGTGTGACCGTTACCGTCAAATGTACCTTCGAAAGAGGATACACTGCTTGTAATGCTACCGCCGGAAACCTTTTCGTAGCTACCTGTGGAGTTATAATAACCGATGGGGTAGAAAATCTTACCATCTTCGCTCATGTCATCAAGGTCAATGTCGTTTACAAGCTTTACAAATTCACCGTTAAAAGAATTCTTTTCCTTATCAGTGCCCATACCGCCTACTGCCGCAGAAAAATATGCCAACTGGTCAGCATTTGCAATAAGATAGGGGTCAGCTTCTGTACCTGTACCGCCTGCAAAACCGGAAGCATAGTTACCTTCCCACTTAGCCTCTTCGGACACCAATGCAACCTCACTGAAGGAAGCAAGTGCCAAGGTGATTGTACCGTCAAGGGGGTTATATGTAAACTGGTTGTGCTTTGTTAAATCGGAAGCAGTATCAACCTGTTCCATCTTAACCTGTACGCCGTCCTCAACGTGGTAGAGGGCAAGGTTACCGCGGTTAAGACCCTTTTGTGCCATTTCGTGCAAAGTGATAATAACGGGTGTGATGTTACCTTCTGCAAGGCCGTTAACATGGATATCGAAGGAATTAAGCTCTTCGCCCTCGCCTGCTTCAACCTCGCTCTTTTCGTCGTCAATAGCAGTTAAAACAAGCTCAAGGTTCTTTGCACTGCCTGTAAACTGAACACCCTCGGGAACATAGGCTGTAACAGAGCCGTTTGTAAGTGTTATTGCCTCGTTGATAGCTCGTGTACCGCCGGAAAGGTCAGCATAGTCGAATATAACAGTATAGCTGCCGTTACCGTTGTCGGTAATACCTGTAACAGCCTTAACGAGGCTGTTGTTATTATTAATACGAACATATTCGTTAAAGAGCTTTGTGTTGATAACGCTCTTACCAACGGCTGTAAGGTCAACCTCGTAGGCGCCGTTACGATATACTGTATCGCCCACTGTGAAGAAGGCATCACCTGTGTAGCCACCCTTCTTATCCTCACCACGCACCTTAAGAGCGGCAGAATCGGAGCTGTCGGTAAGTGTAAGTCTTACGCCTGTCTGGTTAACATAAGCATTTAAAACGTTAACCAGGGATTCGGACATTTTTTCTGCTGTTTCGCCCTTGGAAAGAAGACCTGAAGCAACCTGATAGATACTTCTTGTAGAAGAGGCTTCGCTTTCAAATCTTAAGCCGTCGTATTCGATATATGCATTTGCAGTATATCTGCGGTTGTAGTTACCTTCTGCAAGGTCTGTAAGAGCGGCTGTGAAAACAGCGCCCTCCTCCTGCCAGAGAGTTGCAGGCACATCAACAGAGCTTGCGCTGTCTTCGGCAATAATTTCCATACCGATTTCGTAGCCGTCAGCATAGGCTTCGTTTACAGAATCGTAATATGTGTAGGCATATGTTGCGAGCGTGTCGTTCTGGTCAACGGTTGCAATAAAGCGGAGACCGCTGTTTTTGCCCGCTACCTTGCCATCATCGGAAGCACCGTCACCAATACGTACCTGAGCACCTTCCACCATATCAAGACCTGTAGCAAGGCTTGAATATCCGTACCTTGTATTATCGGCATCGGTTGCCGTGCTGTCGCATACAACAGATGCAAGCGCTTTGTCTGCAATAAGGAGCGCATCTGTCACGGTTGCAACGCCTGTGTAGGCATAGCCTCCTGTTGTAAGATAGACAATACCGCCGTTAAGGGTAAAGTCTTCGCTTGAATCCATAAGAAGTTCAACCTCGACCTTCTTATCGATAAAAGCTTCGCTTGCCGCTGCAACAGCTTCGGAAAGGGATGAATATTCCACACCGTCGAAGAGGGCAACAGCTTCATTTGCACTTGCAAAAATGCCCATAGCGGGGGTTATGCTCATAACCATGGCAAATGCAACTACAAATGCTAAAAACCGTTTAAATCTCATTGTTTTTTCCTCCGTATTATATTGCAATAATTATCTGTTAACTGTGATATTATCACCATAGTTTTTCCCCTTCAATACTGTATCGTCCCAATTTATTACAGTTTTGTACAAAAATTCCTTTGCGCAAAAACATCAACACCAAAACGTTTTATTTCTCCTCGGTATCGTCGTGTACAAAATTATGTTGTTTTTTCAAAATTTTACATGATTTAATTTTTTATTCCGTACACACAATACTATCGTGAAGGTTAAAAGATATTATTTTAACATATAACAAATATAAAAAGATTTGATTTTAAGGAGAAAATGAAAATGTCTAGTAGAAATAAGAAACTCGTACCCCAGGCAAAGAGCGCACTTGATAAGTTCAAGATGGAAGCTGCTAACGAAGTAGGCGTTAACCTTACAAGCGGTTACAACGGCGACCTCACAAGCAAGCAGGCAGGCTCTGTAGGCGGTCAGATGGTTAATAACATATGTCCCATACGAACAATGACTTTTTCTCGAAACATACGCACAAAAATGAATCATGAGCTTAATGTACATTATAAGGCAAGTATTATTGTGTGAGATAAATTTCTTCAGTTTAATTTTATGCAAAAAACTGAGTGTCAAAAAACAGGGGCGATTGCATTTAACAATCGCCCCATCAACTTTACTCAGTTGTAATTTCAACATTTTTTCCGCTGAAAGCTACACCATATTTATAAATTTTCTTAATTCCTCTTGCCTGCATCTCCGTGTCATACTTCCGGTCATAAATTTGTTGAAGTGCTGTTTCTGATAACCGTTTAAGTTCATCCGAAGTACAATCTTTTTCTGCCTTGAATTCCATCAAAAATCCCGGCAAGGTAATATCCTTGGGACAAAGAGAAATGTCATATCTGCCTGTTCCCGATTCACGATTAGACGTAACAACATAGCGGTTATTAAGCATTGCACACAAGCCAAGTACAAGTCCATGATAGAAATTTTCACCTACGGTATCGTACACACTTGCCGATTCATGCAATAGTTTAGTCAACTGCTTTTTTAATGCTTCTGCATCATTGGCATATATAGCTTCCTGAATGGCGATGGCTGTAGATTGCGGAACAATACTATCGAGTTTCTGTAAAATTTCTTTGTTATAAACAAAGGCTATTTCTTTATTTGGCAGTGCCACCTTGCACATATAGTCTCCGTTTTCCGCATTGTCACTCATAACAATTTTCAAGTATCCTGCCACTAATAAGAAACTGTAAATTGACGCAGGATTACTCTTTATCTGAGGATAAATAACCCCTGCATCAACATATGTTAAAAAGGATTCACCCTTTAACAATGCATATAAACGTTCATAGATATCTTCATTTGCACCTTCAAGAATCTCACCTATGATGTCATTACTTCCCGTAGACTGCCAGAATGCTCTCGGAGCACATTCATTGTTGAAATAATTTATTACAGACCATGGATTAAATATTTCTGTCCTGCCAAATTTGTAACCATCATACCACTGACAAATTTCATCATACTTTTCCGGGACGCCGTAATATTCAGCCATTCTCTTCACTTCGTCAGAAGTAAATCCAAAATATTCGCTATACCTGTTGTCCAGTATTGAATTTATCTTAAGATTATTTAAGCCGCTGAAAATGCTTTCCTTGGCAACTCTGAGAATACCCGTCAGAAATCCATAAGATAAATGTTTATTATCCTTCAATCCGCCGGAAAACAAATTCCTCATAAAAAGAATTACTTTATCGTAAAATCCTCTCATATGACCTTGCTGAATGGGTGTATCATATTCATCTATGATTATAATGGGTTTTTCATCATAATGTTCATCCAACATCTGCGACAAATTCAACAGTGATATCATCATATCGTTCTCTGTCGCCTCTCCGTCAAGCACCTTACAAATATACTCTTTGCTGTATGAACTCAACTTCTCGCTTTTTAAAAGCTCATCGTGCCTCTCAAATTCACCGCGTAATATTTTATATATCAGGTCATATGTTGCTTCCCATGTTTCACACTTTACATCCTTGAATGTTACAAAAATCACAGGATATTTGCCTTGATATTCTCTGTATTTTTTTCCGCAGGTCCAAATAAGCTTATCTTTGAAATACACGGATGTATCTTCATCAGTTTTTTCAAAAAAGGTCCTTATCATATCCATATTCAAGGTTTTTCCAAATCGACGAGGTCTTGTAAAAAGCGATACCATAGGTCTCTCGTCAAGAAAATCTTTTATCATCAAGGTTTTATCAATATAATAATATTCCTTTGATGCTAATCTGTAATCAGAAATGCCAATAGGAAGTGGTAAATTATCTTTTCTGACGGTTTTTACAAAATTCCCCGACTTCACTCTTTCATCAAGCGGCTTTTCAGCATCTTCGGGGATATTCCAGGCTTTTCCACTCTTTGTTGCACCTGAGATTTTTCCGCTTCTGCAAAGCGTTGTTACTCGTCTTTCAGACAATCCCCAACGGCTTGCCGCTTCTTTCACTGTAATCATTCTCTTCATTATTGCCACTCCTTCCTACTTCATATTATATCCACTTAAAAGAACTATGTCAATACATTTACGGAACAATGTCAACAGTTTTTCATATTGTTCCGCATTTTTTGATTTTATTCCGCATATTATTCCGCATATCATATTTTTCGCTTCTTTTAACAACATATGTCCCATACGAACAATGACTTTCGATAGAAAAAGCCGCACCGTAAAAGGCTACAGAACGACGGTTACATACTCGTTCAGTCTTACAATAAATTATTTTCAACTCACATAAAAAAGTGCGATGGCCATGCTTCATAATAACCTCTACCATTCATTTTTGTAAGGGTTGTTTCTCTTAAATAGAGCTGTGAAAGCTGTGTTGAACCGGGCATATACTCGTATATATACTGCTCTGCAAACCAGTTTGCCACCGCCTCAAACCAAGGACCGAGGAAAATATTGTCCTTCCATGCGTTGTCGCCCTGTGCATAATGCACAGCATGACCGAATTCGTGTGCAACAACCGTGGGCGAATCCATTGCCGCCAAACAGCACATAAAGTAAGGATAACCTGCAGAGTCAACCGAACCGTATGCACCCCAGTCATTTGCACCCAAATCATAATGAGTAACGCCCGTACCCATTACAATTACGTTTGTTTTATATTGCGTGGTTTTGTCCCTATTCCAATTTACAGAGGTGCTTGTAGACTCCACACCTTACAGCAGGGCAAACCGACAAAATCATTATTATTGCTAATACAAATGCTCCTTTGTTCATGAACAATCTCTCCTTTGTTTTTATGATACTTCTAAAAAGGTTAAAATCAATGATAAAACCACGGTGTTTTGGAGGGAAGCACCGTGGTTTTGTATTAAATAAAATCCTTGCGGATTTATTTAACAGTAAATTTATTAACCTCAAACATTTCTCCGCCCTTATTTTCCACAAGAGCAAGAGTATCGATATATTCCGCCTCAATACGGAAATGCACTTTTTCGGCAACTAAATTGTCATTTATGTAGAGGTTATATGTGCCGGAAAGAATATCCGCCTCAATCTTCACTTTTGTTTCTTCTCCAACCGTATAGTCGCAAACCTTTGTTTTCGCTTCATTGTCTCGGATATATATTTCACCCTTTGCAAGAAGGAGCACAATACTTCCTGATGCAAAGTAATTACTGCTTGAAGAGTTGAGATTATTGCCGTCACCTAACATAATACCGCTGTCTTCACTATTATTGTCAATGAAAGTGAATTCATATTCTGCCCGTTCATTTTTCGGCAGAATATTCACCAATGCATTTTCATCCTGACGGGATGAAAATTTGTTTTCAAAAATTGGTTCCGTTTTATAACGTGCCATACTTTCCGCAACAGGTGTAATCATATCGTTATTCCTGACCATAAGTCTTACCTTTTTAGTGCCGTCGGGAGTATCTGTCGCTATGTTTTTTACTCCCTTTTCGGTAAGCTTTATAGGTTCAAGTCCTATAAGTTCACCGTCTTTGCTGTAAAAAGCTATATAGAGAGTTAACGGCTCATTGTCATAGTACATAACCGTAGCGGTTGAAGTGTTTTCGTCTGCATAAAGTTTAAACACATTTACACCATAATCAGACATAATTATATCTTTTGCAACGAACTCTCCGCCTGTATAGTTGTTACCCGCTCTTGCAGTCACTTTGCCTATTTCGTCGGCTTTAAAACGAAAACTGAAGTTTTGAGCAATCGTGCCCATATTGCCGTTGTCATCTGTCACATAAACACTGTAAACGCCATTTGTTACATCAACATCCATAAAAACGTGATATGTTGTATGTGTTTCATATGCTATTTCTTCTGTCTTTTCGTAATTTCCTCCGTTTCGGGCATCAAACAAGCCATCGGGACAAAGTCTTACCGTTACAGGATACTCTCCCCAGTCGTCAGGATTCGTATCCGTACTGCAAAAAGCAATTATTCCGTCGGTAGCCTCTTTTGCAACCAAATCAAAGAATATATATCCATGTTCTGTTATTGAGCCGATTTTTGTTGTATCAAAGCTTTCTGTTGAAACATAATCCTCGCTCTTTGCAGGGATTAACACATTGTATTCTTTTTCTACGGTTTCGCCATCCGCTTCATATACACCTGTAAGCGATATATACTCATCAGCTTCACCGCGATTTGGTTGTGTAACTTTCCCGTCCTCTGTTACACATTCGCCTCGCCATACAACACGAGAGCCAAAATATGAGATGAAATCAATACCACTTGTTAATATACTTTCCACCTTGTCATTATATTTTAAATCAAGTGCTATTTTTTCCTCGCCTGACAATTTCTCCGTAGTTTGCCTTGCAAGGGTTACACGGCTTTGGGGGCAAAGCTCATAATCCACGGGTTTTTCTTTGGAAAGGAGGATTTTATTAATTTCGCTTCCGTCCTCTCTGCCCCATACATTGATAATGTAACAACCCGATTCGGGGAAATTGATTTTCCAGCTTTCGTCACCAAGCCACATGTTTTCGCCAACATTATCCTCGCCCGTTGATGTGAACAGATATTCACCGTCAACTCCTATATGTAAGCTGTTGCCCGATATATCAGGATGCGATGTATTAAGCGAAACATAATATTCTCCCGCATCTGTTATGAACACTCTGTAATAAAGACATGGTGCCTCATTCCTCTTATCTGTATCACGCCATTCGCCACTGCGGTCAGGGAGAATTTCAAGACCGTTATCAGTTTGCGACCAATAATGATAATCACGTGTGGATCTAAATGCCACTTCACTGTTATTCAGTGCATCCTTCGCATTTATCAACACTGTTCCATCTTCTTCAAGATAAGCACGAGCACCAATATCTGTCACCTTAACGGTAAAGCTTGTTTTGCTGCCGGCATATCCGCCACCGCCCACACGGACAGTTATATCAACCACTCCTTTTTCCAAAGCATAAATTGTTAACTCATTATTGTCAAGCACCGTATCAATTTTGTCAGTATCTCCGACAACCGCCTTAATGTACGGTGTTTTTCCTGTGCTTGAGTTAATTTTTGTTTTGAAAACATCACCGGGCTTTAATGTTATATTCGGCACTTCGTCAATGCCTTTTTCCTCAATCCAGTCTTCAAGTGACCACTCGTCTTTCCATTCTATTTTAAAGGTTTCACTTCCCGTAAATTCGATAGGCAACCAGATATAACGGCTGTCGGAATGGTCACTCGGTCGCCATATATCCGCCATAAAAATATACTTTCCGTTTTCACGGTCAACCTCTAAAACGTGTGTGCTTTGACCGCCGAAGGTCTTGTCCGCATTGTCGCCTTTACAAGGGTTACCCTTACTGTACCAAGGACCCATTGGGTTATATGCCACGGCAGAATCCGCCTTGTTAGGGTCCCAGCCTGAGCATCCGCTGTTTACCATAAAGTATTTTCCGTCATACTTGAAAACTGCAGGTGCTTCTCTCTGCCAGTTTTCAAAAAGCTTTGTGTATGTACCCTCAATCTCAAGATAATCATCTGTAAGTTTATGGCAGTACATTGTCATATTTTCGTCACCCGATGCGTAAAGATACGCCGTTCCGTTGTCATCCTTAAAAATGGTCATATCTCTTGCCATTTTGCCGTTGGGACGGTATGAGCCTAAATATGTAAAGGGTCCCGTGGGGTTGTCACTTACCGCAACTCCTGCTCTTGCATAACTGTAATCGGAGCTGTCTATATGCATCCACATTACGTATTTGCCTGTTTTATCGTTATATATAACCTTTGGGCGTTCGATTACTCTGTAAGGCTGAATATCACTCAAAGGATAATCCCCTGTATAATAGTTAATAACTCTTAAAGCAAGACCTTCATAAGTCCAGTTGTACAAATCGGTTGAGGAATAACAGGAAACACCTATTCTTTGGTTCGAATCCCAGAGCCAGCCTGTATCCGAGGGACGAATGCTTGTTTTTCTTGCTTCGCCGTACCAATAATACTTCTCGGTATTATCGTCCCATATTACACCGCCTCCGTGAGCCTGAATATGACCTCCGTTATTGTCGTACCACAATTCACCGGGAGTAATGGAATAATACTCCTCTGCGAAAATAGTGTGTGAGCATATCAAAACTGATATGATTATTAAAAACATCACCAATAATTTTTTCATAAATACCACCCAAGTATATTATATCATTCCTTTGATTTTGTTAAATATCAAAACGTATTCAATATTTATCAAAATGTATTCTGTTTCCTTATTGACAAAAGTCTTGAAAAAACATAAAATCATTTTGGAGGTGTTATAATGATTTATTCACATTACCATTCTTCAAACCTATCAAACAACGACTTTAACGTAGTGCAATACGGAAAACGTGAATGTGTACCGAAATTCTGTGTATACCATAAATCCTGTGAAAACTACCTTTTTCATTATGTGTACTCAGGCAAGGGAACCTTTTGTGTTAAAAACCCCCTTAACGGCAACGTAAAAGAATACACTCTTTCGGCAAATCAGGCATTTATTATATATCCGGGACAGGAGGTATGGTATACTTCCGACAAATCCGATCCCTTTTTCTATCGCTGGATTGAGTTTTTTGGCGATAAAGCCATCGACTTTTTAAGAACCGCTAACCTTACCTTGGAAAATCCTATACATACAGCAACCGAGCCTTATGACTGCGGTCGCATTTTAACTGAAATTACCGAAAGCGGCGTTCTCTCTCCTATGCGCCTTACAGGGCTTTTCTGGATGATGGCAGACTCCCTTGCAAAGGATAATACCCGCATCTCCGACAATGTTTCGGTTATATTCAATGACGCTTTAAAGTATATTCACGCAAATGTACACAACCACACAACTGTGGAAGAGGTTGCATCAAATGTAGGCGTATCACGAGGTTATTTATCAAAAATATTTTCAAGATTTATCAACCAAAGTCCCAAGCAGTATATTATTACATATCATATCAACGAAGCAAAATCGCTTCTTTTGGGCACTGCTATGACAGTTTCGGAAATTGGCTTTGCGGTAGGCTTTGAAAACATATCGGACTTTACCCGCACCTTCAAACGAATAACAGGTCTGACACCGAGTGACTTCAAAAATATTCACACACAAAAAGATAACGGCTGAAAATCAGCCGTTATCTTTCAGACTGTCGATAAACCTATTTTTCGCACAATCGCGAAGGGGTTGGGAAAGAAGGTTTCCCAAATAAAATAGGCGGGGTTAATCGCATTCACCCCGCCGAAAGTGCCGATTTTAGGGCTCCCATAGGGAGTCTTGCACGA
>JAFYPR010000015.1 GCA_017547445.1 Clostridia bacterium
ATACCTGATGCGTAAGAGTTTGTAGCTGACTTTGCAATGATATCTCCTGTGTTGTAGTTATGCAGAATTATATTTTCTTTCTGATATGTTCCTGTGTTAGCCCAACCAAGAATACCTGCAACCTGGCGTAATCCTGTAATATTACCTGTATTATAACATTTTTCAATACGCAGGTTACCATTATTTGATCTCAGGCTGCCTATAATTCCTGCAACACGGCTATTATATGGTGCATTGATTGTTCCCTTGAATCCACACTCACTAATAGTCATAGCCGTAGTACCGTCAAGGAGTCCAACAATGCCGCCTACACCATAGTATGCATTATTATTGGTGTTGTCGTTTGAGCCGCTGCTGAGAGAAAGGTCGATGGTAACATCGCTGATACAGTTCTTAACAGTACCTTTTTTCATATAGGCAACAATGCTGCCCGCTGTGTTTGCATGCTTGCCTGTTTCTACTGTAATACTACCGGAAACTTTAATATCCTGAATTGTACCGTCTATCAGTTCTCCGCAGACAATTGATGTATATGTAGCACTTGTTGCGTTTGTAGTATAATTTGACACAGCCTTTGCATTTTCAAACACAAGACTCTTAAGTGTACCGCCGTTTATGGATCTAAACAAGCCACCCTGGTCTGTGCTGTTGCTGTCTGCAACGTAGAAGTTCTTAATTGCCTTTCCGTTACCACCGTCAAAGGTTCCGGCAAAGTTCTTGATTCTGTAGTTGTACCAGTTTTCACTGTTGAGGTCAATATCATTCATCAGCGTTGCACATGCCGTTGTATTTCCTGCGTTTACATAATTCGCAAACCATTTAAGCTCAGTTGCATTTGTAATCTGATACGGGTCTGCTACTGTACCTGCACCTGCAGGCTGTTCCCATTTAGCCTTGAAGGTTACTGGTTCTTCCGGCATTGTTATAGTATCACCAGGCTGATAGGTTACGCCGTTGTATTCCCAACCCGCAAAGTAGTAGTTTGTCTTTTTAAAGCCTGTATCTTCAGGATTGGGTGCAACGGTGTATGTACTTCCGCCGATAGCACGATCTGCTGCGACACTTCCGCTGTCTGCACCGTTTCCGTCATATGTGATATCATACTGTACGCCTACCCACTTCCACTTAGCAGTAAAGACCATATCTCCTGTAACAGTTACAATATCGCCTTCTGCATAATTCTGTCCGTTATAAATCCAACAGTCAAACGCATATGCAGGGTCGTTGTTAAGGAAGCCTGCGGAGGAAGGAAGTGTAACCGTATCATTAAGATTTGCACGGATAAAGTCTTTTGTGCCGCTTGCATTTTCACCGGGTTCAAATGTAATCTTGTAGATACCGGTATTATCCGGTTGTTTTACATTTATAATGTATGCCGCGTCAATTTGCTGTGCATATGTTGTTTGAAGCATAATTCCCGAAGGAGCATAGGGCACGTGGTCATAATCTACAACGTCGTCCGCAGTAGCCTTTGAAACGATAACGTCGCTTCCCTCAACCTCGTATTTGAATACTTTCTTGTCGCCGCTGTTCATGTTAAGGTTAACCCAGCGGAACATGTCATCGGTGGCATTTTTATAGGTCTCTTCTGTATTAATCTTATCAATGTCGTCAATAAATCTTACGTAAGAATTATACTTAGTTGTTATATAGCCGCCGTAAATTCTATATTGATAGTTGAAGTAGTTACTTCCTTCGCTTGAAGATTCTTTGGAATAATCGGGATTGGAGATAATCTGCGGATTTTCCGCATCATAAGCATAGTAGCGTTTTATTGCCGTAAGATTGCCGTTGAAATCCTTACCTATACGGATAATATCGCCGGGCTTGAGTGCTGCCAAATCCGTTTTGGAGCTTGAGGAGGCTTTAGACGCAAAATCACTTGAGATAATTGCAGATGATGCTGTTGTTGATGCGACATAGTAGTACAGCTTTTCATCATAGTCTCCATCATCGTTAATTGCAAACACACGCTTACCGGCAATAGCTATTGTGCCGCTTACACTGGTGCTTGGAGTTGCACTGACAAATATTATGTCTGCATTGGGGTGCTTCTTGCCGACAGAATACACATCCATGTTATATTTTTTATCACTTGAAAGACCGCTCTTGAAATACTGGTAATATTCGGGGTCATTTACTTGTTCCGGTTTTGTCTTGTCACCGGTGAACATTACGTTAAGGGCGGTGCTTCTGTTCCAATAGAATAAATCTCCCAGACGTCCGGCACCCGATTTATAATGAAGTGCGTCTTTCGATGAGGTGTAGCGTGAATGCAGACTGTTTTCCTCAATCTCATTAGACTTGAATTCAGGAGTATCAATTTTGATAATTTCCCTGTCTTGGTTAACCGAGAATACTATGCCCTGCTTTTTCACATCAGTGCTGCTGCCGATTCCGTCGGTATCTCCCAGTGCCTTTAAGATAGCGTCATGTGTTTTGCAGGAAACGCCGTCGATTACAACCTTTTCTGCAAGGTTGTATACCACCATCTTTTCGGCTTCGGTTGTAATAAGTCCGAGCTGAAGCTGAGGCTTGATAACGCTGCCGCCTGTACCGGCTGTCAGTACATAGCCGAAAATATTATCTGTGGGGCGTGCCGCTTCAAAGCCTGCCACAAAGCCGAACACGTCCAAAAGTAATGTGCCCTGTGTTCCAAGCTTCTCAATATCCTTAATCCACGAGAGATTTTCGCCCACTGTTTCGTAAAGGTTTCCGTTTACCTCTATTTCATTTTCATCGGTAATAGCTGTAATCTTTCCTGTGAGCTTAGTCTTTGAAACCTCGCCGACTACAAGCTTCTTGTCAAGGCTGACTGCCGCGGAAATAACGTCATCTGCAGCAAGCTTATCAAGTGCTATGCTGTTGCCGTTTTCGTCACGGAATGTGTAGTAATCGGTACCTTTAAGCCTTAATGTGTTATCATACGGCAAGTACTTGTCAGAGATTACTTCCTTTTCTTCGTCAACGTTATATACAACCACTGTTGTATATGCGGTGATGATTACGATATCATCATTAAGATAGGTTATGCTTCCTGTATCTTTATCAAGAAGCTTTGTTGTAAGCTGGCTGAACTTGATACTCTTACCGTTGTAAATAATCTTATCCGTACTTTGGATGCTTTCGGTGTTATTCTTTCCGTTTGTATCCTTGTAGGTGAAGTTGATTGCTCCGCTCTTAGTTACATTTATAACGGAATGAAGGTCAATTACCTCGCTGTCGTTCTTATTTTCCTCTGCTCCGAGATAAAGAAGGTTATCATCTTTGTCATAGTAGCCCTTAACCTTATAACCGAGCAGGAAATTGTAGTCGGAGTTTGATATGTTGTACTTCTTTCCGTCTATAATTACCTTACCTCTTGTGCCGGGAATATCGGGGTTAAGGTTCGTATACTCGTTACCCTGCATTGTGCCTTCAACCTTTTTGAGGTTCCAGTATACTGAAAGAAGTGTTGTGTCTGACTTGAATATATATTCCTCTCCGCCGCTTGCATAATACACCGATGTTTCAAACATGGGTGATTCAAGAGCGTTGAAGAAAAGATTGAACATTGAGTCAAAGCCTATTTTTCCGCTGTGGCTACGAACGCCCTTTAAGAGGTCACTCTTAAGTGCGGCTGACACATAGCCAACGCTGAAGCCGCCGTTTCTCTCAGCGTATGTGCCGTAGCCTAACATTCTGCCGATAACTGTAAGAGCTTCATCATATGTAATAATGTCATCGGGGCGGAATTCCATTCCCTCGCCCGAAGAGATGAGTCCCAATGCGGCACATTCCATAATTTCGCCGTATGCAGCACTTTTGGGAGCGACATCCGCGAAAATCTGTGCTGCGTTCTCATCATATTCAAAATCATTCATCAGGCGGATTGCGTAGGAGATGAACTCACGGCGTGTAACGCCTGTGGTAAGGTCAGCGGGGAATTCCTCTCCCTCTTTAAATACGCCAAGCTTAGTAAGGAAGCCAAGCTTTTCAAAGGTGTTACGGTCAATATCGGTTTCCTTTTCTGCCTGTGCAACGGGGAAATTAAACAATTCATCAACAGTTACGCTGAGGTATGCTTTTTGAGAGGTTTTAACACCCTTTACCATAAGCTGGGGTGTGCTGCTCGTCTTTGTCTGCGGGATTCCCAACAGCTTAACTGAAAGCTGCTCGCCCTTGAAAAGTGCGTCGTTTGCCCAAGAAGTTACATTAACCGAATGTAAAATATAATATTTACCTCCCTGTCCATGGCTTGCATGGTCAAAGGAACGGCTATCCTTAACAATTGTTGCACCCTCGTAATGCTTAGGAGCGGTACTGTATGTCATACCTTTTTCCCATGGCTCAGTACGGATTGCACCAAGAGTGGGATTAAGGTTGTTATATACACCGCAGTATGCAAATATCTTTGCATTCGTTATTGACTTTCCTGCAAACTGACCAAGGTCAAATTTGTAGTAAAGGCTTTTCTCAACCTTTGAAAGAATTGATTCATTATATATAATATTATCAGTTGCAGAGGCACCAAGTGAAAGAAGATCCTTTTCAGGGTCGGCAAGGTCTGTCATTGCCGCATTTTCTTCTGTCAGATAAATTTTGTAAACGCCCGGATTAAAATAGGCTCTGCGTGCATCAATGTCTATGGTTACTTCCATATTAAGACCTGTCTTAAACAAGTCTGCGGGGACATATAATACTCCGCCCTTTGTCCATGTCTGGTCAGAAAGGGTAACTGCTGCCCCGCCCTTTGTGGCAATCATATTTCCTTCCTCGATTGTTATGCTGTC
>JAFYPR010000016.1 GCA_017547445.1 Clostridia bacterium
ACTATGCAGAAATCCAGTCCGGTATCATGGCTACAATCCATGCTTACACAGGCGACCAGATGATCCTCGACGGTCCTCACAGGAAGGGTGACCTTCGTCGTGCTCGTGCAGGTGCTGCAAACATCGTTCCCAACTCCACAGGTGCTGCAAAGGCTATCGGTCTTGTAATTCCCGAGCTTAACGGCAAGCTCATCGGCGCAGCTCAGAGAGTTCCCGTTCCCACAGGTTCCACAACAATCCTTACAGCTGTTGTTAAGGGTGCAGACGTAACTAAGGAAGGCATCAATGCTGCTATGAAGGCTGCTGCTTCTGCTTCCTTCGGTTACAACGAAGACGAAATCGTATCCAGCGACGTTATCGGTATGACATACGGTTCTCTCTTCGATGCTACACAGACAATGGTTTCCAAGGTTGGCGACGACCTTTACCAGGTTCAGGTTGTTTCTTGGTATGACAACGAAAACAGCTACACAAGCCAGATGGTAAGAACAATTAAGTACTTCGCAGAACTTAACTAAGTTTAAAAAAGTATAACAAAACGCCCGACGCATTGCGTCGGGCGTTTCAGACTGTCGAAGAACCCGAATTTGCATCAAGCAAAAATCGGGTTCTTCTTCGTTTTTATTAAAAATACGATAAAATCGAGTATTTTGGAAGGTGTATTATTCGCCTTCCATTTCCATTTTGCAAGCTTTTTAAGATTCATAGCAGCGAACTTAAGCCTTACCCAGTTTGTTACCTGTGCAAGACCTGTGTATGGAGTGAATCTCATTGCGTGCTTCTCTTTTGCATCCGCAAACACTCTCTCAATCTTCTCTTTTCGCAGTTTGTATAAATCAGCATATTCGGGAGTATACCGAATATCCTCTGCAAGCTCTATGTAATCTGACCATATATGCCTGGTTACTGTCTTTATGCAATCCTTTGATTCTGTGCATAAATGCCTTGTAGGACAGTTTTTGCATATTTCAGGATTGATTTTGTATTCTCTGTAGCCATCTCTGTTTGTTGTTCTGTAATCTAACACTTGGTATTCCGGACAGATAATACAATCATAACATTCGTCATATACGTACTTCCACCATTCGTGACCGTCTTTCTTTGTCTGCGGTCTTTTGTATGCTGTAGATAAAACCCTGCCGTCATCAAATATCTTTTTACAAATGTGTGGTGTTTTGTATGCACTGTCTGCTACTATTGTTTCTATCTCAGGAAAGCTTTCTGTAAGTTTATCATACACATCATCAAATGCTACACTATCGTGGACATTGCCGGGGGTTACTACTGTCTCAAGAACAAAACCATTTTTGTCACAAGCTGTATGTGCTTCATACGCAAATTGCCTTTGATGTTCACCCTTTACGAAAAGTCCGCTTTCGGGATCTGTTGTGCTTTGGGTGATTTTCTTCATTTTTGCTGCTTTCTTGCGATTTTTAAGTTTTTTCTTAGATGTGTTATCTTTTTTCTTTCCGTTTGATTTTGGTGTATCATCATCGTCAAAGGGTTTCTTGCCGTGTTCTGTTCTATCATTGTTTATTTCTTCCAAAAGTTCGTCTGCATATCTTTTGGCTGCAACGGGAATCTCTATTTCAATTTTCTTTTTTGTATTGGCATTTGCTTTTATGTGTGTTCCGTCTATGAATACTGCTTCCGGTTTCAAATATCCTGCTTGGGCTGCTTCACTTAATATCCATGCGAATATTTTATCTATGGTATCTGCATTAAAACGATGACGAAAGTTGTAGCTGATAGTGGAGAAATGAGGTGTATCGTCTGTTAATCCATATCCTAAGAACCAACGATATGCATTATTTAGTGATACCTCATCGGCTGTTCTGCGTAATGACGGCAATCCATACAAATGCTGAATCAATACCATTTTAAAGAGTACAACGGGGTCTACACTCGGTCTTCCGTTGTCATCACAATACAGCTCTTCCACAAATTCATATATTCTTGAAAAGTCTACTGCTTCACTTATTTGTCTTAACAAGTGGTTCTGTGGTACCAAGTCCTCTATGCTTATCATTTCCATTTGATATCGGTTTTCGTATCCTTTTTGCATCATCTTTCATCACCATACATATTATACCACAAAATGAAGAAAAAGTCCAGTTTAGCTGGACTTTTTCGACAGTCTGAAACGCCCGACGCATTGCGTCGGGCGTTTTTGCGTGTAAAAGAGTTATCAATACTGTTGGTGGAGGGTCGCCTCCACCATTCATTTTCACGGAAAATGTGAAATTAAAAAATATGCCGTAATTACAAGCTTTTTGTGATTGCGGCATATATGTTTTCGGCAAAGAAGGGGATTAAATGTGTGTTCTGACACAGTCTGACGTCCTCGTTTGTCCCCCTATATACCTATAGTTGGAAGTTCTTTGAGATATTTTCTTAAAATTTCTTGTGAAAATCCATTATTCTCAATAATTTCCTTATAAAAATGTGCACTTGGGCGAGGAGTTCTTTTAAATGTTTCAAAATCAACCTCAACCAACCCAAACCTTGGTTTAAAGGAATACCACTCATAATTGTCCATAGTAGACCAATACAAATAACCTCTAACATCTATTCCGCACTTGATTGCTTCTTCAAGGGAAGATAAAAAAAGCGTCAAATAAATAATCCTCCACCTGTCATCATCACACGAACAACCATTTTCAGATATAATAACCGGTTTGTCAATGAGCCTTGTTAAATTATGCAACATTCCCTCGGGATAAATTTCATCAAGATAAAATTTATAATTAATTAAATCTATCTTTTTGTTATTATATCTATCACCTTTTAAATCTGATTTTCTTGCATCAATCATATCTCGGACATATGTATTGATTGACCAGTAATCAACAGTATCCTTGATTTCAGGATAAAATCCCCCATTTGTAAATGGATGAACAAGTTCTCCTGTTCTCATCGCATGAAAGAAAAACTCATTATCAGTATAATCCTTGTATTCAGCCATCAAATTATCTGCTTTATCAAATTTTCTGTATGGATACTTGAGAACAAGAGCATGTGATGTGCTGACAGGAGCTTTTGAATATTCTTTTATAATGTGATATCCATGTGCATGATATCTCACAAAATTCAATTTTCTTTCTACATTATCATGTAAATTAAATTCATTAAATACGTTCCAATAATCAACGTAGTCTTTTATAAGAGGCACAATATACCTTAAATATCTTTCAAAATATTTAAGGTTTTCCATTTTACCAACCCAGCCAAGTTCTTTAAACCATTGCGGAAGAGTAAAATGAACAAGTGTGACAAAAACTTTGATACCCTTAGATTTTAAAAGCTGTAATTCACGAATATAGTGTTCTGTCGCTTCCCGAGAGAACTGACCTTCTATGGGTTCAATTCTTGCCCACTCGATAGACATACGATATACTTGATGTCCAAGAGCAGAAATTAAATTTACGTCATCTTCAACCATATTGTAATGATTGCAAGCCATTCCCGAAACTTCTGCATCAGGATTTATCTTTAATCTTGCCTGCTCATCGTACCAATAGTCACTGTTGCAATTCATCCCTTCAATTTGATGCGCCGCAGTTGCGCTACCCCATTCAAATCCTTTAGGAAATTTGAAATCTCTTACAGAAAAAATATCGTACATATTTTGTGCCAACCTTTCAAAATAATTAATCTAAACTGTTTTCCCTTTTTTAAAAAACTATTATTTTACTATTAAAATCTTTTTTGCAGCATTTTTTATTCTTCTATTATAAAATATGTATGGTAGGGTTTATTATGCATCTTATACATGGGCACAAACTTAAGCCCGTAGCCTGTAAGAGCAACTTCGCCCTCTACGGGAGTGAGGTCTTTTCCTATGGTAAGGTAGCTTGTATAGCTGTTTTCACATACCATTACAAAGGGACCGTACATAACAGCACCGATTGTTTTGCCGTCAAGCTTATCAGGTGTTTTTTCAAAACGTACTTCGTAGTTAAAATTAACCTCGATAACGTCGGTTGCGCCTGCTTTGTGATTGAGCAGGGCATATCTGCCATTTTCGGGAAGGTTAAAGGGGTTCTTTGTCCACACGGGAATACGGAAAAGGATTGTCATGTCGCAATCTCCCGTTACCGTAATTTTACCGCCGCCGAAGGGGAAGCTGGTGTCAATGTCTACCTTGACATCGCCATTGTAGGCTGCAGGGATGTACTGATTTACAATAAGCGTGTTATCATCCTTTATAAAGAAGGAGGCATCTGTATACTTAACATGGTTTTCCATGCCTGTGCCGTGGCAACAGGTGAAGGAGTTGTAGTCATCGGTATATTCCTTCTCGGCGCCGGGGCCTATGGGGAGCATATATGTAACGCCGTTGTGAACATCTTCTGTCACAAAGGGTGTCTGACTGGCAAGAATCTGGTTAATCATAGCTCTTTCGTAATAGTCCATGTACTTAACCTCGTCGGGGTTTAAGCCATAGAGCATACGGGCTGTTTTTAAAAGGTTGTATGCTGCACAGGTTTCGCAGTTTGTAGCTTCCTTTATGTTTAATGCCAATTCGTCGGGATTCATAAACTTTTCTGCCTGACCTACACCGCCGATTGCGTACATATGGTGTTCTGTAACAATATCGAAGAAGTTTTTGCCTATGTTGTAGTAAAAGTCGTCTTCTGTTGCCATATATTCTTCAATTGCGCCAAGTATCTGGGGTATATGCTGATTTGCATGAAGATTCTTTATTGTATCTTCGCCCTTTGATAAACCGGGGAAAATATTTTTATTGTCAAACATTTTCGCAGTTGTAAGATACCCCTCTTCCCCTGTTATGTTGTAAAGAGCGGTAAGAGATTCATTCATGCCACCGAATTCTCCTGCAATATACATGCTCCACATCTGTGTTCTGTGCTCATCCGTAAGGGGTGCAAGACGGTCTGCAATCCAGAGTGCAATGCCTTTGGCACAATCAAGGGCTTCTTCGTTTCCGCCACGTGTGTAACAGTCGATAAGACCTGCAACAATTTTGTGAAGTGTATAGTAGGGTGCCCAGATTTTGTTATACTTTGTGAATTTTTCAAGTAATGCAAACTGATCGGGTGAGTAGGCGGATAGAAAGCCCTCGCCCCACTCGGAGGGATTTGTGCTCCAAAGCTCTTCTTCGGGGTGGTCGGCATCTCCCTTGCATACGAAATCACTTGCCTTGCCCTTACACATCAACTGCATTTTGCGTAATTCAGAGACCATATAATCCATTTTCTCTTTGTATACAGCTTCGCCTGTAGCGGAATAGGCAAGTGCCAATGCTGAGAGGAAATGACCTGTAGAATGACCTCGGAGAAGACCCTTTGGTTCTTCCCAGCCACCTAAGGGTTCGCATTTATTTTCTGTGCCGAATGTCATACGGAAATTGTAAAGCATCCGGTCACAATCAAGCAAATTAAGATAAGTCAAGGTGCGGTCGCGGTTTTCGGAAAACGCACTTTTTTTCAGCACTGCATCGCTGAGGCGGGCATATTGCCCTTTAAGCTTAATCATGTAATCAGTCCTTTCGGTAAGATAAAAAAAGCGTAGCACATTGCAGAAATAAAGTCAATATTAAACCTTGAAATCCTTTAAATAAGTGGTATAATAAATACAAATGAGTAATTTTGTGAAAGGATGATTTTTATGAAGCTTGAATTTAAAAACGGCTGGAATGTAATTGACGATGCCGAAAAGGCAAAGGTCTTTGAGTTTGGCGAAGGCTATAAAACATATCTTGACGAAGGAAAGACAGAACGTGAATGCGTTAAGACTACAATTGCAATGGCAGAAGCGGCAGGCTTTAAAAACCTTAATGATGTTACAAGCCTTAAGGCGGGCGATAAGGTTTATGCAGTAAATAAGAATAAGTGCATTATGCTTTGCACAATCGGTACAAAGCCTGTCAGCGAAGGCGTTAACATTGCAGGTGCACATATTGATGCGCCCAGACTGGACTTAAAGCAGAATCCTCTTTTTGAAGATGGTGAAATGGCATTCTTCAAGACACATTACTATGGCGGTATCAAAAAGTATCAGTGGGCGGCAATTCCCCTTGCTATCCACGGTGTTGTAGTGCTTGCTGACGGTACAAAGAAGGATATTTCCATCGGCGATTATGACGATGATTTTACATTTGTTATAACTGACCTTCTTCCTCACCTTGGCAGAAACCAGATGGCTAAAACGGGCGATAAGATGCTTGAGGGCGAACAGCTCACAATTCTTTTAGGCTCCATTCCTTATGAAGGCGAAGATGATGAGGCAACAGGTCTTAAAAAGGGCGAAGTAAAGAGCAAGATGCTTTCTATCATCAATGAAAAGTACGGCATCTGCGAGGAGGACTTCCTTTCTGCAGAATTGGAAATCGTGCCTGCATTCAAGGCAAAGGATTTAGGCTTTGACCGCAGCATGATTGCAGCTTACGGTCATGATGACAGAGTTTGCTCCTATGCAGCGCTTAAGGCAGTGCTGGAAACAGAAGCACCCGAAAGATGTGCTGTATGTATTCTTACAGACAAGGAAGAAGTAGGCAGTATGGGCAATACAGGTGCAAAGAGCTACTTTATGCAGCTTGTACTCAGTGAGCTTATGGAAAAGACAGGCGAAACACCTTCTGACATCAACCGTCTCCGTATGCTTGACAAGTCCTTCTGTCTTTCTGCTGACGTATCTGCAGCTTTTGACCCCAAGTTTTCTGATGTGTATGACGGTCAGAACTGTGGCAGAATGAACAAGGGTATTGCAATCAGTAAGTACACAGGAAGCGGTGGTAAGAGCGGCAGTAACGATGCTTCTGCTGAGCTTATGGGTCTTGTAAGAAAGATTTTTAACGACAATAATGTTTTATGGCACACAGCAGAGCTTGGCAAGGTTGATGCAGGCGGCGGCGGTACAATTGCTCAGTTTGTGGCTAACTTAGGTGTTAACACAATCGACTGCGGTGTTCCCATGCTTTCTATGCACGCTCCCTACGAGGTTATAGGTAAGATGGATTTGTATATGTCCTACAAGGCATTCAAGGCATTCTATAAGGATTGCAAGTAATATGAGAGTTGATAAATATTTAAAGGTTTCGCGTCTTATAAAGAGGCGCACGGTTGCCGCCGAGGCTTGCACGGGCGGCAGAATTACAATTAACGGCAAGGTTGCAAAGGCATCAAGCGAGGTGAAGGTGGGGGATATTATAACCATCACTTTTGGAGAAAGAGTGATAAAGGTTAAGGTTGAAACCATCACCGAGCATGCACTTAAGGCTGATGCGGCGACAATGTATACAGTAATTGAGGGTTAAATAAAGAAGAAGGGTGGAAATTCGTTTTTTCACCCTTCTTTTTGTTAAATTTAGCAAAAATAACTATTTACAATTAACATGTTTTAGTTTATAATAATTGTGTATCTCTGTATAATAGGGATATGTGTCGGAAGACATCCTTTAAAATATTTTAGGCGAAAGCCTTTGAAGATGAAAGGAAGGAAACTTTATGAAGAAGGTTTTAAGTATCCTTGTTGTTCTTTGCATGATGCTCTCCTGCATGAGCACAGCTTTTGCAGCTGACTATGCACTTGCAATCAACAACAACGTAGCTGTTATGGTTGGCAGTACCAACGCTATAGCCTGGAACAGTATTGTGCAGACTGTTGCTCCCGTTGAGGAGAACGGTGTTATGCTTGCATCCGTAGGCTTTGTAGCCGGCGGTTTCAATGCAAAGGTTGAAAAGAACGGCCTTGTTACTGTTGTAACTCACGGCAACACTACAGCATATATCGTTGAAGGCAACAAGAATGTTGTTGTAAACGGCAGAGTGTATAATCCCGAAGTTGCTCCCAAGGTTGTAAACGGTGCACTTATGCTTCCTGTTACATTCCTCGGTGAAACAATCCTCGGTAAGCATGTTTATTATGATGCAGACACAAAGATGGCAGTTATTTCTCACAGAAAGTGTCTCTCTTCCCGTGATAAGGAAGCAATTTCTACAATTTCTACTGCTATTACATCTGCATCCCTTCCCGAAATCGTTATTCAGGCTCCTGTAGTTGAAATTACAAGTGGCGGTTTTGGCGGCGGTTTTGTTGAAACTGGTAAGCTTACTTTCACATCTGTATCTGCAAACCAGGAACCCGAACCTGAAAATAACGGTATGTGCATGATCGACGGTAGCCTTGCCACACGTTGGGCAAGTCAGGGCGCAGGCTCCGCTACACTTGATTTAGGCGCAGTAAAGCCCGTTACAAACATCAAGGTAGCTGTATGGAAGCCTAACGAAAGATCCACAAACTACGGTATTGAAGTTTCCGATGACGGCAGAAACTTTACATCAATCTTCAACGGCGGTTCCTCCGGCTCTACATATGATTCTTACGATGTAAACGATTCTATCCGTTACGTAAGGATTAATACAAACGGTACTACTGCAGGTGACTGGGCAAGTATCCTTGAACTTGAAGCATGGAACGGTACGGCTGTTGTTACTCCCTCCGGTGGCGGTAGCGGTGTAACAGGCGCAGTTGCTACAGCTCCTGTAGGCTCTAAGGTTGCTCTTTCTACATCCATGCTTAATGCAAGCCAGACACCCGAAGCTGCTAACCATGCAGGTAACCTTCTTGATGGTAACAAGGGTTCCGTATGGGCATCTCAGGGCGAAGCTTATGTAGTTATCGACCTTGGCAGCGCAAAGACAGTTTCCGCTGTAGGTGTTTCCATGAAGATGTATGAGGATGACAGAACTATTCCTTACAGTATCGCAGTTTCCACAGACGGCGGAGCTTATACAGAAGTATGGTCCGGCTCCAGTGATATGATGACAGACGAATTTAAGTATGTTACATTCTCTGCTCCTGCAAGATATGTAAGAATTACAGCTATGGGTAATACAGTTTCCGGCTGGAACAGTATTGCTGAAGTTGAGGTTTACTCTTCCGGTGCGGCAACAGGTGTTGCTACAACAACGACTACAACAACTACAACTGCAGCTGCAGGCACAGAGGTTACAAACCCCACAGGTACAAAGGTTGCAATCTCTGCATCCATGCTTAATGCAAGCCAGACTCCTGAAGCTAACAACCATGCAGGTAACATCGGTGATGGCAACAAGTCTTCCGTATGGGCATCTCAGGGCGAAGCTTATGTAGTTATCGACCTTGGCAGTGCAAAGACACTTTCTACAATTGGTGTTGCTATGAAGCTTTACGAGGATGACAGAACAATCCCCTATAAGATTGAAGTTTCCAAGGACGGCGGAGCCTACGCAGAAGTATGGAGCGGTAACAGCGATATGATGAGCGATGCTACAAAGTACGTTGCTACAAGTGAAACTGCAAGATACGTAAAGATTACAGCTTACGGTAACACAGTTTCCGGCTGGAACTCTGTTGCAGAAGTTGAAGTATATACGAAGTAATATAAAATGGCGCAGACCATAAAAACGAGCACTTATCAAAGTGCTCGTTTTGCATACTGTCGATAAACCTATTTTTCGCACAATTGCGAAGGGTTTGGGAAAGAAGGTTTCCCAAATAAAATAGGCGGGGTTAATCGCATTCACCCCGCCGAAAGTGCCGATTTTAGGGCTCCCATAGGGAGTCTTGCACGAGAAA
>JAFYPR010000017.1 GCA_017547445.1 Clostridia bacterium
TCTCCCGACGATGCCAAAGGGGGACTGTCCCCAATGGGGATTTCCCCCGCTTACTCATTGCATCATACACAGAGCCTTCTTATTACCTTAAATGCGCACAAAATACCGTTGGGGACTGTCCCAACAAAACCTCGTAAGGTTTCTTTGGCTCGTCGTCTCCCGACGATGCCAAAGGGGGACTGTCCCCAATGGGGATTTCCCCCGCTTACTCATTGCATCATACACAGAGCCTTCTTATTACCTTAAATGCGCACACCACCGCTATAACACAAAGGACGGAAAACAAAATAACATCCTTTCCCAAAAATGGTCTGTTTACAACCATATATGTAATAACAAAAGATAGTGTTGCCTGAAAAATTTTGCATAAGGCATATCTTTTAAGTCCTACATCATACCCCGAGCATATAGCGGCGCTTTGCGCAAAAATCCCCGCTCCCCCCAATGAAAAGAAAAACGCCCCAAGGGGTATACTGCACACCTCCCCTGCAAATCCGAGTCCCTTTGTCATTTCAAAAACCCCCTGTAAAAAGGGTATTCTATAAAGTGACAGCGCATTTGCCACGGCGTAAAAAACAATAAAAGACGAAAGAATATTCACAAGAACACTGCCTGAGGCTGCTATGCTCTTACCCATAGCCGCCATAAACGGCAGTTTTTTTGTATGTATCAGTCTTTCCTCCCCGTTTCCCTTTGCAAAAATAAGTCCCGCAACAAATGCCGATATGGCAGAGGATATAAAAATCAAAGCACCTGCCCTCTTGCTTCCGAACATCTCTCCGCATATATTAAGGGCAAAAATAAGTCCGCCGTTATTTGTATAAGAGACGATTTTTTCGCACTCCTCCTTGTCAAAGAGTCCCTCGGAATACATCTGGCAAGCCATATTGCACCCTGTAGGGTAGCCTCCCAAAAGACCTGCAACAAAAGCAGTTGCCCCGTATGGATTCATTTTCAGCTTTTTAAATAAAGGTGCAAATATATTCCCCAGTTTTTCAGCAGTGCCCGAAAAAATCATTGCGCCTGACAAAAATGCAAAGGGCAATATTGCTGCAATCACATTTTCCAATGCGAACATAAGCCCTTCCCTTGCCCCCTCCTGTGCCTCAGAGGGAAAAAGAAGCAGCATAATCATCACCAATACAAACATAAATCAACCCCTCCCGTAATAAATATATGTATAATCGAAAGGATGATTGTATGTCAAAAACAAAAAAACCAAAAAAGAGCTTTTTATCCCGTGCCGAGGATGCCTTTGACCTTTCCTCGGGCACTCTTTCAAATCTTCCCAATATAACCCTCTACGGCACCGGATCAGTTGAAATTGACAATTTTAAATCACTTCTTGATTTTTCTCAATCTGCCGTCAGGGTCAATACAACAGACGGCATAGTCCGTATCGACGGCTTTGATTTAAGCCTTGCCGTTATGACCGACGAAAGTGTTTGCGTAAGAGGGAATATCAGAAATCTGAGCTTTGAATAAGGGGGTATTACATGAAGCTTGAAATAATTGATTTTTTATACGGTGCCTGTCGGATGGAAGCAAAAGGCGTATTCTCGGAAAGAATAATGAATATAGCAAATAAAAAGGGTATTTTTCTACGTGATATCACCCGCGAGGATGATAAAACAATTACCTTCACCGTAAGCAGAAAGGGTGCAGCCATTCTTTTATCCGACCACCCTGACGATATTTTTCTTACAGCTTTATCCTCGTGGGGCATTCCTTACATCCTCTCCTTGCGGAAAAACCGCCTCATAACCCTTCTTGCGCCCTTTGCTATCCTTCTTATGCTGTTTTTATCCACACAGGTTATATGGCATGTAAACGTAATCGGTGCAACAGGAGAGGAGGAAGAATATATCTTAAAGGAGCTGAAAGAATTAGGTGTAAAAAAAGGTGCGCTCAAATCCTCCATCGACCAGAGTCGGATTAAAAACCGTATTCTTATCGAAAATCCCGACATTATGTGGTTGTGGGTGGACCTTAAGGGTTCAAGTGCCATAGTAAAATTCGCCCCCAGGCAGCTGCCTCCCGAGGTTTATAATGAGGATGAATTTTATAATATTTACTCCACCCACGATGCAGTCATAACAAAAATACTGCCAAAAAGCGGTGCGGCAAAGGTTAAGGAAGGCGATACTGTATTAAAGGGTCAGCTTTTGATTGAAGGTGTTATGCCCAAAGATGCCGAAAACATAAAATACATCCATGCCCAAGGCGAGGTTTACGGCAACGTATGGGAAGAAAAAACCGTCCTCATACCTAAGAAAAATGAAATCCGCACCCCTACAGGCAGAAAAACTGAGCATCTTTACATAAATTTTAAAAATTTTCCGTTAAAACTTTTCATAAACAGTAGCATTTTATATACTGATTATGATATTATAGAGAATAATAGGATTATTGTACCCTCTCGTCTGTCATTTACAAAAAAAGAATATATTGAAGTAGATGTCACCTATGAGGACAATAATATTTCAGCTTTGCAAAAAACGCACGAGTCTGAGTTTTATACATCTCTTTCCCAAAGAGGCTTTTCCGTAAGCTATACGGAATCTGTAATAAATGACACAGGCGACTCTGTATCTCTTACAATGCGTGCATTGTGTGAGGAAAGCATCGCCAAGGAGCGGAGGATTAATTTTGGAGAAAATAATTCAGTCACAGACAATTGACGAAACAATAGCCGTTTTCGGGAGCTTTGATTTTAACGTAAAGCTTATGGAAAAGGCGTTTGATGTAAAAATAACAAACCGTGGCGAGGTAATAAAAATCGTTGGTGACGACGAAAGCGTTGAAAGAGCCTCAAACGTATTTGACAACCTTTTTGCCCTTCACCGTAACGGCGAGGAAATAACAGAGCAGGCAGTCAGATATGCCATTGACATGGCTCAGGCAGGCCTTAGTCCCGATTATGCCAAAAGTGCGGATACAATCTGCATAAGTGCCAAGGGCAGACCTGTAAAATGCAAGACAAAGGGTCAGCAGAGCTATGTTGACAAAATCAAGAATAACACCGTAGTTATCGCCATAGGCCCTGCAGGTACAGGTAAGACATACCTTGCCGTGGCAATGGCAGTTGACGCATTCCGTAAAAAAGAGGTATCACGTATTATCCTTACCCGTCCTGCGGTTGAAGCAGGGGAAAAATTAGGTTTTCTCCCCGGTGATTTGCAGATGAAGGTTGACCCCTATTTAAGACCTCTTTACGATGCTTTAGCCGATATGTTAGGCTTTGAAAACTATCAGAAATATGTTGAACGCGGCTCTATTGAGGTTGCCCCCCTTGCCTATATGCGAGGCAGAACACTTGACGATGCCTTTATAATCCTTGACGAAGCGCAGAACACCACACCCGAACAGATGAAAATGTTCCTGACACGTATCGGCTTCGGCTCAAGATGCGTCATCACAGGCGACGTTACACAGATTGACCTTCCCGACGGCAAAAGAAGCGGTCTTAAGGAGGCAGTTAAAATTCTTCGTGATATCGAAGGCCTTGCAATATGCCATCTTTCTTCCTCCGATATTGTACGTCACCCCCTTGTGCAGAAGATTATAGCCGCATACGAAAAGTACGAATCAAGACGAAACTCACGCTAAAGGAGAAATTCTTATGACAGTGCGACAGAGAATAATTTGCATTTTAATAGTTGTTGTAACCTTTGCCGCCTTAGTCGGCACGGTAATTGCGGCAGGCTTTTCCGTCCAGTACGATATTACGGTAGGCGGTATCTGCCCCGAGGATATTTATGCCACAAGAACCATAATTGATACAGTCACTACCCAGAGCCGTAAGCAGGCGGCAAGTGACAGTGTGGAGGATGTGTATACAACCGATTTTTCTGCAGTTGATTTAGCTGTCAAAAAGGTTAAGGATGCTCTTAAGGCTATCCGCGAAGAAAGGGAAATGCCTCTTGAGAATGCTACGGATTTTCTTTTAAGCGGCACTATAAACCCCACATACCTTTCGCAGAAGGCATATTCCGCCGCACTTAAGCTTTCCTGGTCTGATTTTGACCATCTTTCCGAGAATGTGCCCGAAATCATAGAACAGCTTATGACCGAAGGCGTTACTGATAAGGATGAAGCTATAGAAGAGTTCAACCGCATTTTGTCTTCTTCGGGCAATACACGCGATGTTCTTTTAACTGTAGGCTATGAGCTTTGCCGCGGCGCAATAAGTGAAAACAAAACCTATAACAGTGAAGAAACATTGGCAAGGCGCCAATCTGCCGCTGATGATGTTGCCAATGTTACATATATGAAAAATCAGGTAATCGCCCGCAAAGGTGAGGTTATTACCGGGGCTCAGCATGCCATGCTCAAGGAATTAGGCTTTGTAAAGGGCTCAATACAGATTGATATCTTCCACACCGTAAGTATCATATCAACACTTCTTTTAGCTATCGCTCTTGTTATACTCTACTATTTGACAACAGGAAAAAAGGAAGCAGTTGCATGTCCTGTTATAACTGCCCTCATCAGTTCTGTTTTAACCATTATCGGAAGCCTGATTATCCTTTTCGGGGTAAAGAGCGGCAACGGCATGATGTATGTTATGCCTCTTTCCTTAATACCTGCCCTCTTGGCACTTTTGTTAGGCTGTAATATGTCGGTTATAGTAAACATGGTAACTGCCATCTTGGCAGGTATACAGACAAACGATTTATCCGTAGCATTATCTCTTATTCTTGCAGGCTCGGCAACGGCATATATATTCTCCCGTGTAAGGCGCCGTGCACACCTTTTAAGTGCAACTGCACTTTCCTCCCTTTGTTATGCACTTGCCTTCTCGGCAATTATGATTGACACATCAAAAACAGTTTTTGATGTTTTTGCAATATTCTTCTACGCCTATATCGGCGCATTTTTCGGCGGCATCTTAACTATCGGCACCATCCCCTTCTGGGAGGCAATCTTTGATGTTATAACCCCCATGAAATTAGGTGAGCTCAGTAATCCCGAGCATAAGCTTTTAAAAAAGCTTCTTTTAAAGGCTCCCGGCAGCTACCACCATTCCTTAACCGTTGCCAACATGGCAGACGCGGCGGCAGAGGCAATCGGCGCAAACGCCCTTTTGGCACGTGTAGGTGCCTATTACCACGATATCGGCAAGATGGAAAACCCCATGTTCTTTAAAGAAAATCAGTTCGGATGTGATAATCCTCACGACAATCTCCCCTATACAGAAAGTGCTGAAATTATCTTAAAGCATGTATCTGACGGTGTAAGATTAGCCTCAGCCTATCACCTGCCCACAGCGGTAAGGGATATTATCGCACAGCACCACGGCACCACCACAACAGGCTACTTTTACTATAAAGCAAAAAGCGAAAATCCCGATATTGACCCATCTCTCTTTACCTACCCCGGTCCCGTGCCCCGGAGCAAGGAAGCAACTATTATAATGCTTGCCGATGCCTGCGAAGCGGCTGTCCGTGCCATGCGCGAAAAGGGCGAGGTTGATGCAAAGAGTGTGGTTGACAATATCGTATCTACCCGTATTAATGAAGGTCAGCTTTCCGATACTCCCCTCACCTTCTCCGACCTTGAAAAGGTGAAGGACTCCTTCATTAAGACCTTGGACCAGTACTTCCACAAGCGTATTATCTATCCTCAGAACGAAAAAAAGGACTGATTACATATGGCAAAAGTTGATTTTATATTTGAAAACGAACAGGACAAGCTCCCCTTTACCGACGAGCTTGAAAATGTTATACGAAAAGCGGTTGAAACCACTCTTGACACTTTAGGGTGGGAGGATGTTTTATGTCAGGTAAGCGTTACAATTACCGACAACGAAAAAATCCGTGAAATCAATTCAATCTACCGCAATATCGACCGTGAAACGGACGTTTTATCCTTCCCCATTATCGAATTTTCACCCGACGGTGAAGCACTTGTTACAGAAGGCGACTATGACGGTGATACACTTCTTTTAGGCGATATTATGCTTTCACTTGAAAAGGCTCAGGCACAAAGCGAGGAATACGGCCATTCACTTATCCGTGAGGTAGGCTTTTTATCCCTTCATTCGGCACTCCATCTTATGGGCTTTGACCATATTGAGGAAAAGGATGCCGAAATAATGCGCCCCCTGGAGAAGGAAATTGCCGAAAAAATGGAGTTGAGGCGATAACATGAAAAACAAAAGCTTTTTATCAAGCCTTAAATATGCCTCAAAGGGCATAAAAACCGTATTTTTTGATGAGCGCAACTTCCGTTTTGACCTTATAATGTGCACACTTGTGGTAATCTGCTCATTCATTTTCCCCCTTTTGAAATGGGAAAGGTGCGTTGTATGGGCACTTTGTGCACTATGCCTTTTTGCCGAATGCACAAATTCCGCAATTGAAGCATTGGTGGACTTAGCGTCACCCTCCTTCCACCCTCTTGCAGGCAGGGCAAAGGATATTGCCGCAGGTGCCGCATTGATTTGCGCAATTTTCGCCGCAGTCATAGGCTTGTATATTTTTATCCCCTACGGGGTCGAATTTCTGAAGGAGACAGGAGGCTTTATCCATGAATGAAAAAAAATCATCTGTTGACTTGCTTGAAAAAGGTACTAATCTCTGCCTTTTCCTCACAAAGGAAAAAGAGGAGACCGCGTTAACCCCCCGCCTTTTTGATGCAATATGCACTCTTTCCGAGTGCTGTTATTCACTTTCAAACCCTGCTCTTTCAAAGACGGAGCTTTCCGCGCTCCGCAAAAGCGCATCTCTTGAAGCGGACAAGGTTACACTTTACCTTGAAGCGCTCTGCATAGGCGGCAGTATAAGCCCCGCACAGAAGGAAAGCATGTCAAAAACTCTTGAAGCGTTAAAAAAAGAAACTAATATATAGGAGAAACCGATATGAATAATTTTAAATCAGGCTTTATCACAATCGTAGGCAGACCCAACGTAGGCAAATCCACACTTTTAAATGCCCTTACAGGCGAAAAGATTGCCATTGTTTCCAATAAGCCCCAGACAACACGAAACAAGGTGCTTACAATACTTACAGACGAGGAAAGTCAGATAATCTTTGTTGACACACCCGGTGTACACGCTCCCAGAACAAAGCTTGGCGAGTATATGAACAAAGTGGTAAATGATGCCGTAAATGAGGTTGATGCAGTACTTTTCGTAACCGAGGCAACAAGCAAGCTTCAGAATAACGAAAAGGAAATTATAACAGACCTTTTCAATAAGAAAATCCCCGTTATCCTTATCATCAATAAGGCAGACACGGTAAAAAATAAAGAGGACATGCTCTCTCTCATTGCCGATGCAACCACATTAGGCGATTTTGCATCAATAATCCCCGTTTCCGCCCTTAAAAAGGACGGGGTTAAGAATGTACTTACCGAAATTAAGCGTCTTTTACCCCAGGGCCCCATGTACTACCCCGAGGATATGATAACAGACCAGACCGAAAGAGAAATCGTGTCCGAAATCATCCGCGAAAAAATGCTCCGCCTTCTCGATAAGGAGGTACCTCACGGTACCGCTGTTGAAATCGAATATATGAAAGAGGGCGACAGCTTAACAAAAATCGGTGCGGTAATTTTCTGCGAAAAGGCAAGCCATAAGGGCATTATTATAGGCAAGGGCGGCGAAATGTTAAAGCGCATCGGCTCTTACGCCAGAGGCGATATCGAAAAGCTTCTCGACAAAAAGGTATTTTTGGAATTATGGGTAAAGGTTAAGGAAGACTGGAGAAACTCCAACTTCCTTCTTAAGGAATTCGGATACAAAGAAGAAGAGGAATAAAACAAAAAACTGAACCGGTGAAATTCATCAGTTCAGTTTTTTTACATTATTTCTTTAAGTATATCCTTGAGCAAAAATACATCACCGGATACAGATCTAATGGTTGCTATCATAAACAAATCTTTATCAACCTTTGAAAAATCAAGTGTTCTTCCCGCATTTTTAGCAAGCAGGGCAAGGAACAATCTGTGTATTCTTCCGTTACCTTCTCTGAATGGATGCAGATAATTCAATTCACAATACAAATTGACTAATTCATCAAGAAAATCTTCATCCGAAAAATCTGCAAGCAACTTTCTCTCATTCAAGCCATCAAATATTCTCTTTCCGCCTTCTTCGATTTTATCACAAGGGCAAAACGCCGTTCCCTTTTTGCTCATGTTGACGATTCTTATCTCCCCTGCCCAATCATAAATATCAGAGAACACATATTTGTGCAACATTTTATAATAAGAAAAATCAACATTTTCAAAAGGCAATTCAATGAAAGCCTTTGCTATCAAAGCACTTGTAATACTTTGCTCTAACCTGTTTAAAACATCTTCATCTCTTATATCAAACTTATTAATTAAAACAGAGGTGTTCTCATAGCATCCATCCGAAATCGGATCTAATGAATATGCCATTTTCAACACCTCTCAAGCATTATTTTTATAAATTCATCCTTGTTAATTTCCCCTGTAACAAAACCCAGACAAATCTCTTTTTGGGCATCCGTAACCTTATACCCCTCTATTTCAACAGACGCCACCGCGCTGTTCAATGCTTCACTATATATCTTGTCAGCTTGCATTATTAACTCACATCCTTTCATAATATTATAAAACAAATTTATGAAAGATGCAAGAAAAACTCCATACAACGCTTAAATTCGTTAATCTTCTTCTATTTGCAAATATCTGCAACAAATTTTATAACCTTTAAATATACTGACCTTTTTGCTTCCTCAGAAAGCGACGTTGTCCTTGTTATAATATCGCCAAAGAGCAGTTGAAGTGCTCTGTCCTCATCAAAGGGCATATAATCCAGAAGCAACCTTTCTACAACCTCACTTTTTGAGGCTTTTGTAAGCTTCGAAAGGTATTCAATCTTCTCAATGGCAGCAGGAAACAACTCAACCTCAAATTTTACCGGACATGCTTCTTTCATAATAATTCCTCCCAAATCAAAAAAGGTGTGGGCACGAAGCCGCACACCATAAAAAGCGCGCTGACTTCATGCTGCAACACATTTACAATCCGAACAAGTAGGGATAGGAAATCAGAGGCACGCTTTTTTACATTAGCGTGTCCCTACTTGCCTCAGTTTATCTAAATGTGTTGCATCCTTATTATACCACTCTCTTCCTCCTCTTTCAAGATATAATTCCCATTTTCCTTGACTTTTTCTTCTTCCGGGTGTATACTGATACTTAATCTCATTTTCAAAAAAGGAGGCAAAAAAAATGCCCGTTCATCATAACACCAGACAAAAGGCTTTAATTTTAGATGTCCTTGAAAAAAACCGTAATCATGTAACCGCCGAGGATGTTATAACACTTCTCCATTCTCATGAGGAAAAGGTAGGCAGAGCAACGGTTTACCGTTTTCTCCGTGAATTAGAAGCTGCAGGCAAGGTTAAAAAATATACATTAGGCGAAAAAAACACCGCCTATTATCAGTACACAGGCGGCGACAGCGACTGTCATGGGCACTATCACTTAATGTGCGATATATGCGGAAAGCTTGAGCATCTTGACTCAGCCGTTGCAGAGCAGTTTGCCCAAAGCGCCCGTGAAAGCTACGGCTTTATTATTGATTGTTCAAGAACAGTATTTTACGGCAAGTGCAAAAGCTGCGCAAAAATGTGAGGTGCGATATGAAAAAGATATTTGCTTTATTACTTATTTTAACACTTATCCCCCTTGCAGGCTGCAGTAAGGATATTTCCGATTCATCAAAAATACAGATAACCGCAACACTTTTCCCTCAGTATGATTTTGCACGGGTTATAGGCGGCGACAAGGTAGAGGTAACACTTCTTCTGCCCCCCGGTCAGGAAAGCCATCTTTATGACCCCTCGCCTTCCGATATGGCAAAAATCTCAAAAAGCGACCTTTTCATCTATACAGGTGATATGATGGAGGGCTGGGCAGGAGATATCGCAGCCTCTGTAGGAGGCGATGTAAAAGTCCTTGACGTGTCAAGAAATATTGAGCTTTTCCATGGTGAACACGATACATCTCACGCTCATGCACTTGACCCCCATATATGGCTTGATTTTGACAATGCAAAAGCAATGTGCGCAAATATTGCCACAGAGCTTATACTGCTCTCCCCCGAAAACGAGGATTATTTCACACAAAACCTTGTAAGCTATACAAACTCACTTACCGACCTTGATAATGATTTCAAAGCACTCTTTACAGACCCTCAGAAGAAGGAACTAATTTTCGGCGGGCGCTTTGCAGTAGGCTATCTTACAAGAAGATACAACATAGCCTACAAATCTGCTTATGACTCCTGCAGTGCAAATTCCGAGCCAAGTGTTCAGGATATCGCCGCTCTTTCTGACTATGTAAAGGCAAATGATATAAAGGTGGTTTTCTGTGAGGAATTTTCCGACCCGAAAATCGCACGTGAAATTGCATCAGGCAATAATGCAGAGGTTCTTACCGTTCATTCCTGTCATAACACAAATGCAGAGGAAAGAGAAAATAATGCAACCTTTGTATCCTTAATGACACAGAATTTATCAAATATCCGAAAGGGGCTTGAATAATGGAAATACTTACAGCCTCATCAGTTACAATAAATTACGGCAACGTAACCGCTGTAGATAACGCAACCTTCTCTGTTAACGAAGGGGACTATTTCTGCATCGCAGGTGCCAACGGAAGCGGTAAATCCACCCTTTTAAAGGGCATAGTGGGTCTTGCCCCCATAAAGAGCGGTCATCTTCATATCCACTTTCCGAAGGAACAGATTTCCTATCTCTCCCAGTCCAACAAGGCTGACCGGGATTTCCCCGCCACCGTATGGGAGATTATCCTCTCAGGCACACAGAAATCGGGCAAAAAGCTCCCTCTTTATACAAAGGACGACAAGCTCCGTGCAGAGGAATCAATGGTTAAGTTAGGCATGGAAAAATTCCGCAATACCCGTATCGGCAACCTCTCGGGCGGTCAGCAGCAAAGAGCACTCCTTGCACGTGCCCTTTGTAAAAACCCGCGCCTTATGCTTCTTGACGAGCCATTTGCAGGGTTAGACAGCAGTATCAGCGAAGAATTGTATTCACTTTATCACGACCTTAACCGTCAGGGCGTAACAATAGTCATGGCATCCCACGATTATCAGGCAATCGGCAAATATGCCACTCGGGTTATGCTTATGAACAACTCTCATGTTAATTTCGTAGGCTCTATCGAGGATTGGAGGGATACACTTTGGCAGAACTGATAAACCTTTTATCCTACCCCTTCATGACCCGTGCTCTTATAACAGGCACGGCAATATCCTTCTGCGCCGCTCTTTTAGGCGTTATTCTGGTATTAAAGCGCTATTCCATGATAGGCCATGGTTTAGCTGATGTGGCATTCTGTGCCGTAAGTATGGCTGTAGCCTTAGGCTTAAGTCCCACTCAGCATATTTTCGTCACACTTCCCGTTGTTGTAACAGCGTCCTTTATTATTATGAGCCTCACAAGAAAAGGCGGCAAGGGCGACGTTGCCATAGGCATGGTTTCAACAGGCGCCTTGAGCTTAGGTATTATCATCACAAGCCTTTCCAAAGGCTTTAACGTAGATGTTTATAACTATATGTTCGGCTCAATTCTTGCATCCTCCGACAACGATATGTATATGAGCATTGTCCTTGTTTTGGTGGTGCTTATGATGTTTGTGGTGTTCTATAACCGCCTTTTCCTTATCACCTATGATGAAAGCTTTGCAGAGGCAAGCGGTATAAACGTCAACTTTTATCAGTTCCTTATTTCATTTTTAACAGCGCTTACAATTGTAATCGGTATGCGCATAATGGGTACGCTTTTAATTTCAAGCCTCATTATCTTTCCTGCCGTTACAAGCCGTCGCCTTGTTAAAAGCTTCCGTTCACTTGTACTGCTTTCCTCAATAATTTCTGTTGTATGCTTCCTTACAGGTCTTTTTGCATCATATTTTTCAGACCTCCCCACAGGCGCATCAATAGTAGGAGCAAACATAGCAGTATGTATCATAGTTACACTTTGTACATTGAGAAAGGAATAATATTATGGAAATGAACGAAATCAAAAGAAGAGTACATTCCTCCGAGCTTTACTATGAAAGCAGTGAGTTTTTAGCAGAGCAGAAGAGATGTCTTGAGCTTTTATATGACTTTAATCAGACCCGCCCCTCTGAATATGCAAAAAGGCAGGCACTTTTAAAAGAAATGCTTGCTGAAATGGGCGAAGGCTGTTACATAGAGCCACCCTTCCGCTCTAACTGGGGCGGTAAGTTTGTACACTTCGGCAAGCACGTATATGCAAACTTCAACCTTACAATGGTTGACGATACCCATATATATGTAGGTGACGGTACACTTTTCGGGCCCAACGTAACAGTTGCAACGGCAGGCCACCCCATTGACCCCGCTCTTCGTGCAACTGCCTGTCAGTTTGCAGTGCCCGTTAAAATCGGTAAAAACTGCTGGATAGGCGCAGGTGCCATTATCCTTCCGGGTGTCACCATTGGTGACGGTACGGTTATCGGTGCCGGCAGCGTTGTAACACGTGATATCCCTTCAAACGTTGTAGCAGTAGGCAACCCCTGCCGTGTTCTCCGCCCTGTTGACGAAAGAGACAGAAAGTATTACTATAAGGATTTGAAAATCCCGGAGGAAATGCTGTGAAACTTACATACAAACATACGATCTATGCCTGCTTCTTAGGTTATATGACCCAGGCAACAATCAACAACCTTGCCCCCCTGCTCTTTGTCATTTTCCATGAAAGCCTGAAAGTTGACCTTTCAAGAATAACACTTCTTGTGACGGCAAACTTTCTTATTCAGCTTGCCGTTGATGCACTCTGTCCTTATGTTGCCGAAAAGATTGGCTACAGAAAATGCATTGTCGCATCACACATCTTTTCTGCATCAGGTCTTATTATGATGGGTATACTTCCCCTTTTCATGCCACCCTTCCCCGCGCTTTTAATCTCTGTTGGAGCTTATGCCGTCGGCGGCGGCATTATTGAGGTTTTAATAAGTCCCATCACCGAAGGGTGTCCTACAGAAAACAAAACCTCAGCAATGAGCCTTCTGCACTCCTTTTACTGCTGGGGCATAATATGTGTTGTAATTTTGTCAACGGCATTTCTTTACTTCTTCGGCAAAGAAAGCTGGAATATACTTTGCGTCCTTTGGTCGCTTCTGCCCATTTTTAATGCAGTTCTTTTCATCCGGGTTCCCATAAACGAGCTTGAAGGCAACAAGGGAAGTAAGGGTCTTTTTGAGCTTTTCAAAAACCCTGCCTTTCTCCCCTTTATACTTCTGATGGTTACCGCAGGCGCAAGCGAACAGGCAATGAGCCAGTGGGCGTCCTTCTTTGTGGAATCCTCCCTAAAGCTTCCAAAAGCCTTAGGCGACCTTTTGGGCATATGCACCTTTGCCCTTTTTATGGGTATTGCCAGAGTCCTTTTCTCTGCATTTGGCGAAAAGGTAAAAATTAATTATGCATTAGCCGTAAGCGGAATTATCAATCTTTTATCCTACATAATAGCCGCTTTATCACCCTATGCATTTGTATCGCTTATTGCCTGTGCAGTGTGCGGTCTTTCATCAGGTATTCTCTGGCCGGGAGTATTTTCAATGGTCAGCAGTTATTTCCCCCGGGGCGGCACCTTAATCTTTGCAATTTTAGCCCTGGCAGGTGATTTAGGCTGCTCTGCAGGCCCCACCTTAACAGGCTTTGTATCAACACTTTTTAACGACAATCTGCACATAGGTCTTTTAAGTGCCGTAATATTCCCTTTAACATTAATTATTTCCGCATTAACATTAAAAAAGCGTCAGTCCTGAAAGACTGACGCTGAGCGTGTCGATAAAGTGTTATCGACACGCGACCTCAAACGCGGGCTAACGCCCTTCGGCACTTTGAGGTCTGAATTTTATAAGGAATAAAGTGACGATTTCTCGTGCAAGACTCCCTATGGGAGTCCTGAAATCGTCACTTTCGGAGGGGTGAATGCGATTAACCCCTCCGATTTTATTTTGGGAAACCTTCTTTCCCAAACCCTTCGCTATTGTGCAGAAAATGACTTTTTCGACAGTCTGAGCGTCAGTCCTGAAAGACTGACGCTTTAAATTTTTACTTATAAAACTGACTTCTGTCATCACCCATAAAGAACAGTGCCAATGTGCCCTGACCTGTATGTGAAGCAATAATAGTACCGATATCAAATATCTTCACATCAACATTTTTAAACTTTTCTTCAATCATTGCCTTAACAGTATTTGCATCATCAATACAGTCTGCATGACAGATAAAGCACTTACCGTCATAGTCATAACCGTTCTGAACGTGCTCTTCCATAGCCTTAACTGTTTCAGCCATTGCCTTTTTCTTGCTTCTCACCTTGCCGTAGGCGTCAATACTGCCCTTGTCGTTAAGTCTCATAATGGGGCAGATACCTAAAACAGTACCTATCATTGCCGCAGGACCTGACACTCTTCCGCCTCTCTTTAAATGGAAAAGGTCTGTTGCATAAATCTGGTGATGAACATTCATTCGGTTATCAAGCACCCACTTTTCAATCTCCTCCATTGAAGAGCCGTTATCACGCATATCTGCCGCATAGTCAACAAGCATACCATAGCCTGATGCACTGGCTAAAGTATCCACAACAATAATTTTTCTGTCGGGATACTGCTCTCTTAATTCATTTGCCGCATTTATGGCATTCACAACAGAAGCAGACATGCCTCTTCCGAATGCAAGATGCAGCACGTCACCCTTCTTGAGAAGCTCTTCAAAATATTCAAGATAAGTATAATGATTAATCTGTGAGGTCTGAGGCATTTTACCTTCTCTGAGCATTTTGTGGAAATTGGGAAGTGCCTCGGGGTCACGGCACATATCGTCAACGTAAACCTCACCGTCAATTGTATAGGTATAAAAGGCAACTGCTATATCTCTTCCCGATACGTAAGAAAAGGGCATATCTACCGTAGATTCACATGATAACTGAAACTTTGTCATTCTCATCACCTCATAAAATTTCTGCTATAATTTTATCATCATACATGCTTATTTTCAATAAACAAATCAAAACAGAGTGTTGAATTTTCAACACTCTGTTTGTTTTACCAAGGTCTTCTTCCTCCGCCAAAACCGCCAAAGCCTCCGTTACCTGTATTTGTAACCGTAGTCTTCATTTCAATTGTGTGGGTTTCCTCACCGATTGTAACCGTATAGGTTTCGCCCACCTTAAGCTCAGGAGAGGAGAAAACAATACTGTTGCCTGTTTTCAATGTTTTATATCTGTAAATTTCTTCGCCCTTCTGATTTTTTATCACGATATCGCTTCCTGCGGTGATATTTGCACTTGTAACAAGCTTAAACGAGGGTTGCTTTGAGTCATTGTCAGGACTTTCAGCCATGCCTGATGCTCCCAATGCAATGAGAGTGCCTCCGTTAACCTTTATGCTTCCGCCTGAGTCCAGTGCGCCGTTGCCGTTATTTGTAGGACCTTCAACAATAATATTTCCGCCCTCAATAATCATTCTGCCGTTTGCGTCAAGTCCGTCCCCCTGTGCGTCAACGAAAATTTCACCGCCTGTAATTATAAGGTCGTGACCGGTTTCAGCATCAGGGTTACTGCGGTTTACTGCATCTCTTCCGCCTGTACCGCCTGCATTTATACCATCGTCGCTGCCCTTTATGTTTATAATACCGCCGTTTATTGTAAGGTTTGCCTTACTCTCCAGACCTTCACTTGCCTTTAAAATATCAATTCTGCCATTATCAATCACAACATCACCGTGAGCAGAAATCCCCTTGCCCTTTTGGGAGGAAAGTATCATTTCACCGCCTGTTATATTTAAAGTACCGCCCGAATGCACGGCATGGTCGGCAGAATTTACCGTGATGCTTCCGCCCTTTATTGCAATATCAGTTTCGCCCTTAATGCCTTTTGTTGCAGTAGACTCATCCTCTGTGGTTTCCTCGGGCGGTGTCATGTTGCCCCCGGGCTGGAATCCCTCGGGCGGTGTCATGTTGCCCCCGGGCTGGAATCCCTCGGGCGGTGTCATGTTGCCCCCGGGTTGAAATCCCCCGGGCGGTGTCATGTTGCCCCCGGGTTGAAATCCCTCGGGCGGTGTCATATTGCCATTGGGCTGAAGTCCTTCAAAAGACTCTCTGTTCCCTCTTTCGCCTCGGTTTCCCCATTCCATACCTCCGCGACCGCCAAAGCTATCATTGACCTCACCTGTAGTTGTTATGTCAATTGCTCCGCCTTCAATTATTACATCCTCTTCTGCCTCAATACCGTCACCGTAGGCAGTAATCTTTATGTCACCGCCCTGTATTTTTATGGTATTATTTGCATGGATGCCGTCCTTTTTGTCCGAAGAAAGCACCAGAGTGCCCTCTTCTATTTTTATATCGTCATCGCCGGCTAAGGCATGATGGGCCTTACTTGTAACGCAAAGTGTACCCTCACCCTTTATCTCAATATCATCATTCGAGAAAATCGCCGCCTTTGCATCCAGGGTATACTCTTCACCGTCTGTTATGTAGTTTTCATAACCCTTGGAAATTGTTATAAACGACTTATTTGAATTTTCAAAGAAAATAACAGGGTTTGACGGGTTTGACATTTTAACCCCTTCAAGACGAAGCTTTACCTTATACTTTGTGTCAACATGTATCATAACGTTATCATTTTCGCCCGTAACAGAAAAATCTCCGCCTTCGGTTATTTTTATTACATTACCTTCAACTGAAACACCCTTACCTGTAAAGGTCATATCGGTAACATTTACAGCACCGGTATTTTCTTTCCACGCATCCTTATTTTCTTCAAATTCAGCAGTGGTAATTTCAACACGGCGCTTTTCGTTATTCCAGTTAACCTCTGCCTCTAATCCTTCACTTACCGCACGCACAGGTACGAGCGTTGTATCATCTGCAATAAAGGGTGCCACATCCATCTGGACAGCCTCACCGTTTACGTAAAGGGTTTTATCACCTATTGTAAGGCTTATAACCTCCTCCCCGTTTGTCGCAGTAACCTTCTTTTCTTCGTTATTCCAGCTGACCTGCATGCCAAATGCCTCAAAAATTGCACGCATAGGCACCATAGTACGTCCGTTTTCAATTCTTGCGGGCACAGGGCAGGCAACCTTTTTCTCATCAAGCTCAATTGTTATTTCATCTGCATAGCTTTCAATGCCAATGCCCATAACAAAAGCTGCCGCCAGAATTACGGCGCAAATCTTTTTACCTGATTTCATGTAAATCAACCTCCTCATCTTAAGCATACATCCATAATATATAGCTTCTGCCAAGCAAAAGTGAACATTTTGTTAATTCAAAAGTGCAACAGCTCTTGTTTCAATGCCCTCTTCTCTGCCTGTAAAGCCCATCTTCTCGTTTGTTTTTGCCTTGACGTTTATCTGCGAGGGGTCAATTTTCAAAGTCTCTGCCATCCTCTGTGCCATTAAAGCCTTGTAAGGTGCCATTTTAGGCTTCTGTGCAATTATGATCGTGTCAATATTAACAATTTCAAAGCCTTTTTCTTTAATTCTCTTCCCCGCCTCCTCAAGAAGCACCAAAGACGAAATATCCTTATACTTCATATCCGTATCGGGAAAAAGCGTTCCTATATCACCCAGACCTGCCGCACCTAAAAGTGCATCAATCACCGCATGAATAAGAGCATCTGCATCAGAATGACCCAAAAGACCCTTGTCATGCTCTATTTCGATACCGCCCAATATAAGCTTTCTGCCTTCTGTAAGGCGGTGTGTGTCGCATCCTATACCAATTCTCATAATGCACCTCTCGATCTCAGTACTTCTGTCATATACAGAACATCCTCAGGATATGTAAGCTTAACATTATCCCTGCCCGTTATAACTGTCTTTATGGGGTAGCTGCACCTTTCAACAAGCATACATTCGTCAGTACCCTCAAAGCCATCTCTCTTTGCCGCTTCGTGGGCAGCAAGAAGAATTTCTTTTTTAAATATCTGAGGTGTCCTTACCTGTACCGTCGCCTCACGGTCAACAGTAGCGGTAATCATCCCATTTTCATCAATGCTCTTTAACGTATCCACACTTAAAACAGAAGCAACCGCACCGCCGAAAGCAATAGCCGCCCGGGCAACCTCGGCAATGCTCTCAGCCTTTATAAGGGGCCTTGCCCCGTCATGCACGGCGATATATTCACATTCCTCCGAAATTTTCGCAAGAGCATTTCTTACGCTCTCCTGTCTTGTTGCTCCGCCCGATACAATATTTGTAATCTTTGCGTAGCCGTTCTTCTTTATTATTTCACCGTACTTTTCAATCATTTCCTTGGGTGCGGCAATAATAATTTCGTCAATTGCCTCGCAATTTTCAAAAACCTCTACAGTTCTTTCAAAAACACTTTTGCTTCCGATTTCAAGAAGCATCTTGTTATATCCCATCCTCTGCGAGCTTCCCGCAGAAAGTATAATTGCAGTAAAAAACCTTCCGTCCTTCATAATCTGCCTCCCTGTATAATTAAAATGCGACCGCATATGCGGTCGCATTTTGATAATCTGTTCTTTGCGCCGCAAAGTATAATCACTCCACTTTCGGCTTTTGCATTTCTTCTTCAATAACATCTCTCAGAGCCTTATCAACCGCATCATAAGTGGTCTTCTTGCTCATAACAATTTCACTTATCAATATCTGCTTTGCATTTGCAAGCATCTTTCTTTCACCTGTGGAAAGCCCCTTTGTCTTATCACGCATCATAAGGCTTTTTACAACAGAGGCAACCTCATAAATATTACCGCTCTTGATTCTCACCATATTTTCACGGTAACGCTTATTCCAGTTAAGGTTTGTATCAATATCAACTATCCTGAATTCATCCATAACCTTATCTGCCTCTTCAGGGGCAATAATATCCCTCACACCGATTTTTTCGGCACCGTCAACGGGGATAAGAACTTTCATGTCACCTAACGGAATGCGCATGGCATAGTAACTGTGCACAAGACCGCCGATCTCGCACTCTTCAATAGCTTCGATTACACCTGCACCGTGCAGTGGGTAAACAACGCTGTCTCCTATGCTGTACATAAAAATTCACATCCTTCCCCTTTTATCACCGAACAATATCATTATAACATGCTTTCCAAGGTTTGTCAAACGCAAATTTTTTTAAATGGGTATAGTATCATATAACAGGTTAAAAATCAAGACCTTTTTTGAACAATTTATATTTTTTTAAAATTTCCGAGATATTTATATCCTGTTGCATACTTTTTAAGCTCTTCCACAGCCTTTATCATATTTTCATCGCCTATATTGCCTTCAAGCTCAGCAAAAAATCTGTACTCACCCATTCTGTCTATAACAGGACGTGATTCTATCTTAAGAAGGTTTACGCCGTGCTTTGCAAAAATCTCCAATGCAGTAACCAACGCACCCGAAACATGAGGCACGCTGAAGGAAAGTGCCGCCTTTGTGGCGCCCTCGCCAAACTGCGGATTTTTGGATATTATAACAAATCTGGTGGAATTTGCCTTACCCGAGTTTATACCCTCAGATAAAATATCCAGATCATAAAGCTTCCCCGCTCTCTTTGATGCAATGGCAGCCTTTGTCTTATCTCCCGATTCCTTTACACTCTTTGCACCAACCGCTGTATTTACCACAGTGTTTAAATTCCAGTTTTTATCCTTTAAAAATTCCCTGCACTGGAAAAACCCCTGCTCGTGGGAATATACATCCGTGATATCCTCTATATTCGCTCCCTTATTCACAAGAAGGCTGTGCTCTACCTTAATGGCAGTTTCGCCCACTATGTATACATCGCTCATGCAGAGCATATCAAGAACGTCCGTTATACTGCCCGTGGTTGAATTTTCCATAGGAAGCACACCATAATCCGCTTCGCCCTTTTCCACCGCTTCTATAACATTTTCAAAGGTTTTTACGTTATATATGTTTTCGCCGAATATCTTTGATGCGGCAATGGAGCCGTAGCCACCGTCAACGCCCTGATAAACTGCTCTCCCCTCAAGAGCCTTCTTCATATTGTAAGAATCCATCAGCTTCTGCTGTACACCTCTTGAAAGAGCCATCACCTTAACAAAGAATTCTTCTATAACGCCCTCGTATTCCTTTTCGGATACCTTTTCCATACGGCTTCTTAAAACCTTCTGCTCGCGGGAAGCATCCAATACCTGCATTCCCTCTTTAATCTTAATTGTACCTATGCTTTTTGCCACATCCATTCTTTTTTCCATAAGTGCAATAAGCTCTGTATCTATTTTATCTATTTCCGCTCTGTAATATTCAAGATTTTCCATTTTTTTCACCCTTATCAGAACATTTTTGCTTCAACAAGATAGTCGAATGCACATAATGTGGCACAAGCATCAATAACGCTTACCGCTCTTACGCATATGCAGGCATCGTGTCTTCCCACAACAGTCAGCTTTTCGTTTTTCATTTCAACAAAGTTAACGCTGTCCTGCTCACGTGATATGGAAGCCGTAGGCTTTATCGCCGTTCTGAACACAATGGGCATACCGTTTGTGATGCCTCCGTTTATACCGCCGTCATGGTTTGTTTTCGTATATATTCTCCCGCCGTCCGTGTAAAGAGAATCGTTAGCCTCGCTGCCTCTCATTCTTGTCACGTTAAAGCCCTCGCCGAATTCCAGACCCTTAACTGCAGGAACAGAAAATATAAGCGAAGAAAGGCGTGATTCAAACGCATCAAATATGGGGTTTCCTATGCCCTTTTCCATATTCATTATCGCACACTCTATAATACCGCCTGCGCTGTCAAGCTCACTCTTTAATCCGAGGACTCTCTCTTCCATTCTCTCCCGTGCCACAGGGTCAATTGTGGGGATAATCATATCCTTCATTTTTTTTGCCTCATCATATGTCATAGCACTTAAATCCCAGGGTGTGTCCTCAATATCCATAATGCTCTTTATTCTCGAAACTGTATATATGCCCTTCTGCTTTAAAGCGCATTTTGCAATTGCACCTGCAAAAACCAATGGCGCGGTTAATCTTCCCGAAAAATGTCCTCCGCCACGGTGGTCGTTAAAGCCGTTGTATCTTAAAAAGCCTGTATAATCTGCATGTGAAGGACGTGCAGTAGTTTTCAGATTATCATAATCCTTTGAGTGCTGGTCACTGTTATAAATCACAAACCCAAGGGGTGTACCTGTTGTCCTGCCGTTTACAACACCGGATAAAATTTCAGGCATATCAGGCTCTTTTCGTGCTGTCGCCAAAGCAGATGACCCTGTCTGTCTTCTTTTTAATTCGTATTTTATTTCCTCCATGTCAATTTCTATCCCCGGAGGAAGGTTGTCAATAACACCGCCGATTGCTCTTGAGTGGCTTTCCCCGAAAATTGAAAGCTTTATGTTATTACCCCATATTGAGCTCATATGCTTTACCTCCTAATTTACCGAACCTTTCCCAGAAATCCGGCATACTCTTATTAACACTCTCTGCGCCCTTTATAATAACATCCCCTGTACAGTAGGGTGAAATCGTAGCAAGAGCCATTGCAATACGGTGGTCGTTATGGGAGGAACAAACCCCACCCTTAAGGCTTTTTTTACCTCTTATAACAAGATAATCCTCGCCTTCTGTCACATCAGCACCTATATTTTTCAGCTCCTCGCTTATAGCCTGAAGCCTGTCGCTTTCCTTGATGCGGAGCCTTGATGCATTGTAAATCCTGCCCTCGCCCTCACACACCGCCATAACACAGGCTAAAACAGGCACGCAATCGGGTATCTGACTGACGTCAACATCAATATTTCTGAGCGCCCTGCCGTTTGTCAGATATCCGTTTTTGATATCATCAATCTTCATGCCCATATTGCGGTAAACTTCCACAATCTCCTTATCCCCCTGAAGGCTTTCACTGTCAAGCCCTGTCAGGGTAACATTCCCCATAGCAAGGAAAAACGCCGCCTGAGAGTAGTCCCCCTCCACGTTATATACGGCATTCTTATACCTTTGCCCGCCTTTTATAATAAAGGTATTTTCCTCTTCCTTTATCTCAATGCCGAATTTACTGAGTACATCAATTGTCATGTCAACATACGCACGGCTTTCAAGATGGGTTGTAATAATCAGTCTCGAATCTTCCTCTATCAATGGCAGGGCAAACAAAAGCCCCGTTATAAACTGGCTTGACACGTCACCTCTGATTTTATAATCTCCGCCCGTAAGCTGTCCCTTAACGTAAAGGGTGCTATCCTCCAGACGGTAATCAATGCCCTTTTCATTAAATATATTGAAGTAATCGTCAAGGGGTCTTTCCATCAATCTCTTTGACCCCGAAACAGTAACCTCACCGTTAACTGCCAATGCAATAGGTATCATAAAGCGAAGGGTGGAGCCTGACTCGTTGGCAAATAAAGGCTTCTTATCCTTCATTGCCTCTAAACACGCCCTTGTGGCTTTTGTATCCTCGCTCGCGCCTACACCGACAGCCTCACCGCCGCCTAAATATGCCGCAATCAGACCTCTGTGGGAATAGCTCTTTGAAGGGGGTATTTTCATTTCGCCCTGCAAGTGGCAGGGTTTTATTCTTATATCCATAATCAAACCTCACGTGCAATTTCATCCAAAAGGCTTACATCCACCTTTTCGTAGTAGCTTTCTCCCATATCCTTTACAAGCACAATGCTTATCTTACTTCCGCTTCGCTTTTTGTCATGCATTGCCGCACCTGTCATTTTATCAAGATTTTCTATAGAGGCGGGCAGATTATATTTTTCGCAAAGCGCCTTCAGCTTATCGTATGTGCCCGATTTTGTAATGCCTTGTCTTTCACTCCATAAGGTGATTGTGCACATGCCTATGGCAACAGCCGCCCCGTGGGAATAGGTGCCGTAGCCGGTATAATTCTCGACTGCATGACCTAACGTATGCCCGAAATTCAGAAGCATTCTCTCGCCCTTGTCAAGCTCGTCCTTTTCAACAATGCCCGCCTTGATACTGCAGCATTTTGCAATTACATCTTCAATTTCAAAACTGCCTGACAGCAAAGTCTCATAAAGAGCCTCATCACGTATTGCGGCATATTTTATAACCTCTGCCATACCGCAGGCAACCTCCCTTTCGGGAAGAGTTTTAAGGGTATCGGTATCAATTATAACCATCTTCGGCTGATAAAAGCTGCCCACTAAATTCTTCCCCTCGGGTATATTAACCGCAGTCTTACCCCCTACAGAAGAATCAACCTGTGACAAAAGCGTCGTCGGCAGCTGTATAAGGTTTACGCCTCTTAATACAACGGATGCGCAAAAAGCTGTCAGATCACCTACAACACCGCCGCCCAAGGCTATAATAACATCGCTTCGGGTAAAATCACGGCGGATAATTTCACGGCATAAATATTCAAGGTTTTTAAAGCTTTTTGCTTCTTCCCCTGCTTCAACCACCAGCGAAAAACCTTCACCGCCGCCCTTTGCTACCGCTTCCTCCACCGCTTTGCCGTATAAAGGGTATACGTTGGTGTCAGATACTATGCAGACCTTTTTCCCCTCCACAAAACCTCTTAAAAGCTCTGCAGATTCTGAAAAAAGGCTTTTACCGATATATATTTTATATTCCTTTTTCGGAAGTTTCACATCAAGAGATAACATTTTAACCATTCTCCTTAAAAATGTATATTAGAATAATTATAGCACCGCCTTTGTATGTTTTCAAGTTTTTTGCAAATTTACCTTGATAATTTGCCATTTTATGATAAAATAATTTATATTATTTTTTGGAAGGTCTTGGTATTTTATGTACATCACAGGTATAGGCACTATAGTCAATGTAATTGCGGTTATGGCAGGCTCCTTTGTAGGTCTTTTTGCCAAAAAGCTTATAAGCGACCGCCTCCGTGAAGGTATAATGGCAGCCTTAGGCTTGGCTGTTTTCACAATCGGTCTTTCGGGCATTGTGACAAACAGTATCTTCGTATCGGGCAGCTCCCTTTCATCGGAATTTACTCTTCTTATGATACTCGCACTTGCCATCGGTACACTTATCGGTACACTTATTGACATTGAAAAGCGTCTTGACGATTTAGGGAGGTTTTTTCAGGAAAAGCTCACCAAAAATCAGTCAGGCTCCACCTTTGCCGAAGGCTTTGTATCCGCCTCGCTCCTTTTCTGTGTAGGCAGTATGGCAATTGTAGGCTCATTAAACGACGGCATATCCCATGACCCTAACATTCTTTTTGCCAAAAGCATCCTTGACGGCATCATGGCAGTTGTTTTTGCTTCAACCTTAGGAGTTGGCACAATGATGAGCTGTTTATCCCTTGTAGTATATCAGGGCGGTATAACACTTTGCGCATCCCTTGTAGCACCGTATCTTACCGATACTGTAATTTCTCAGATGGGTCTTATCGGCAACGTGCTTATTATGGCAATTGGTCTTAACTTCGTATACAAGCCTAAATTCAAGGTGGGCAATATGCTCCCTTCGGTATTTATTCCCTTTATATATTATCTTTTTAAAATGATTTTTAATTTCTAAGGAGTTTTTACATATGTTTAACCGTTCCTCGGGCGTTCTTGCCCATATTTCATCTGTCCCCGGCAAATACGGCATCGGCACCTTCGGCAAAGAAGCGGTGGAATTTGCCTCTTTTTTAAGAAGCATGGACATCCGCACCTGGCAGGTACTGCCCCTTTGCCCTACGGATGATTATAATTCTCCCTATGCAGGCTGCAGTGCCTTTGCAGGCAATCCCTTCTTTATTGACCCTGAAATTTTATTTGAAGAAAAGCTTCTTACCAAAGAAGAATTGGACAGTGCAGTTGCACCCCAGCCCTACAGTGCAGACTTTGAATTTTTAAAGAAAACAAGACTCCCTCTTTTCAAAAAAGCATTTGACCGCTTCAGGAAGGATAACATGGATATTCTCAATGCATTCCTTAAAGAAAATCCTGATCTGGACGATTATGCCCTTTTCACCGCATTAAAGGAGCATTACGACCTTCTCCCCTGGTGGGAATGGCCCGAGGATATCAGAATGCGTGAAGAAAAGGCAGTAAAAAAAGCAAAGGAAGAATTGAAGGACGAATACTTCTTCGCACTCTTTTTACAGTATCAGTTCCACAAACAGTTCACCAATCTTAAGGAAAAGGTAAACGCTTTAGGTGTTTCCATCATAGGCGATATGCCCATTTATCTTGCACACGACTCTGCTGATGTATGGGCAAATAAAGCTCTCTTCTCAATTGATGAAAAGACATGTGCCCTCCGCTCCTGTGCAGGTGTACCTCCGGATTATTTCTCAGCTGACGGTCAGATGTGGGGCAACCCCCTCTATAACTGGGATGCTATGAAAAAGGACGGCTATAAGTGGTGGATAAAGCGTGCAGGTTATGCCTTCAGGCTTTATGATGCAGTAAGAATTGACCATTTCCGTGCATTTTCCGCTTACTGGGCAATCCCCGCAGGTGAAAAGGCAACAAAGGGCGAATGGATAAAAGGCCCCGGAATGGACTTTTTCAATGCCCTCCGGAAGGAATATCCCGCAAGCCCCATCATTGCAGAGGACTTAGGCGATATTGACGACGATGTACGTCAATTGGTAAAGGACACTAAATTCCCCGGCATGGGCGTAATGCAGTTTGCATTCCTCTCTGACGGCGACAATACACATATGCCCTATAACTATACAAAGGATACCGTTGCATATACAGGCACACACGACAATAATACAATCTTAGGCTGGCTGTGGGAAGCAAACGACGCTTCAAGAAGGAGAATATGCAACTACTGCAATTTTGAAGGAGACTGGGGCATGGGTGGTTATAACGCTCCCTGTATAAAGACAATCATCCGCACACTTTTTGAATCAAGCGCAGTTTTAGCCATCGTTCCCGTACAGGACTTGTGCGGCTTCGGTGCAGACACACGTATGAATACCCCCGGAAAAGCTGACGGCAACTGGTCCTTCAGAATAACCAAGGAAAGTCTTGACGGAGTAAATAAAGACTTTTTCCGCCAACTCTCAAATATGTATAACAGAAATAATAATCTTATCTGACAAAAAACACGGAATTACAAAAGCAATTCCGTGTTTTTTGTTACATCAATTCACTTACCATTTGCGCAAATTCCACCGCATTATCAATGGGCATGTCCGCAATTAAAAGAGACTGGGTATAAAGGATTTTACTAAGCTTTACCGCCTTTTCCTTATCCTCTTCGTATGCCTTTTTCAAGGCTTCAAAGGCTCTGTGGTCGCCGTTTAATTCCAGTACTCTTCGTGCCTTTATGGCATTTTCCTTCTCGCCGGGAAGGCTCTTGAAGTACTTTTCCATCTCTAAAGTAATTTCACCCTCACTTACAAGGCATACAGGGTGGCTCTTAAGCTTATGGGAAAGTCTTACAAATTCAACCTCTTCGCCCAAAGCTTCCTTTACAAAGTCTAAAAGAGGCTTATTTTCCTCTTCCTTCTTATCAGCTTCAGCCTTTTCCTCCTCTGTTTCAAGTCCAAGGTCCTTGTCGTTGATATTTCTGAACTCCTTATCCATAAATGTGCCTAAAATGTTCACAACGAACTCATCCACATCATCTGTAAGGTAAAGTATGCCGTAGCCCTTTTCCTTAACAGCTTCAGTCTGAGGAAGGGATGCAATCTTTGCAATGCTTTCGCCACGGGCATAATAGATATATTTCTGACTTTCGGGCATAGACGAAACATATTCCTCTAAGCTTACTAAAGAATCCGTAAGAGAAGAATAGTACAACAAAAGGTCTGTAAGAGTATCCTTATGCACGCCGTAGTCACTTACAACACCATACTTAAGCTGCAAGCCGAACTCTCTGAAAAAGCCTTCGTACTTTTCCCTTTCATTTGTCATAAGCTTTTTCAATTCGTTCTTTATCTTCTTTTCAAGATTGTTTGCAATCTGCTTAAGCTGTCTGTCGTGCTGAAGGATTTCACGGGAAATATTAAGCGATAAATTATCCGAATCAACAACACCCTTCACAAAGCGGAAATGCTCAGGGAGCAATTCCTCGCATCTGTCCATAATCATAACAGAGGATGTATAAAGACCAAGCCCCTTCTGATATTCCTTTGTGTAATAGGTCATAGGTGCCTTTGAGGGGATAAAGAGCATAGCCTTGTAGTTTAATGACCCTTCTGCATTTATCCGTATAACTGCGCAGGGGTCGTTCATGTCATAGTAGGTCTCCTTATAAAAGCTGTTACATTCCTCGTCCGTTACATCGCTTTTATTTCTCTGCCAGATGGGCACCATACTGTTTACGGTTTCTTCTTCAAAAAATGTACCTTCTGTGCCCTCGTATGTCTTTTCTTCCATCATTACGATAGGATAGCGCACATAATCGGAATACTTCTTTATAATGCCCTTTATGCGGTAGGGGCGCAAAAATTCGCCATATACCTCGTCCTCGGTATCAGGCTTTATGTACATAACAATTTCCGTACCCACTTCATCACGGACGCCTTCACGGATTGTATAGCCGTCAACGCCTGTGCTTTCCCACACAAAAGCCTCGTCACTCTTAAGGCTTCTTGTGGTAACAACCACCTTTTCCGCCACCATAAATGCACTGTAAAAGCCTACACCGAACTGACCTATAATATCAATTTCAGCTTCAGCCTTTTCTTCGCTTGTGATATTTTCCTTAAAATTCAAGGACCCGCTCTTTGCGATAGTACCTAAATTTTCTTCAAGCTCCTCACGGGTCATACCGATACCGTTATCTGTTACGGTAATTGTTCGTCTGTCCTTATCAATGTCAACTTTTATCTTGAAGTCGCTTCTTGAAAAACCGCTCTCGCCCTCGCTCAACGCCACATAACAACGCTTATCAATAGCATCGGATGCATTTGAAATAATCTCACGGAGGAAAATCTCCTTATGTGTGTAGATGGAGTTTATCATTAAATCAAGTATTCTTTTAGACTCCGTTTTAAACTGTTTTTTTGCCATTTGTATCAATTCCTTTCACCGTGGTATCTTACCATTTTTAATCCTTTGAAGCAACCCTTATTTTAATTGCCCCGGGCACATTTTCCACCTCTGCTTTTCTGTGTCCTCCGCCGAATTCTCCGTCTAAGGTCCACATAATTTCCTCATCTGAGGCAAAGGTGATTTTATCGGTTTTAAGCATATAGTAATATTCGCTGTCGGTTTTTCTGCCCAAAAGGTCTGTTATGACAGCATTTATATCCCGGGGCTTTTGTATCTTCTTTAAAAGAAGCACCTCAAAAAGTCCGTCCTTAAGGTCAACCTGTAAGCTTTTTATATTGACTCCCCCTACAGAATTGGAGTTTGCAACCATGCCGAAAATGAAGTCCTCTTCAATTTCCTTTCCGTTAAATAAAGCCTTTATCCTGTAGCTTTTCACATTGGCAATACGCTTTATGCCCTCTAAGACATACGCCGCCTTGCCGAAAAGGTTTTTAATCTCCTGCGGGGTGTCGTATGCCACATCGGTGAGGATACCGAATGCCGCAACATATGAAAAATACATATCGTTGAATTTGCCCGCATCAATCTTTATCTCCACACCGCCTGTTGCAACCCTTGCCGCATCATAAGGGTCAAAGGGGATATTGCAGGAGGAGGCAAAATCATTTGTTGTACCCATAGGTATATAGCCCAAGGTGGGTTTATCCTCACCTATTGCCATAAGTGCATTGAACGCCTCATTCACAGTGCCGTCACCGCCTGATACACAAATGGTGTCAAAGCGTTTCCCTTCGTTTTCTATATACTCCCTGCAGTGGTTTTTATATTTCGTGGGCACAAGGGTTATTTCATAATCTTCCTTTGAAAAGGCGTTTATAATGTCCGTAAAGCACCCTTCAATCCTGCCCTTTCCCGCACGGGGGTTATATACAAATGCCATTTTTTTCATTTTATCACCTTCAATGGTATCATAATACCACTTTTTGAACATTTTGTGAATACATTTTACAGGTTTTTTAAAATATCCTTCTTAAGATTTGACATTATCTTTTTTTCAAGCCGTGATATATAGCTCTGGCTTATCCCCAAAAGGTCTGCAACCTCTTTTTGTGTCTTTTCTCTTCTTCCCTCAAGCCCGTAGCGGAGGTTTATTATCTCCCGCTCTCTCTGATTGAGCCTCATCATTGCACCTTTTAAAAGCTGCAGCTCTGCCGCTTCCTCCAGGGATGCCTCCACAGTGTCATTCTCCGTACCTAAAATGTCCGATAACAAAAGCTCATTTCCGTCCCAGTCCACATTCAGCGGCTCGTCAAAGCTCACCTCGCTTCGTCTTGCGTTGTACTTTCTCAGATACATAAGTATTTCGTTTTCAATACATCTTGAGGCATATGTGGCAAGCTTTATTTTTTTATCAGGTTTAAAGGTGTTTACCGCTTTTATCAGCCCGATTGTGCCTATTGAAATCAAATCCTCGATATATATATTTGTGTTTTCAAACTTCTTTGCTATATATACAACAAGCCTTAGGTTATGCTCAATAAGCTTGTTTTTTGCTTCCATAGTATCAAGACGTGCAAGAAGCAGCTCCTCCTCGTCCTTATCAAGAGCCTTGGGGAGTGCCTCTGCTCCGCCTATGTAATGTATTGTCTCACCCGATAAGCTTTTAATTATTTCCTTATAGCCGACATATGCAATACGTTCAAAAAGGTTTTTCATGTTCATTTTTCTCTCCCTTTCTATTTAACCACCATGGTGGGATTAAGCAAAGCATGATAGTCCTCGCTTACAGACAGATTATTCCTTGTTATACCTATCACGCATCTTTTTGCCACATATTCATCAATTTTTACCATGTCGGGCAAAAAGGCAGGCATAATATCACTTTCGTTTCCTATGCTTGAAAAGGGTATTAGCCTGACCTTGAGCCCTGCCTCACGCATTTTTTCGATAAGGCTCTCCCCCTCGTTTATGGGCACAAGGCTTTTTATCTGTCCGTATTCGCACACTATAACAGGCGAGCCTGTTATAGGGTCTGTAAGGGAATTTCCCGTATCTATAATCGCCTTAATCTCTATCTTACTGCCGTTGATAAAAATAGTCAGCTTTCTTGCAACCGCTTCCTTTGCAATTTTTCTTTTACGTATTTTACCGAAGAAAAATATAAGCATATACGTCCCTGCAGCAGTGGCAAAAACCCACCTCCATGGAAGATTGAGATAAATTGAGCCGTTTGAATATATTGCACCAAGCCTGCTTCCCAGACCTGTCAGGCTCATTATGGCAATAAGGCTTCCGCCAAAGATAAAGCTTGCAACATAAAAGCTGCCCCACATTTTAAGAAAATGCGCTCTTGTCTTAAAGCCGAAGGCTATCATAACCATAACTGCCGAAAGCAGTATTTTCATAACAACACCTTCAATAAATTCCATCCCCGGGAAAAATGCAAGTGTTGCGTATACAGCGCCCACCAGCGCCGAAGAAAGACTTCTGTACCATTTAGTGTCAGTTGAAATAATAAGTCCCGTACCCTCTACAATAAGAATATTTATAAGAAAATTCACCGCAAAAAGCACATCTATGTATACAGTAATCATAATTTCACCCCGTCTTTTATATTATACAATTCCACTTGCCAAAATATTGTCGCTTAAAGGCAGTAACCCTATCTTTTTTTATTGACATCCATAAAAAAAAGATATAGAATTAATCTGATAAATAGTAATGAGTTGCAATTTGGTAATTTTAGAGAAAGGCAAAGGCAATTTTTATGGAAAATGCACTTATATCAAATATACAGCGGTTTTCCACCAAGGATGGTCCGGGTATACGCACAACGGTGTTTTTCAAGGGATGTCCCTTAAGATGCAAATGGTGCCATAACCCTGAAACCCACATTTCGGATGAGGAGATTATGTACAACAGGGAAAACTGCACCCTCTGCGGCAGATGTGTTGCAGCTTGCCCCGAGGGAGCCGTAAAAATTGAAAATAATACAGTTATAACAGATACAAAAAAGTGCACCCATTGTAAAAAGTGCACCGACGAATGTTATTACAACGCAAGGGAAATTTCGGGCAAAGGTATGACCTATGGCGAAATCTGTGATGCTATCAGTCGTGATGTGGCGTTTTACAGTGAATCAGGCGGCGGTGTCACCTTCTCAGGCGGCGAATGCCTTATGTTTCCCGACCTTTTGAAAAAGCTTTTGCAGTACTGCAAAGCTATGCGCATACATACCGCAGTTGACACCTCAGGCTTTTCAGGATGGGAAAGCCTTGAAAAGATTATCCCCTTTACGGATTTATTCTTATACGACATCAAAGCCTTTTCTTCCTCTCTCCATGAGCGCATTACAGGTGTGCCCAACACTCTTATATGGGAAAACCTTGAAAAGCTCTGCAGAACGGGCGCAAATGTAAACCTCAGGCTTCCCGTTATCGAAGGCTGTAATGCAGATTTGGAGGATATCGAAAAAACTGCCGAAAAATGTAAAGGCTTTGGCATAAAAAAGGTGAATATTCTGCCCTATCACGATATGGGTAAGTATAAATACACAAAATTAGGTCGTGACTACGATTCAAACAGTATGTCCACCCCTTCGGATGAAAAGCTTGAAAAAATAAAGGAAATTTTTAAAAAATATAGCTTTGCAGACATAAAAATCGGCGGATAAGATCCACTAAAATGAAAGGAGACCACTATGAGAGGTTATACAGAAAGAACAAAAAAATTACGTGAAATGAGTGTTTCAACAGACCCCGCCCTTTCAATTGAGCGTGCGGTCCTTATGACAGAGGCATATAAAAAGTACGAGGGCAGTGTTGATATCCCCGTACTCAGAGCTTTGGCATTCAAGGAATATATGGAACAGAAGACTCTTGTTATCAATGAGGGCGAATTAATCGTAGGCGAAAAGGGTCACAATCTGCAGTGTGCCCCCTCCTTCCCCGAATTGTGCTGTCACACAATCGAGGATATGGAGGTTATGGATGCGAGAGAGCTTATAAGCTTCTCCGTCACCGAGGAGGATAAGAGACTTCAGGCAGAAAAGGTTATTCCCTACTGGGAAAAGCGTTCCATCCGACATAAGATTATGCAGTCCACCTCAGAAGAATGGAAGGCTTGCTATGCCGCAGGCATGTTCACAGAATTCATGGAACAGCGCGGTCCCGGGCACACGGGAGCCGGCAATGCTATCTATAAAAAAGGCTTTTCCGATTTCAAAAAGGACATCGACGCACGTCTTGCCCGTCTTGACTTTGTAAATGATGTAACCGCATATGACAAAAAGGCTGAATTGGAAGCTATGAAAATAGCCTGTGACGGCATTATAGCTTTTGGACGCCGTTACAGTGAATATGCCTTAAAGCTTGCCGAAGGCGAAACAGACCCTCAGAGAAAGGCTGATTTGCTTTTAATCAGTGAAAACTGTAAGCAGGTTCCCGAATTTGCACCTAAGACCTTCCATCAGGCGCTTCAGATGTACTGGTTTGTACATATCGGTGTAACAAGTGAGGTTAACCCCTGGGATGCCTTTACCCCCGGAAGATTAGACCAGCACCTTTACCCCTTCTATAAAAAGGAGGTTGAAGAAGGCACTATGGATTATGACAAGGCGCGTGAGCTTTTAGAATGCTTCTGGATTAAGTTCAACAATCAGCCCGCTCCTCCCAAGGTTGGTATTACTTTAAAGGAAAGCGGTACTTATACAGACTTCTGTAATATGAACACAGGCGGTATCACAGAAGACGGCAGAGACGGTGTAAACCCCGTAAGCTACATTATCCTTGACACTATGGATGAAATGAAGCTTCTTCAGCCTTCAAGCAACGTGCAGATTTCAAAGAAAACACCCGATGCATTCCTTCTCCGTGCGTGTGAAATTTCCCGTAAGGGTTGGGGTCAGCCTGCTTTCTATAACACAGAAGCTATCATTCAGGAGCTTTTAAACGCAGGCAAGACCATTGAGGATGCCCGTCACGGCTGTTCTACAGGCTGTGTTGAAACAGGCTGTTTAGGTAAGGAAAACTATGCCCTGACAGGCTACTTCAATATCCCCAAGGTGCTGGAGATTACATTAAACAACGGCTTTGATAACTATACAGGTAAGCAGATTGGTCTTAAAACAGGTAACGCAGAAGACTATAAGTGCTTTGAGGAATTGTATGATGCATTCTTAAAGCAGATGCACCACTTCCTTGACATCAAGATTGCAGGCAATAACATCATAGAAGAGATTTATGCAAAATATATGCCCGTACCCTTCCTTTCCATCATTATGGAGGATTGTATTGAAAAGGCAGTGGACTATAACGCAGGCGGCGCACGCTACAATACATATTACATTCAGGGTGTAGGCATAGGCACAATCACAGATGCCCTTTCGGCTATAAGCTACAACGTGTTTGACAAAAAGAACTTCACAATGGCAGAGCTTTGTGAAGCCTTAAAGGCAGACTTTGAAGGTTTTGACCGTATCTATAACCTTGTAACAAACAAAACACCCAAGTACGGCAATGATGACGACTATGCCGACTCTATTATGAAGAGAGTGTTTGACAGCTACTGCGACTACGTAACAGGCAGACCCACAATAAAGGGTGGTCAGTACCGTATTGACATGCTCCCCACAACCTGCCATGTATACTTTGGGGAGGTTTGCGGCGCACTTCCCAACGGAAGACGTGCACAGAAGCCTATGAGCGAGGGCATATCCCCCGAAAAGGGCGCCGATGTAAACGGACCCACGGCAGTTATAAAGAGCTGCTCCAAGATGGACCACTTAAAGACAGGCGGTACACTTCTTAATCAGAAGTTCACCCCCGCAGTTGTAGCCGGTGAAGACGGGCTTAAAAACATGGCTTCTCTTATCCGTACATACTTTGCACTTGACGGTCACCACATTCAGTTCAATGTAATTGACCGCGCTACTCTTATCGAGGCGCAGAAGCATCCTGAGGAATATAAGGATTTAATTGTTCGTGTAGCAGGCTACAGCGACCATTTCAGAAATCTTTCCCGCGCATTACAGGACGAAATTATCAACAGAACAGAGCAATCCTTCTCCTGATTTGTTCAATCCTACAAAAATATATAAACTGTGTTGACAAATAATTTTTTTCAGTATACTATGTGCTTGTAAGGTAAGCCTTACTGATAATCAATCGCTCATTTATGAGGAGGTTTTAACTATGAGGAAATTCACAGTACATGATCTTGACCTTCAGGGCTTTATTCATGAGCTCAGCAACTGCACAGGCAACGTATGGATGACAACAGAAGATGGCGACAAGATTAATCTTCAGTCTGCATTCTGCCGTCTTATCGGTCTTAAGAGCATTCTTGAAGGCGGTAAGTTAAGCCAGGCTACTATCGAATGTGACAATGTTGAAGATGAATCCCGTCTTTTCAGATTTAATCTTTACGGAA
>JAFYPR010000018.1 GCA_017547445.1 Clostridia bacterium
TCGTGCAAGACTCCCTATGGGAGCCCTAAAATCGGCACTTTCGGCGGGGTGAATGCGATTAACCCCGCCTATTTTATTTGGGAAACCTTCTTTCCCAACCCCTTCGCGATTGTGCGAAAAATAGGTTTATCGACAGTCTGAGGACGGCTTGCGCCGTCCTTTCGTTATAAATCGTCAGCGTCCTGGGTGGGTTTTTCGCTTCTGTCGGCAGGTGTGCCGGTCCAGCTTCCGAGAGGGTCTGTGTGCATTGTGTCGGGATTTATGAATTCACGGGCAATTTCTTCGCCGAGTTTTTTAATTCTTTCGTTAACACGTATTTTTTTCTTGTCATTCATTTAATTACAATTACACCTCCTTTACAATTCTGTTACTATTATTGACTAAACTTAATAAAATTATATAATATATTATAGGAGAAAAGTGTCCTTTAGTAAGGCGGTGAATAATTATGAAGAGAATAATATCCTTTTTTATAGCTGTATGTATTTTTACTGCAAACCTGACATTTGCATATTCGGAAGAAGTGACATCCGGCACGGTTTACCTTTTCGGCGATGACTGGGCGGTAAACTGGGGCGAAAGTCTCGGCGGATTTATATATGATTCCTCCCGTTTCGTAAACGGGGCCAAGGAAGGGGACCTGATAAGCCTTTTGCAGAAAACGAGTGAATTTTCAAGCATTAAAAAAGGCGATGTTGTGATTTTGTCCTACGGTATACTGGAAAAGGACAGACCCTCGGATAAAAATGCCCAATTCAGGAAAAGTCTTGAAGATGTATTGGCCATTATTGATAAAAAGGGTGCGAAAGCAGTCTATGCATCTGTTTGCAGCACCATGAGGTTTAATACATTGACGGGACAGATGGCAGAAACGAAAAACTTCTACACAGAAACTGCAAAAAGTGTTGCAAAGGCGAGAGGTATTACATACATTGACCTTGCTGCCCTTACGGCAAAAATGGCTTCAAAGGCAGGTTCATCAGGTGCAGGTACGGTTTACAAATCAATGCTTTCTCTTACAGATGCGGCAAATAATATGTGTGCGTATGAGGTTTTTAAATATCTCTCGGAAATCGAAAGCATAAGGGATAATTTAAAGGTTAATTTAAGCCGCAGCTTTGACGTGGCATACGGTGAGACGGGAAAAACTATTGATGTGTCCCTGGAGGATGAGATTACAGACACTTATGCACTTTATTTCAGAAACGGAGAAAACATACGTCTTTCGGAAGAATATATATACGACGGGAAAGCGTACATAACAAAGAGCGTTAACGGAAAAATCAATGTGAGCTTTACATCCTGCGAAAAAATACAGATTACACCTGTATATGTTTTTAATACAGGCGGATGGGCAACAACGGACAATGCGTATAAGGCACAGGCTTTGCCCGGTCTTTATGATGTGACGGTGAGAAAAACGGAGCCCCTTAAGGCAAGCGTATATCTTGACGGTTATCTTATAGCATCAAACCTTGATATGCCCGGCACCCAGGCTGTGCCTGAGGCGGCAATACATACCTTTGACGAATACCATTTCAAAGGCGGGGAATTTGCCGTAACCGTAAAGGGACTGACAGACAAGCTTGATTTTATCATGCTCCGTGAGCCGAATAAAATTCAGGATGACAAAATAAGAATTTTTGTGGGCGGTGATTCCACCGTATGCAACTACTACCCTCTTTTAAGAACGGGTCAGGAAATGGACGGCACCGTTATGACAGGATGGGGAATGTTCCTTGAAAAATATATTGATGCAAGGGTAATGAATCTGGCTGCCAGCGGTGACTGGGCGGAAAACTGGCTTAAAGCGAGCTTCCCCATTGTCGAAAAGGAAGGGGAAAAGGGAGATATATTCATCGTTCAGTTCGGTATAAACGACCATGATAAGTCAACTGTTGAAAAAATGACGGCAGCCTTGGGTGAAATGATTGACAGATGCGAAAAGAAGGGCATTATCCCCATACTTGTAAGTCCGCAGATATCTGCAGGCTACGGCTGGGGTGATGAAAGTAATGTGGGGAAATCTGACGGCGGTGCTTATGTGGAATTTTTTGATGCTGTAAGAAGCCTGGCTTCCGGAAAGGGATGCTTCTATGTTGACCTTACGGATATGTCCTCAGGCTGGTTTTCGGAAGTGGGACGCGAAGAGGTATATAAAATGTATCATCTCTGGGACTATGAGAAGAATGCACCGAAGGATATGATGCACCTTTCCGCCCGGGGTGCTGAGTCTATGTGCCGCTTTTTTGTGCTTGCCATTCAGAAGCTTATTGATGCCCGCGTGACGGATAAGTGCGGTAACACCCTGGAGTTTTTGAAAATTTGGTAAAAATTTTATAGAAAAAAAGTAACAAAACTATTTACACGGGAGAAAATTTAGTGTATTATATAGGATAGATGTATCATAATCGCTATTTTTATGCGAGGGAGAGAAAATGAGAGTGAAACGCATGCAAAAAATATTGTCTGCGGTCTTGTGCTTTGTGCTTCTGATATCGTGTGTTACTGCCAATGCAGTTAATGAAAATGTATCGGAGCTTGACTTTTTAAAGATGGTTTGCGATACAGCAGGAGTTAAACCTCTTATACCGATGAATGTAAGCTCATCAGTTGTTGGTGCAGAATATATTCAGGGTGCACTTGGTGCAGGTATCGTTGATGCGGGAATGGTTGCGCCTGAAGCAGACATTACCCGCGAAGAAGCAGTGGCAATGATTGTCAGAGGGCTGATTGCCATGAAAAATGACCTGTCGGCAGGCGCAGATGTGAGGTTTGCGGACAAAGACGAGATTTCTCCTGAATATCTTACATATATCGAAGTTGCCGTTGCCAACAAGGTTATTGAGGGTGTGGGCAGGTTTGAACCGAAGAAGCTTATCACAAAAGCCGATGCCGGGGAAATGATTGCCATGATGAAGGAAAGCTATCTCAGGCTTCCTGTTTTGCGTGGCAGCGGAATAAGACGAATTCAGTTCCCCGTTATTGAAAATGCGAATGTTGTAAAGCCTTCTTATATCGACGAAAGATACAAGCTGGTATTTAACGATGATTTTGACGGCGAAGCACTTGATACTGCAAAATGGGGTTATAATTACTCCTGGGGCCACTCACATAACCATGCGGCGTGGTGTGCAGAGGAAAATGTAATTGTTAAAGACGGTATCCTCACCTTGAAGGGTGAAAACAGACAACATCCCGATGCTAAGGGGAAGCAGGGTACCTTCAATAATAAGAAGTATGACATAATTTATACTTCCGGTGCAGTAAATACGCACTATAAATTCAATTTCGATTACGGCTACTTTGAGGCAAGGATGAAAATGCCGAAAGGCAAGGGTATGTGGCCCGCCTGGTGGATGCTCAAAGACGGTTGGCCGCCTGAAATTGATATGCTTGAGGTTTTGTGTTCAAAACCGAAGGAGCTTCATGTGAATTTCCATTACGGTCCTGCGTGGAACGAGCATTACAGTCATGAGCAGGTTTTAAACCTTGGCTTTGACACAAGCGATGAATTCCATACATACGGATTTGAATGGACCCCTGATTATATGCGTTACTATGTTGACGGAGTACAGGTGGGACATGATTTTACAAACAAAAACGCCATAGCCCAGGCAAGCGGGATGTATATGATTTTAAACCTTGCCATTGACGGCTGGGACGGTCGCCCCGATAATACAACGGTGTGGCCCGCCGAGTTCAAGATTGATTACGTCAGAGCATGGCAGCTTAACGAATAGGTCGTCTGTAAACGGCTTTGCCGTATTACATAAATCAAGTTTTAAATTTTTGAACATATTTGCCGATGACGTCGGTACTTTTAGGAGGAATGTCAAATGAAAAAGAAAAGCATGATTTTCAGGTTGTTCTGCCTGACTCTCGCAATGGCTCTTTGTTTGTCGGTAACTTCTGTTTTTGCTGAAGAAGCCGTTGGAACTGAAGAGGTTGCAGAGGAAGTTGCTGAAGAAGTAACAGAGGCGGAAGAAACCGTTGAAGATGTAACAGAAGAAGCGGTTGAAGATGTAACAGAACCCGAAGAAACTGTAACTGATGTTATCGAAGATGAAGAAGTTGAAGAAATTGTAGACCTCTTTACTGCAACAATGCGTGACGGCGGTGTGTATGTAACTCCCGGTGAAGACAATGCGGCGGTGTTTACATATGACGGTCTCCGTTATAAGGTTGAAGCAGGTCAGGGTAACGCAATCAAGCTTGACGGCTTTGAATCTAACCCCAACATTGACTCCGAGCCTGTTGAAAACGCAAAGAACAGACTTCAGGCTAATGGTGAAGTCACAACAGATGCTGCTCACAGCGGTTATTTCGGTCTTTCTGTTTACCCCGGTGACGTTGTTTACCGTACAGGTGTAACAGGCAATCAGGTTTATGTATTCTCCGCATGGGTAAAGATGCCCGCAGGTAACACAATAAACGACGATGACCGTGCATTTACAGTTGTTTCTGAAAGCGGTGAGAGATATATTGTAGGCTGGAACGAAATCGGCAGAGATATTGATGCAACAGAAACCTGGCAGCAGATTCTCTTTACATTCAGAGCTCCCGAAAACGGTCTCTTTGTAATTGATTTCAACTACAAGAGCAGAATTCCCATGGCACTGGATGATATCGAGCTTTATGAAGCAGAAATTTTTGACAATCCTCTGGATATAGAAAACATTGTATGTACAGATGCTGACGGTAACGAGTATGACCGTGCGTCCGGCTTTACTACATCCGGTACACTTACTCATACAACAACTCTTTATAACTCCGACGAAGATGACGTGTACTTTACAGCTGTTATGGTTCTTTACAAGAACGATATTATGATTGATTTTGAAGCTGTTTCCGACTGCGCTCTCGTATTGGATGACACAGATGTTACTTTGGAAATAGAAATCCCCGAGGACGAGGACCTCACTCAGTACAAGTATATGGTATATTTCATCAATGATACAACTCCTACTCAGTACTATGGTAAGATGCCTTGGTTGGATAACCCCTATATTGTAGAGGGCAAGTAATTTAATCCGATATGAATGGAGGAAGAAAGATGAACGGCAATAAAATGACAAGACTTTTAGCTGTAATCGTTTGCGCATTTATGCTCATTCAGTGCACAGCCATCGGTGCTCTGGCGGCAGATATTGACCCCGAGGCCGTTGTATATGTAAGACCTGAAGTGATTGATGCTGTTGCTAATCAGGTTGGTATGAATTATGTTTATGTTGATGTTACAACAACAGACTGTGAAAATGACCAGACTGTTATGGCATATCTTGTAAGTGGCGGCGAGCTTATCAGTGTAGGCTATGCTCCTGTTGGCGGCGATAAAGCTGAAATCAAGCTTGGCGCTCCCGATGATGTTGAAACAGGTACTTATAATATCGTGGTTGCGCTTAACAAAGCGGCTGATGTTTTCAAGACAAGCGTTTTCTATATTGGCGTTGAAGACGTTACAGGCTTCTTTGAAGCTGTAAACATGACAGAAGGCGATGTAAAGACAAAGCTTGAAGCTCACTACAATGCGCTTTCCGTTATCGAATGCAAAGAGGACGAAGACGGTAATATTATCCTTAAGCTTACAGGCGAAGATTATGAAAATCTTACACCCGAAGCAAAGGATGCATTTGCTGAACTTATCCTCAACGGTATTAACGGCGAATATACACCCGGTAAAGGCGGATATGATGCTGAAAACAGTGAAGACTTCATCAAGGAAGCATATATTATCGCAGCTTACAATGAAGGCGGTATTGAAAGCAGTGTACTTGCTGAACTTATTTACAGATTCTCTTCCGTAATCGGATTTGATGCTGAAGATGCGGCGCTCTACGGCAAGATTCAGAATAAGGACACTCTTGCACAGGTAGTAAAGACAATTGACAGCGAAGTTAATGATATTGATGAACTCGCTGAAGCTCTTGAAAAGGCAGCAGCAGTTCAGATTATAAACGAAACACATGCATATAACCTTGTAAGTGCAGTCAAAGACAATAACGACATTTTCCAGGTAGATGAAGACGAAATCGGAAAGCTTCTTGCAAAGAAAAAGTTCAGAAATATCTTCTGCGAAAAGTTTGTTGGTGTATATTACAGCGTTGCAGAAATCCGCGAAGCATGGGATGATGCTTACGAAGAGGCTTGGGATGAATATGAAGATTCTCTCAACAGCGGCGGTGGCGGCGGTGGCGGCGGCACCGTTACAAAGACTGCAGAAGTTAACACACAGATTTCTCAGGATGAAAACAAGAAGGATCCCAACGTTGAAATAAAGGACTACTATTCTGACGTGGCAGAAACATCCTATTACTGGGCATCCGATGCTATTCTGAACCTTACAAAGGCACAGATTGTTTCCGGTTACGGCGACAAGACATTTGGACCTGAAAAGGGTGTTACAAGAGCAGAATTCATGAAGATGATTGTTAACGTATTCGGTCTGGCTGATATTACAGCAACAAGCGCATTTGCAGATGTAGATTCTAACGCATGGTATTATATATATGTAGCAAGTGCTGAAAAGCTTGGTATTGCACAGGGCTACGGCAACGGTCTGTTTGGTATTAATGATCCCGTAACAAGACAGGATGCAATCACAATTGTATACAGAGCGGCAAAGGCAAAGGGCTTGTCTCTTGATAAGTTTAAGGCAAGTACAGACAAGTTCACAGATAAGGCTTCTATCGCTGCATACGCACAGGAAGCTGTATCAGCTCTCCACAATGCAGGTGTTTATCTTGACGCAACAGATCCCACAAGAGTAGACACATTTGAACCCACAAGAAATGCTTCCCGTGCTTATCTGGCAGTTATCCTTGACCAGATTTACAGATACATGAAGTAATTAATCCAACAGATAGAGAGGTTAGCAATATGAAAAAAAGAGTATTGAGCATGTTTTTAATGCTCACAATGGTTTTCTCTCTCATAGTTGTGCCCCAAAGCGCTGTTGCGGCAACTTATTACGACACAGTTGATCTTGACTGTGAGCTTGCGGTTGACGTGCTTGACGCTCTTGGCATCATGGGAGGTTATACGGACGGTAGTTTCCTTCCGTATAACACTATTACAAAGGCTGAAATGGCTTCTGTAGCCGTAAAGCTTGTAGGCATTGATGGTTACAGCGAAGAAGCTCCCGATGATATGGTGCTCTTCAATGATATGTATGACTACGACGGCTGGGCTGCAGGCGTTATTGCTATGGCTAAGACTGTAGGTATTGCACGTGCAGACGAGGACGGCAATTTCAACCCCGATATGTCTGCTACATATGAAGATGCGTTGCAGATGGTTGTATCTGCTCTCGGCTACGGTCATCAGGCACAGGTTCGTGGTGGTTCTCTTAAGGATTATGTTTACATAGCACAGAAGATGGGTATCACGAAGAAGCTTGATACTGCTATGGGTCAGAATATTACACGTGGTGATGTAGCAAAGCTTGTTTATGCAGCTCTTACTGTTGACCTTATGCTTCCCGTTTCTTATTCTGCTGACGGCACAATGGTCAGCTACGAAGCAGTTGAAGGTAAGAATGCTCTCAACACATATTTTGATGTTACTGAAATCAGCGGTATCATTACAGAAAATGAATTCGCTGCTATTGACGGCGAAACAACAGTTGAGGAAGAACAGATTCTTATCAATGATGAAGTTTTCGATATCGGTTATACAGATATCGGTGATTACCTCGGTTACTATGCAACAGTATATGTTCTTGATGCTGAAGATACTGCAGATAACAGAACAGTTATTGCGTATACAGTAAAGAGTGTTAAAAACAACACTCTTACAATTGAAGCTGATTGCCTCGAAGATGTTTTCTATACACCCGCTGAAGGCTACACATTTGAATATTGGGCAAACAAGGACACAGACAAGAAGACAAAGGAAGCTGAAACATCTGCAACACCCTTTGTACTTTACAACGGTAAGGCAGTTATTGATGTAGCTGTTGACCTCCTCTGGCCCGAAAACGGTCATGTTGTACTTATCGATAACAACGGTGACGATGAATACGATATTATTGATGTATGGGAATATGAACTCGTTTATGTTTTCGCAGTTTCCCAGTCTTCCGGTAACGTAACAAGCTCCTATGACCGTTCCGCTACATACCGTTTTGACCCCAATGATGAAGATTATCGTGTAACATTCCTTAATGAATATGGCGGTATTGCACAGCTTTCCGATATCAAGCAGTACAGTGTTCTTTATGTTTATGAATCTGTTGACAAGCTTGAAAAGAAGGTTGTAATTTCCAATAGCCGCGTTTTCGGTATAGTTACAGAAGCAAGCTCTGAAGGTTTCTATACAGTAAACGGTGTTGAATATGAGCTTTCTCCTGCAGTTGCAAGCAGAATTGAGCTTGCAGTTTCCGATGAAGGTGACTTCTATCTTGATGCTGATAACCGCATTGCAGGTTTTGAAGGTACAAGTGTTATCCGTAAGAATATTGGTTTGTTTATCGATATCAACGACGGTGGTCTCAGACGCGGATATCAGGTAAAGATGCTTACACAGAACAGTGGTGTAATGATTTATAACCTTGCAACTTCCGTTAAGGTTAACGACAGCAGGATGACTGATGCAGAGTTCTACGAGCTTGCATTTACAGATGCCCTCTTCGGAAAGTCCGCTGATGGCGGATATTCCAATAACGGCATGCAGCGTCCTCATCCCTCAAGAGCAGCATTCCTCTATAAGCTTAACAGCAAGGGCGATATCAGCGAAGTGATTGTTGTTGGTGAAAACGACGGTTATTTACAGACAAGACCCGTAGGTACAGTTAAGCAGGGCTCCGACACAATGCTTTACTACAGCAAGAACTATGGTTGCTTACACTATAGCCAGGAAACTGTTTATGATGAAGTAAGTAAGAGCAATGTAGGTAAGAGAACTTACTGTGACGATAAGACAGTTAACTTCATTGTCGAGGAAGCTGATTATAAGAACGACAACCAGTCTTACTATACAAAGGGTATGTCTACTTATTGGGATAACTACCATTTCAAAACTTATGACTGGATTTATGCTTACTACTACAGTGATGACGAAACACCCATCGATATGCAGAAGACAGCATGTAATTTCCTTGTAATGGCTGACTGGTATATTGAATCTTCTGACTCTACAGAAGATACAGATAAGAACACATATGCTACTCATAACCAGCCTGACCTTGCTCCCAAGTTCATCCTTAAGGTTACAGAAGCATTTGATAAGAGTGCAAACGAAGAAACAGTAAGAGTTTACTACTTCGACGGCACGAGCGTAAGAAATCAGCTTGTAAGACCTAAGTATCATCTTCAGGGTGAAGGTCATGTCAACAATGATATTAATCAGCCCTTGTTGCCAAGCGGTTTCCCTGTAAGAATTTCTACAGACGGTTCTTACATCGAAGATATCGCGCCTTATTATGACGACAGCCTTTACTTCGATATGTATAATATGGTTACTCCCATTTTCAATGAATCCACATCTTCTTATGTAACTCCCTTCATGCCATTCTCTCAGGATCAGTGGAGAAAGTGGAATTCATGGGATTCTGAAAGCAATAAGTACAACATCCGTCACTACTGCGGTGTTATCACTTCCATTGATGAAGTTGTTAACAATAAGCTCTTCAGCTTAGCTTTTGCAAAGAGCGAGTTTGACGGTGAGAACGGCAAGGAATATGATATTGAAGTTCTTCCCAATGAAAGACTTGAAGGTAACGTATTCAAGATGAACTTTGACCGTACAGGTAATATCTCTTCCATTACAAGAGCTACACTTGACGATATCCTTCCCGGTCAGCTTGTAATTGTAAGAAAGCGTGCTTACAATGCAGGTAGCCCCAACTGGGCAGCTCTTACAGGTTATGCGGTAAATGAATTCTTTATCATTTCCGAAGATGCTGCAGAGCTTGATTATCTTAAGGATTTCTATGATCAGGTTCAGGAAGAAATTGTAGCGGCAGAAGAAAATTAAAACTCAAACAAGCGGTCTTAAAAAAGACCGCTTGTTTTTTGTGTAAACGAATACCACGCCATAGTGGCGTGGTTCAAAAAAGGCTATTGCCGATGAGTATAGACGTAAAAACTCCGATTGTATATAATTTTAATGTGACCTGCCAGTTACAAGAAAATTTATACAATCGGAGGACA
>JAFYPR010000019.1 GCA_017547445.1 Clostridia bacterium
TCTCCGCCACGAAAAGGACACATCGAAAGATGTGTCCTTTTTCGTGGTGAAAGCAAAAGTAAAATTCGAACTCGAGCGCCGGTTCCGGCGTGGGAACCGAGCAGCGACCGCCGCCTGTGGCGGATGAAGGGAGCGCACAGGGGTGTGCCGCGGAATCAAGTGTGAGCGCATCCTGCGGATGATGAAGCGAACACGAAGAGTTGTGCCGTGGTCGGCAAGCAACGACCGACAGGGAGGTTGATGCCGGGAACCACAAACGGAGGGGCAATAACGCACCAAGAGACAAAGAATAGCTAAGGTACCGCAAACGGGTACCTTATTAACAAAAATCGTTTGGATTTTTGTTAATCCCCGTTTCTCCGCCACGAAAAGGACACATCGAAAGATGTGTCCTTTTTCGTGGTGAAAGCAAAAGTAAAATTCGAACTCGAGCGTGTCCTGTGGACGGAGGAGGGAGAGCGTAGGCGGTGCAGTGGTCTGCGAGCGACGAGCAGTTGAGCGAAGTCGATACAGGGTACCACAAACGGGTGATTCGAATGAGGCAATGATAAAGCTACATCAAAGAACGCCCAGGACAGCACATCATACGGTGTACTGTTTTTCTTTTGTTTGAATAAAGTGTTTTTAAAAAGCAAAAAACACGAAGCTCTAGAACTTCGTGTTTTGTCATTTGTGTAAAAAAATAGAGCGAAATCCTAAGAAACCGCTCCGCAAAAACGCTGTGCGTTTTTTCCCTATGCTAATAGTATATTATAAAGGATATAAATTGTCAACTGTTTTTTTGAGGAAATTAAAGGTATTTACTATCAAAGTATTATTCTCATAGTAATCTATATGCTTGAAACATCGCGACATAACATTATTAATTTCTTGAGTTTTTGCGTCAATGACACCCCTGCTAGTGACAATTCTTTTGTGAGCATATAATAATGTTACGATATCTCGCATTGTAGCATTGCTCATCCTTCTTTGTCGACTTGATTTGGACATATCTGGAAGAGTTGACACAAATCTGCTTACATTATAGTTGGGTTTATATTCAGAGTTATTAATGTTTAAATCATGGATTATACAATTGTTATGAGCAGCGGCGTTTCTAAGTCTTTTTACATCATGTAACAGGTAGAAATCATCTTTTAGATTTTTGTCGTCAAAATACTCTGCACAAAACCTAATAAAACTTATAAAACAGCCAAAAGGAATAATTTCTACAAAAGCCCAAACAGGATAATTCCCTTCGTAACTATTAACTATACCTTGGCAATATTCACTGTTTCTCTTTTTGTTAAGTTCATGCATCAGTGCCGTATAAGGTTTGTTGCCGTCATTTGTAGAACTTTCAAATTCTCTTAAACTTTCAATGTAGGCATTGACTATGCTATAGCCATCATTATCGCTATCTGAAATAATTTTAAGCAATTTTACTTTTTCGAAATGTTCTATGTCAAGAGCGAGAGACAATAACAAATACCTAAGGCGCATATCTATAATAGCCAGGTCTTTAAGCATAGCAAAATCTAAATCTATATAGGTATCCGATTTTTCACCGGCGGTATATTTTTTGAAACTTTTTCGGTATGCTCTTAATTTGAAATAATTGTTGTTTTCATTTAAGTAATGTTTTGCATATTCTTCTGTATGTATGTTAAACTTAACGCCTTTCTTCTTCAAGTGGGCTATCTGTTCTTCTGAAGAAAGTTTAGGTTTTGTGATTACTGTTTCTAACATTGTAATTTTCACCTCGTATGATAGATTGTATCAAAAAAGAGGACTTTTTTCAACATAAATATAAGATTATTGAAAATTGTGTATATGACCGGCAACGCACTTTCTCCGCCACGAAAAGGACACATCGAAAGATGTGTCCTTTTTCGTTGGGTTTATTTAACTTCATATAAGCCAAAGCCTGAGAGCTTTTTGCTCTGTGCCCAGCCGAAGCTGATGCGGACAAATTCGTCTGTTGCTGTAAACACAAGAGCATTCTTGCCTGTTACGGAATCGTTTCTGCCTATTAATGTATTTGTTGCATCCGAGTTTTCAACGGTAGCGCCTTCCACAACCTTTGTCCATTCATTGGCGGAGCTGAGTGTAAAGGTCAAGTAGTAGGTCTTGCCTACTTCCACATCCCATGCACGGTACAGAGACTGGGCATGGGTACTGTTGTTACCGTTAGCTACTGTAAGAGCGGTGCCGCTGACTTTAAAGTTATAAGGAGCTGCCTTGCCGCCTGCGCCGTTGTACCAGCCGTCTAAGCCATAGGCAAAATCCGCATTGGGAACAAGGTTATCGGAAAGAAGGGTGTACTGTGTGCCGTTGCAGGCTACAACATCGCCCTTTTTGTATGCGCCTGTGTTATCCGCTTTTTTCATTTCGATTACGGCGGACTCGGAAAGAGTTACCGCTTCGGCTGTATAAAGAGCATTACTGCCGTTTGGCGAATAGTTGAACACGGGGAATGCAGCGCCATTATTTTTTGAAGAATCGTAACGCTTGGTTTCTGTTTTTACAACAGAGCCGTTAACAGTATAGGATGCAGTAACATCGACTGCGGTTGCGGAGTTTACGGCAGTTGCAATTGTCAGGTCAGCAAAGCCTATGTGAGTGTAGTTTGTCCACCAGCCGTCACTGCCTGCAATGGAGCCGAAACCGTTAACCGTGCCGGAAAGAGCAGAATCGGTATAGGTCCTTTCGCCTGCAACATAGTATTCAACAGTATGTGTTTTGCCGTCGGGGTTATTGTAGTAAGCAACAGCCATATCAATGTAGTTTATGGGAAAGCCCATTTTGTGTGTATCCTTTACAACAGGAAAGTTCTTATCGAGGGTAATTGTTGTAACCGTGGCACCGTTGGTATCGCGGAATGTGAAATCATAGTAATTGTCAGAGGGGGGATTGCCCTTGTGCTTCCATTCGACAATTATCACATCGGCGTCCTTTGTTGCATTTTTGACTGCGGTGGAGGCAGTTACCGTTGCGTTAAGGTCAGCCTGGTGGGCACTGTAGAACTGCAATACGTCGTAGCCGTCATATGTTCTCAGGTTTGCATTGGTACCGCTGACGCTCCAGCCCTGCCAATGAGAGGCTACGGGCGCATCATAAAGATTGCCGACGGTAGGCGCAGACCAGACAATTTCGCCTAAAAAAGACTCTGTTACTGTTTTTGTTTCTTCCGCACTGATGCTCATGGCAGGAATAATCGCCAAAATAAGTGTAAGTGCAATAAAAAGTGCGGGAAAGCGTTTTGTTTTCATGAAAAACCCTCCAATAAAAAATAAATGAAGCCATATTTCTTATTATGCAGTTAAATTTTATCACATAAACAGGTTGGTGTAAACACTATTTTTAAAAAAGAGTGTAAAACCTGGAATGCGTGCGGCCGCCAAGGTGTAAAATTGACTTGACTTATGAAAAGGAAAAGCTGTATAATACAATCAGATAACTGAAAGTAGAAAAGAGGAGCAAAAATGAAAAACACAGTTAAAAGATTGTTTTCAGGATTCCTGTCGGCGGTTATGATTTTTTCGGCAATACCTGCACTTGCTTATAACGCTGAGCCAAGCGACCTGACAGGTAATATGGACGGACTGGAGCTTTGCCGTACAGTTGCCGAGGAAGGCATGGTAATGCTCAAGAACAACGGGGCTCTGCCTTTGGATAAGGGTGAAAAAATAGCTATTTTCGGTGTTAATCAGATTGATTTCATTTACGGCGGCGGCGGAACGTGTAATCTTAAGAGCCAGAACGAGAGAGTGGAGTATATAAGCCTGTTTGATGCCTTGAAGGCAAGAGATGAAGCGGGGGATATTTTCCTTTATGAAGAGCTCAGGGACGCATATGAAGATTACTGCAACCGTTATTGGAGCGAAGACGGCAGAACCTATGCCTACGGAACAACTCAGGGTGCGGTGTTAAAGCACTGGGGCGAAATGCAGATAAGCCAGGCTGAAATAAAAAATGCCGCAAAAGAGGCTGACACTGCAATTATTACCATAGGCAGACCTGCAGGTGAAGACAGCGACAGAAGCGATACTGAGGGCGATTTCAGGCTCAACAGTAAAGAGCGTGATATGATTAATTATGTTCAGTCAGCAGGCTTCGACAGAGTGGTTGTTATCCTTAATGTAACAGGTGCTATTGAGTCTGACTGGCTTATGCATGATGCCATTGATGCGGTGCTTTTTGTTTCCCTGCCCGGTATGGTTGGCGGTGAGGCAATGGCAAATGTGCTTTTAGGTGACAGCTACCCTTCCGGTAAGCTGGTAGATACATGGGCGGCTAATTATGCCGACTATCCCACAGCGAATAATTTCGGCAATTCCGATTATACAAATTATCAGGAAGATATTTTTGTAGGCTACAGATATTTTGAAACTATTCCCGTGGCAAAGCCCAGGGTGAATTTCCCCTTTGGCTTCGGTCTTACATATACAAAATTTGAAATAACAGATAAGAGTGTTGATATAGAGGGCGAGGGCAGAGACAGAACAGTTGCTGTTACTGCCACCGTTACAAACACAGGCGATTATCCGGGTAAAGAGGTTGTGCAGGTATATGCTTCCTCTCCTGAAACAAATCTTACCCAGCCTGCCCGTGAGCTTGCAGGATTTTACAAAACAAAGGAGCTTATGCCCTCAGAGAGCGAGGTTGTGACCATTACCTTCCCCTTTGATGAGCTTGCAAGCTATGACGATATGGGAAAAACCGATTACGAGGCGGCATATGTCCTTGAAGAGGGCGAATACAAATTCTATGTGGGTAACAGTGTAAGAGCACCCTATCAGGACAGCTTTATCCTTGATGAAATTGAGCTTGTAGAGCAGCTTGAGCATCATCTGGTGCCCGATACAAGTCTTTTTAACGTGCGTCTTAAGAGTAATGGTACATTTGAATATATTGAACAGAAAAATAATGCCACTGTTTCAAATAAACCCGAAGAGGACGTGGATGCAAAATACGAGGCGGTTTATAAGAACACAAATGCAGCAGAGCATAAGGATTCGTTTATAAGCTTTAATGAGGTTGCAAAGGCATTTTGTGACGGTGAAGAGTCTGCTGAGGATACAAAGCTTCTTGAAGCCTTCGTTGCCCGTCTTACAGACGAGGAGGCAGTTAAGCTGACAGGCTGTGTTTCGCCGGAGAGCGGAAAAGGTCACAGAACAGGTATCGGCGGTATTGATGCTTACGGTGTGCCTGTTATCGGCGGTTCAAACGGACCTGCGGGTATTCAGTATAACGGAAGTAAAGACACCTGGGAGACAACCTCTACATTCTATCCCTGCTCTACAATGCAGGCATGTACATGGAATACAGAGCTGATTGAAATGCTCGGCGCAGGCATAGCTGATGAAGCAAGGCATTTCGGCATGAGCTTTTTGCAGGGACCCGGTATGAATATCCACCGTGACCCTCTCTGCGGAAGAAATTTTGAATATTTCTCAGAGGACCCGTACCTGTCGGGTAAAATAGCGGCAGCTATAACACGTGGTCTTCAGTCAAGGAAGGTTGCATCCCAGCTTAAGCATTTTGCCTTTAATAACCAGGAAAAGGGCAGATGGGGTAATGACAGCCGTGTAAGTGAACGTGCTGCACGTGAAATTTATCTTAAGGGCTATGAAATTGCAGTTAAGGAGAGTGACCCCTGGTCTGTAATGAGCTCCTATAACCGCATAAACGGAACACAGGTTTCCGGTAACTATCAGATTCTGACGGAAATACTCCGCAACGAATGGGGCTTTGACGGCTTCATTATGACGGACTACAGAACAAGAAATGTTACTCATGCTGAGGAAATTGCGGCAGGAAATGATGTTAAGGCTCCTGAGGACAGCCCCAATGCACAGAATGTATATGATGCTCTTACCTCCGGCTCTCTTGAAAGATGGCAGGTATTGAGAAGTGCAGAGAGAGTTTTAAGATTTATCCTTAAAACTGAAGAGGCAGAGCTGCTTTCAAAGGAAGAATTTGCCCAGAGCTTTGTGGTAAATTCCTCCGACAGCAGAGTGCGCGCAGGTGAAAACGATATTAAAATTAACGGCAGTATTACCTGGGGCGAATTTTTGAACAGTATTACTTCTGCGTACGGACAATCGTACAGCCTTATGGGAGCAGACGGAAAGGAAATTACAGACAGAAGTACAGCTCTCGAATACGGAATGAAGATCCGCATCTCGGTAGATGAAGGTGAGAGATGGAAGGACTTTGTTGTTTTAACTGACAACCTGGCATATCGTAAAAAGGTAAAAGCCTCCGTAACTGAGGCAAAGCATTATGCGAGCAATGCCGTGGACGGTAATTACGGTACACGCTGGTCGGGATTCTCGGCAAACTATGTTATGAACGAGTGGATTGAAGTTGACTTAGGCGACAATTACCACATAACAAGAATTGACCTGAGATTCAACAAGGGTACCGACAGAAGCTATATTTACGAAATCAGAACTATAGGCGATAAGGGTGCAGATTTCTGGAGCGATACAAGCAAGAACCGTAATTTTGAAACTCAGGGCTACACATTGGCATTTGCAGGCAACAGTGAGTATAAGACAGTTAAGTCTGATGTGCTGAATAATTACGGACGGTTTGTCAATATCAGAACCACAGGCTCTGAAAAGAATAATGCCGTGGGAACCAGTCTGTGGGAAATAGAAATTTACGGCTGGAAGTTAGCAAGCGATGAGTACGTAATAGACGAGGATGGTAAGACCATAAAGATAACAAACGGTGATACTGTCGGCGCGGCAAAGGAAAAGCTCTCTCTTACAGGTGCGGCTGCTCTGGAATTTAAGGGTGAGGATAATACACCATTGTACGGCGGAGATGAGATTGTCGTTACAGATATGAACGGTAAAAAGACCGTTTATGAGGTAATCGGAGGCACGCCCTTTGCCGTGGTGAAGGTTGAAGGCGGAAATCTGATTGTAGAAGCGGCAGGCGGCTGTGTTGTAGGTGTATACAATTCAGAGGATGCTCTCGTGGAAGCAAAGCGCACTGAGGGCAGATTTGAAGCTCCGTATGACAAGGCTATGAAATATGTCAAAGTATTCAGATGGGACGGTATAAATAAGATGACACCGAACAGCTTTGCCGTAAGGACAGAAATTAATCAATAAGCAACAATCAAAAAGTGCCATACCTAAAGAGGTATGGCACTTGAGCGTGTCGATAAAGTGTTATCGACACTCGAGTTCAAAGGCGGATTACATCCTTCAGCACTTTGAGGTCTGAATTTTATAAGGAATAAAGTGACGATTTCTCGTGCAAGACTCCCTATGGGAGCCCTGAAATCGCCACTTTCGGAGGGGTGAATGCGATTAACCCCTCCGATTTTATTTTGGGAAACCTTCTTTCCCAAACCCTTCGCTATTGTGCAGAAAATGACTTTTTAGTTTTCCTGTTCGGATTTCAATGCGTTCATATAATGCTTCGGTGTATAGCCGTAGCGTTTTTTAAAGGTGCGGAAAAAATGGGGAATATTGGGGAAACCGCAGCTTTCGGCGATTTCGTAAATCTTCATATTGGGGGCCTGCTGCATAAGCATACGTGATTTTTCAAGGCGTGCCCATATCAGATCCTCCTTGGGAGAGGAGTTGAAAACACGTGAGTAAACCATGTAACCCTGTGTGCGTGAAAAACCATGCGTTAATAAAAGATTGTCAAAGTCAGGCGGTGATACCAAATCGGAAAGATACTCTGCTCTTATGGCGGTCATTTTTACCGTATTGTCAGAAAGCTTTTTGCTTGTTTGCTTGTTTGAGCCCTTGCCGATTGTTACCAGAAGCTCCAGAATACGAGCCTTTAAGGTTACCTCAAAGCCAAAGGGGCGAAGAGCGTTTTCCTGGCATATGGAAAAAAACATATCGTTGATTTCCTGACAGTTGTTTGGGAAAAATGGGCTGTTGCAAGGAATGTTTAAAAGCGTGAACAGCTCGTCGGGACAGTAAAAGCCGATAAAGCTGTTGACAAAGCCCTTCTGAGTTTTGTAATTGTGAGGAGAACCGCCTTTATAGAGAATGCATGTTCCGGAATTATATTCCCTGCCGTTAATCAGTACGGGACCCTGAAAGTACAAAAACGCATGTTGATTAAGGCTCCAGTGAAATGATAAGCCCGGTGGCTCGGCTATATTATAGCCTGCATTTGTAAATTTTATGCTGTCCATGAAATCACCTCAGGATAAACATAACACAGAAGGTACAAAAATGCAAGAAAAAAGTACGAAATGTAATTGATAAAGAAAATAAGGGATTATATAATATAAACAGAAGTATTATGGGAGGGAATAAAATGAAAAGAATTTTATCGTTATTGTTAACTCTGGCGATGATACTGTCGTTTGTGCCCACGGTTGTGTTTGCAGAGTCTGTGACACAAAGCGTAGGTGCAACACGGGCATTCAGCTGGAATTTTGACACGAATGCACAAAACGGCACATTGCCCACAAGCGTAAGCTGGGGTAATTACCGTGCATGCTTTATGAGCTTTAACCTGCCTGAGGAAATTCTCGGGTATAAGGACAAGAATGCAATTATTGAGGCTACGTTGAGCAGCAATATGACCTTTAACAACGGCAGAAAATCAGGTCAGGTACCCGTTGTAACCATATTGCCTGCAGACGGCAATGTTATTGATTCTGTAAGCTTAACAGGCGGTGCGGGTACAACAGATGCCCTTAAGGCGGCATGGGAAAAGGGAAAGGTATTATGCGAGTTTGATACCTTGAATTACGATATTTCCCCTGTTATGGACATAACAGAGCTTGTTAAGAACGGAGACGGAAAAATCGGCTTATACTTAACCTGCCGAAGTGAGGACGGATATTTAAAAACCAACGGTATTGTAAATTTCAACAGTCCTGTGCTTAATATTACGGCACAAGAGGTTAACGAGGATTATTTTTTGAATATGATAGATATCCCCTACAATTTAGAGGACGGATATGAAATGCCGAAGACTGTTTCGGGACAGGCAGTTTCATGGAGTGAAGATGTGATTGCGGCAGGCGCAGAAACCACTTATAAAACCGTTACTGCATCTATTAACGGAAAAACTAAGGATTTTGATGTTATGGTTATGGGCAAGAATGAAAAATTTGTTTTAGCATATACAACAAGCGAGAGTACGGTTGTGGGTAAGAGCATGCACCTTGCAGCAAAGACCGAATCAGGCTGGGAAGCGTTGAATTTCGGCGGCGGTGTGCTTTTTGCCAAGGCTGATTTAGACGACGGTACAGTTGCAGGTACTACCCGTATTTTAGAAAAGCCGTACATTTACAGAGGCGAAGACGGCAAGATAAACGTAGCGGCGGTATGTAAAACAACAGACGGAAAAGAGGATGATTTCTTTACCATCTGGGAAACAGACAATCTTGTTGAGTTTAAAGAAGCGGGCACTGCAAAGAGCGTTGAAGGCTACGAGACTACCGAAAGAGTAAAGGCGGACGGCTTTGAGGGCGCAAGCTGTATATTTGCCGTTACCGATGAAGAATATGATTACCTTACAAGAAAGCTTGGTGAGGTTAAAAATACTTCTGTCGAGGAGGTTGTGGTAAGAACAAACGTAGGAAACAGCGTAAGTGAGCTTCCTTCTCTTACTGCAGTATATTCTGACGGCTCAAAGGCACAGGTTCCTGTTAAGTGGAATGAAAATGAGCTTAATGCTATTAATTTTAACCTTCCCGGTGTATATACCGTTACAGGTCAGGCTGTGGTATCTGAGTACGAAAGCCCCTTTGCCTACGGTGAGGCTGACCCTGTGGTATATAAGTATAATGACAAGTATTATTTTATTGCCACAAATGAAACAGGCGGACAGGTGGACTTATATATCCGTGAGGGTAACACAATCGAAGAAGCGGCGGCAGCAAGTGAGGTTTTAATTTTTAAGCACACCTCCTCCGGCGACCATTCGGGTTGTAACTGGGCACCTGAGCTGCACGTTATAAACGGAGAATTGTACTGTCTGTTTGCATCCAGCACAACAGGAAAGTGGAACGCAGTACAGAGTAGAGTTATGAAGTGCAACGGTGACCCGATGAACATAAATGACTGGGAAGCACCTGTGCGAGTTACCAGAAAAGACGGAAGCTATCTTATAGACGAGGGCATCACCCTTGATATGACATATTTCGAGGCGGCAGGCAAGCATTATTATGCATGGGCGGAAAGACCTATTACAAGTCAGGGCAACGGCAACAGCTATCTTGCCATTGCCGAGATGAACCCCGAAGACCCCTATAAATTAGCAAGCGACCCTGTTATTATCTGTATACCCGATTACGGCTGGGACAGAAGAACGGCAACTGTTGATGAAGGACCTTATGTTTTAAAGCATGACGGCAAATTATATATGTCCTTCTCGGGCTCAGGCTGTGACAATACATATTGCTTAGGTCTTCTTACTGCTGATGAGGATGCAGATTTGCTTGATGCTTCAAGCTGGGTTAAGTCAAACTATCCTGTATTTTTGTCAGGACAGATTGACAAGGAGTTGGGCCCCGGACATAACTCATTTATAAAGGATGAATACGGAAGAGACGTTATCGTATACCATATGAAGCCTGACGGCGGCACAAGAAGTGCAACGGCAAAGACTATACATTACGCCTTTGACGGAACACCCGTATTCTATATGACGCCCGAAAGATATCTTAAGAGCGAATACAGAAGTGTTACGGCAACAATTTATGTAAGAGACGATTCTATGACAGACGAGGAGTTTGAAATAGAGAGCATTGCAAATAATTTCAAAATACCCAATACTGACAGTATAAAGGGTCATATTACCCTTCCTGAGGTGGTTGACGGTGCATCTGTTACATGGACAAGTGACAATAAGGCTGTTACAAAAGACGGTATTGTTACACGCTCAGGTAGTGATGTTAAGGTTAACTTAACCGCTGTTTTTACTAAAAACGGTGCCTCTGCAACGAGAATATTTGAGCTTACGGTTAAGGCAAAGGCAGAGGAGAAGGAAAAGGTCGGTTATATTTATGCTTACTTCCGCGGAAGCGTTAACGGAGAAAAGGAAGTACAGCAGATACACCTTGCAATAAGCGAGGACGGATTAAACTGGAGAGACTTAAACGGTAATTTCCCCGTGATTGAATCTGCGATGGGTACAAAGGGACTTCGTGACCCCTATATTATCCGCTCCTATGAGGGAGATAAGTTCTACCTTATGGCCACAGACCTTGATGCAAACGGCGGTAGCTGGTCTCAGTACGGAAATAACGGAAGCAAGAGCTTAATGTTCTGGGAGAGTGACGATTTAGTTAACTGGTCAGAGCAGAGGATGATTAAGGTTTCCAATGATGACATGGGCTGTACATGGGCACCTGAGGCAATATATGACGAAGAAACAAAGCAGTATGTTATTTTCTGGTCATCGAGCGTGTTGTCAAATGGCGGAAAGAAAAGCGTTTTCTATGCCACAACAAGAGATTTTGTAACCTTCAGTGAACCGAAGGTATTTGTTGACGGAAGCGGAGACTCAACCGTTATTGACACAAGCATGGTGCGTGGTGATGACGGTAAGTATTACAGATTTACAAAGAGAGAAGCAAATAACAGCATCTTTATGCAGGTTGCAGACTCTGTTTTAGGTGAATACACTTCAGTTAACAGTAACATTACAAGCATAACAGGTGTTGAAGGCCCTGCAATATTTAAAATGCTTGACGGAAGATACTGTCTGATGATGGATGGCTACACAGGTGCAAATACAGGCGTTGGCTTCTTCCCTCTTGTGACTGACAACCTGGCATCAGGTCAGTTTACCCGACTTACAAGTGGCTATAAGATGCCCACCGGTGCAAAGCACGGTGTTATGCTTGCAGTTACAAAGGAAGAGTATGATGCAATAAATGAAAAATGGGCACCTCTTCCCGATGATGATACTGTTTTAGAGTATAGCTTTAATGAAGAGGACGAAAAGCTTACTCTTTACGGCAATGCAAAGATTGAAAACGGCACCCTTGTACTTGACGGCACAAGCGGAAGCTATGCTAATTTAGGCAACGGCATCTTTGACAGAAGAGAAAACTTCTCTGTTTCCATGGATATTTATAACGAAACGGAATCGGGCTTCTTCTTCACCTTCTCAATAGGTGACAATAATCAGGAATATCTTTTCTTAAGAACAAGAAAAGACAAAATCCGTCTTGCGCAGACAATAACAACAAATACATACGAAGAGGCTGTGGATATAACCGTTACGGATAATATGAACAGATGGAACAATTACATTATCACAGGCGACGGCGAAACCCTGAAGCTTTATATTGACGGAGTTTTGGCAGGCGAGGCGAAAACTACAAAGACTCTTTACCATTTAGGTAACAATTTAAGTGTTAACTTAGGTAAGTCCACCTATTCGGGCGATAAATACTTCAAGGGAAAATTTGACAATATAAAAATCTATAACCGCACTCTTACAGAGAACGATATAGTTAAGCTTACCGGTGAAGAAAAGCTCTTTAACGCGGACGTTGCGGGCATGACATTTGTTAACCCCGATGAAACAACGGCTGATTTAATGATCAGTGAAATTGGTGAAAGAAGCGGTTGCCGCATTGAGTGGGTATCCTCAAATGAAAGCGTTATTTCAAATAAGGGTAAGGTGACAAGAGGCGACAAGGACGAAACTGTTACCATGAAGGCTACCTTTACCTTAGGTGAATTGTCTGCCGAAAAGGAATACACCTTCAAGGTGCTTAAAAAGGAAGAGGATTATGCATACCTCTTTGCATACTTTACGGGAAACAATGCAAGTCAGGAAAGACTTTTCTATGGCGTAAGCCGTGACGGCTACAATTTCCGCACATTAAACGGCGGTAACAGTGTGCTTACAAGCGATTTAGGCACGCTCTGTATCCGTGACCCCTTTATCATGAAGGGCGAGGACGGCTATTACTACATCATTGCAACAGATATGAAGTCCTCCTTAGGCTGGTCAAGTAACTATGCAACGGTTGTTTATAAGACACCTGACCTTATAAATATTGTTGACAGCGAGTGGATAAACTATCGTGAAATCAAGGGAGCAGAGGATTGTACCCGTGCATGGGCACCTCAGGCTATATGGTGTCCCGAAAAAGAGGCATATATGGTATATCTTGCCATGAGCATACCCGGTGACCCTTATGCGACAGTAATGTACCGCCATTATGCAACGGATTTGTGCGATGCATCCACATATACAGATGTTGAACTGATGCTTGACGAGCCTGCAGGTACAAATGCAGGCGCCATTGACGGCGATATCGTATACGATAAGTTCCATGACGAGTACATTATGTACTATGACGGAAAGAGAGTTGCAACAAGTGACAAGATAAGCGGAGAATGGAAGCATGATGTGACAAAATACTCTGACGGACAGCTTCCCATGGTAACCTCAGGCGGTGTATCCATGGCGGTTGAAGGAAGCAATATCTGGCAGATTATCGGTGAGGACAGGTGGGTAATTGCTGCAGACGGCTCAGCCTTCAACGGCGGCTGCTATGCGTTGGTTGAAACTACAGACTTTGAAAACTATACTCAGCTTTGGGAAGCAGACGGCGATTATTCCTTTGACTTTACCCCCAGACACGGATATGTAATACCCATAAGCCGGAGAGAATTGAATAATCTTCTGGAATATTACGGAGAAGTGGAATTCCCCGAAGAAAAGGAATATAACCTCAATATTGACCTCGGCAAAAAGGGTGTTGATATTTCAGAGGATATGTACGGTATTTTCTACGAGGATATCAACTATGCTGCAGACGGCGGTCTTTACAGCGAGGTGATTGAAAACCGCTCCTTTGAAGCGGCGCACTGTAACCCCGATAAGGGCGAGAGCTATACAAAGATACCTTCATCGGGCTGGACGGTAGATGGCGCAACTGCAGTATATGCTACCGAAAACGGCTTGAATGAAAATAATCCCACGTATATCCGCCTTATTACAAAGGAGGGAAGCAGTCTTGCAAATGTTTGCTACACAGGCTTTAACGCAAAGAAAAATGAAATGTACAATGTAAGCTTCTTTGCAAGGGGCGACTATAATGGCAAGGCAGAGGTTATGATTGTTGACGGAGAGGAAATTCTCGGTAAAACAAGCATAGAAGTTAATTCGGAGCAGTTTGAAAAATACACCTCTGAAATTTGCGTGGGTAAGGCTTCTGACAAGGCGACTGTAAAAATCGTATTTGACAGCAAGGGCACCATTGAGATGGATATGATTTCCGTTATGAGTCAGGATACCTTTAACGGACGAAACAACGGACTTCGTAAGGATATCGTACAGAAGCTCTATGATATGCACCCTGCATTTATGCGCTTCCCCGGAGGCTGTGTGGTTGAAGGCTACTCCTTGGAAAACCGCTACCAGTGGAAGAATTCCATCGGTCCTGTAGAGGAAAGAATAGAAAACTGGAACCGCTGGCAGACAGGCAGTAATGCTTATGATTACTGTCAGACCTTAGGACTGGGCTTTTACGAATACTTCCTTCTTTGTGAGGATATAGGCGCAAAGCCTCTTCCCGTTGTAAGTGTTGGTATTGGTTGTCAGTATCAGGCGGGAGATGTATCAAGCTGGGAGGATTTGTATAATATCTACATTCAGGATGCAATTGACCTTATTGAGTTTGCAAACGGCGACCCCGAAACAAACGAATGGGCAAAAATAAGAGCCGAGATGGGACATCCCGAGCCTTTCAATCTTGAATATTTAGGAATAGGCAACGAGCAGTGGTATTCTGCGAGCAACCGCTTCTTTGAGCGTTACGAGGCGTTTGAGGAGGAAATACATAAGCTGTACCCCGAAATAAAGCTTATTTCCACCTCGGGTCCCTCTGCTGACGGCACTCATTACAACAATGCGTGGAACTGGCTTGAAACTCATAACGGCGAAGAAAACTTTACTTATGCGGTTGACGAGCACTACTACAAAGCACCTGAGTGGTTCTTTGAAAACATTAACCGCTATGACAAATACGACAGAGAAGGCTTTAGTGTATTTGCAGGCGAATATGCGGCAAACGGAACTTACGGAAATACTCTTTATTCTGCAATAGCAGAGGCGGCGTATATGACAGGTCTTGAAAAGAATGCCGATATTGTAAAGATGGCAAGCTATGCTCCTCTTCTTGCAAAGGAAGGAAACAATCAGTGGAATCCCAACCTGATATGGTTTAATAATTCCACGGTTTATCCTTCGTCCGACTATTATGTTCAGAAGATGTATTCCGAGAATAAGGGCAGCTACACGGTTGAAAACAAGGTATCTGTTCCGGGCGAAGAGAAGGAATATAACGCAGGTGCAGGTACATGGGCAACTGCGGCAGAATTTAAGGATATCAGGATAACAAACCTTGAAACAGGTGAGGAAGCAAGTCTTGATATTTCCAAAACACACCTTGGCACATGGAATGAAAACGGTGGTGTTGTTTCTCAGACTGATGCAGGTGTAAACGGCGCATTTGCCTTTAATAAGACAAATTGCGAAAATTACACACTGACTCTTAAGGCGAGAAAGACCTCGGGTAATGAAGGCTTCCTTATCCCCGTACATTATGTGGATGAAAACAACTACATTTTCTGGAATATTGCAGGATGGACTAATACAAGCCATGCGGTGCAGAGAGTTGTAAACGGCTCAAAGAGCACAATTACAGAAAATATTACAGGAAGCGTAGAGAGCAATGTATGGTACGATATAGAGATTACAATTGAAAACAATTGGATGAGCTGTTATCTGAACGGTGAATTGATTCACAAGGTTAATATCACTTATACAGAGGGTCCTGTATATTCAACAGTTTCTGTTGATGAAGCTTCGGAAGATGTTATTGTAAAGCTGGTTAACTCCTCTTCTGAGCGTGCTCTTGTGAATGTGGACATTGCAAATGCAGATTATATTGCACCTGAGGCTGACGAAATAATACTTACAGGCAGCAGCAAGGATGCAAGAAACACTGCCGATAACCCCTTTAATGTGGCAGAGGAAAAGGGTATCTTTACAGGTGCCTCCGACAGCTTCCTGTATGAGCTTGGACCCATGAGCTTTGTGGTATTGAGACTTCATACAAAGGAAAATTACGTTACGGCGGCAGAAACAGTTTTTGCAAAGGATATCAGCGAGCTGCCCGATACTGTAGAGGTTACACTTTCCAATTCGGACAGGGAAGAAAGAAATGTTGAATGGAGACTGCCTACAGAGGGTGCATACTTCTACGGAGGTGTGTACACAATCGAAGGCAGAATTGAAGGCACAAATCTTTATGCTCAGGCGAAAATGGTGAAGCCTTCCGATGATTCGGCAGAATTTATTGGTGATACTCATGCTGTATTCAACAGTGAAGGCGCAAAGGGCATTGTTGCTTACTACAAGGAAGACGGTGAAATGATTTCATCTAACCGCTATGATGTGAGCGGAGTTAAGGTTGTTGAGCTTGAAGACAATGACTGCGATGCGGTAAGAATTATGCTCTGGGATGAAAACATGAAGCCTTTGTGCGAAGTAAAGGAAATATACGTTAAGTAAAATAAGGCAACAAAAAATGACCCGGAAGTCCTGATAGACTTCCGGGTCATTTTCGTGTTTTTCGGTTTATATTGCGCAGCGGAATACAAAGATATCGTCTTCTACCGTGAAGGAATACATACCCCCGTGCTTTTCCACGATTGCGGCAATGGATTTTGTGCCGTAGCCGTGGTTTTCCCTGCGGGATACGGGAAGGTCGTTTTCAAATTCAATTTCACCGCAGAAGGGGTTTTTAACCTCAAAGAAGAATTTGCCGTCAGACTCGAAGCCTTTTACCTCAATGCGCTTTGTGTCGCATATTTCAAGGGCGTTGACTGCATTTTCAAGTGCGTTTGAAAATATGACAACAAGGTCGATGTCGGACACGTTAAGCTGACGGGAGAGGGAAAGCTCGCATATAAAGTCAATGCCCTTAAGGTCACAGACATTTGCAAAGTGGGAGAGTGTAACGTTTACCACTCTGTTGAGGCAATACTGCTTGGGAATTGTGCTGTCGATATATTCGGAAATTGAACCTATATGTTCAAGCGCTTTTTCCGTATCGCCGCTTTTTATGTAGTCGTTGAGAAGCACCATATGATGCCTCAGGTCGTGGCGAAGGGTTTTAAGCATGCTTTCGTTTTCCGAATCTGCCGCAAGACGCTCGTTTGCAAGCTTCATCTGCAGGTCAAGAATCTGCGTTTCCCTATCCGATGCATGAAGCTTTGACTGGATAATCAGAAGGCGGAAAATTGTTGCATACATGATAGGCATCAGCGTCATGATAAGAATCATTACCGGGAAGCATTCGGGACGGGACCAGATAATTGACGGGTATACGGAGGATGTTGCTAAAAGTGCATAGAAAACTATTGCCGTCAGGCTGAAAATGCCCCAACCGCGGAGGATTAAATTCTGAAAATCAAGATAGGACTTCCGAAAATATTTCACGAGTAAAAGCTCCAGGAGGGGAAACATTATAAGTCTTAAGGATGCCATTACAATGCAATACGGCACCTTGAGCCACATATCCAGCATGCCTGTCAAAACAATAACCTCGTAGCAGATTGTGTCAACAAGGCAGAAGGTGAATACAAAGCGGAAGCCACGGTTTTCAGATATGATAAAAAAGAAAATAAAGCTGGGGATAATGCAGGTGAAAATCATCAGCTGAGTTAATTTCTCAAGACCGAAAAATACCAGTATAAGAAGGTTTATTATAATAAGGGGGGCAGTTACGGCTGATGTTAAAATAATTGTTTTCTTTACGGAAAAGCGACTTTTAAAAAGAAGCATAAATAAAATTACGCAGTGAACAAGTGACCACACAAGTGATGCGTTACGAAGAATTTCGGTCATTTAAAACGCTCCTTCCAGTTTATACTTAAGGTATGCATCGGAAACTGCTTTAAAGTTGTTTCTTGAAATTGTCACGTGGCTGCCGTCTTCCATAAGGGCATTGCCCGGTTCGATTTTTGCCACATAGTCCATGTTTACTATAAAGCTGCGGTTTGTACGGATAAACTTGCCGTTTTTTGTAAGGGCGGCTTCAATATCCGATAAGCTTTGTCTGCAACGTATTGTGTAGGAATTTGCCATATGATAGATAAGGTGGTGGTCCAATACCTCCACATAGCTTAAAACGTGGAGCGGAATACGTGAAATTGTTGACTTTTCACGTATAACCAGCTCGTCGGATTTTATCTTAGTGTACTTTTCAAAGAATTTGTCCATTGCACGGTTTAAGCTTTCCTCTTCAATGGGCTTTATTATGTAATCAAGGGCAGAAACAGAGTAGGAATCTGCCGCAAATTCCTTTGACGAGGTGAGGAAAATTATCCCTGTGAGCTTATTATGCTTGTATATTTCCTTGGCAACGTCAATGCCATTGATTACGGGCATAAGTACGTCAAGGAAAATAAGGTCATAAAAAGCTCCTGCTGAAATTTTGCCCAAAAGGTCAACGGGACTTAAGAACGCTTCAAATATAATTTCCTTCCTATGTTTGGTTTTAAATTGAGACAGCGCATTTTCAATGCGGGAAAGCTCGGTCTGACTGTCGTCGCAAAGTGCTATTTTAAGCATGGTGTTTACCTCCGGTAAATACTTATCTGAGTATATAATAACATAAAAATGTGCCCGTAACAACAAATAATCCTTACAATTCACGTCAAAAGAGCTACAACTCACGTCAAAAGGGGTGGTGAAATTAAAAAATGTATTGACTTTTGCAGCATGGAGGAATATAATTACTTTGCAGAAGTGTCTATATGGCAAAGACTTTCAGTATAAAAATTTTTTACATATATAAAGGAGGAGTCGTAATGACAAAATTGAGGAAGATTATGAGCATAATACTGGCAATCAGTATGGCTTTTTCTCTTTGTGCAGGGCTTGAAATTTCGGTGTCTGCGGCAGATGTGCAGGTTGAGATTGTCAGCTTTTTGCGCGGAGAGCAAACAGACTTAAAGTCAAGTGAGCTTCTGGAGGCCCGCGTTACAGGCTACGACGGTAACGTGAGAAACCTTACATATGAATGGACTAACGGTATTGAAACTTACCTTTATGTTTACAACAACCACAATATGTACGGTATCAACGGTACCGAGGGCGAAATTGAAATTTATAATGAACATGTTGAGTCTTCTGCGAATATGTCCGGCAGAAGCTATGAGGACACATTCTCGGGTAAGGGCTTTGCATGGGCGGCTATTTACGGCGCAAACATTGACAACAGTGACCTTTTAGGTACAATTACGGTTAATGTATATGACGAGAACGGCAACCTTCTGGCAACAGACAGCCACACGGGCACAAGAAAAAGCAGCGGCGGCATGGGCGGCTGGTGGCCCGGAAGCAATCGTTATACATATTCCGGTTTTGTTGTAGACGACTTGCAGGGCGATTTGACGGCTACAAACTTTGGTATCTTTGAAGGCGATTCCAAGTTTATAAAGGAGCTTTTCTCCGAAAGCAGTATCGTGCACATCACATGCGTTGAAAGCACAATTGACGGCGCAAACATTGTTTCGGGCGAGGATTATATTTCCCTTGTGAACAATAACGACGGTTCATATACAGTAACGGCACTTGAGCCCGGTAAGGCAGAGCTTAATATGATTGTTAAAAAGGGTAACTGTAAGTTCCATCAGTATACCGAGGGCGAAACGGACGTAACGGTTTATGTGTATAAGCGTCCTGAGCCTACTGCTACAACAACTACAATTACTCTTACAAATCTTGACGACAACTGTACATATTATATTGACGGTGTTGAAGGCAGAAATCAGGGTGACGGAACCGTGATTTTTGAAAACCTTACACCCAATACAACTTATGTAATCGAAGCTAAGGGTCAGGCTGAGGGTACAGAAGCGGTTTATGCTTATACAACATGTACAACTCTTCCTGTTTACAACGCAACAGTATATGTATTCTTAAACGGCGGTTATGATGTACAGACAGAAACAGGCTACGGCACACCTGTTGATATTTCCGAGGTGCGTGATACTGACAATGCCCTTTATATCAAGGAAGTAGACGGTACAGAATTTATTCAGCTTGCCCCTGTTGATACAGGTGTTTATAAGGCAGCGGTATCCAACGGCATATACCTTATTTACCGTGATCCTGAGGATTATTCGAACCCCAACGAGCAGCAGCTTATTATTGAAAATGGTGACAAGGACAGATACCTTTTCTACTACAGCGTTGAATATGATGCCGCAGGCGGAATTGGAGCACCTGATATGGCTTATTACTATTCTGCGGCAAAGGTAGATGTAACAGATGTTATTCCCACACGTGAGGGTTACAGATTTGTGGCATGGCAGGACGAAGAGGGCAATTATTATAATCCTTCACAGGTTCTGACAGAAAAGATCGGCAAGGGCTACACTCTTACAGCTGTATGGGAAGAAGCTGCTGATGTTTATGTGAATATTACACTTAAGCATACAGCCAAGGACGGCAGCGGTGTAAACGGCGAAGAAAGCAGACATGCGGTTACCTTTACTGTTGACTCCAGGGAAGAAAACACAGCAGGTAACTTTGTTGAGATTATCGAAAAGAGCTTAGAGTGGGACGGCGTGGGCACAGTTGAGGGCTACGACGTAACAGAACAGGATAATATGACAGTATATACTGCAACAGCACCTGTTCTGGTTGATGCGCCCGTTAATATGGAATATACATTTACAAGTGATAAGTCTTATTACGAAATCGAAAGCATTGAAATAGTTGAAGACGCTGACGGCAACAAGGTTATCAATGCGGTTATGGTGTACTCTCCTACCAGTGTTGACTTTACATTTAATGTAACACTTGATGATGAGGCAAAGGCACTTGCCGAAGAATTGAAGCCTGTTGCGGCAAATGTCAAGGTTACATATTATGATGAAGGCGAATGGAAGCCTCTTGTGGAGCATGAAAATACATACATCAAGGTAGCTCTTGATGAAAACGGCGAAGGCAGTGCTTCTCACAGCGTATGGGGAGTTAATGCTGACAACGAACCATACTTCTACAGAATTGAGGTTGTAAGCTTTACTCTTCCTGACGGCAGTGTTATGGGTGCTGAAAATATTGGCGGCGAAAATGAAGAATACCGTACAGCGGATGAAAGATATACTGCAGTTGTTAATGCTCTCGGAGGTCAGGCGCCTGCAGGAAGCAGTCTTGACGGTGCATCCTTTACAGGTGATGGATGGTCCGGTGAAATTACGGCAGTTATTTCCATCGAGGTATTTGACGTAACCTTTGACCCCAACGGCGGTCAGTTTGATGATGGAGAAACAGGCAGTAAAACTGTGTACAGCCAGATTGCAATCCCCGCATTTGCTCCCTACGCACCCGTAAGAGAGGGCGGTTATATATTTGACGGCTGGTACTACGAGGGTACAGAGGAAAAGGCTGTTGAAGGCACTGTATTATTTGACGATGCAGTATTGGTTGCAAAATGGAAGGCTCCTGTAACAATTGAAGGTACAATTACTGTTGCAGGCGCATATTCACTTGCTTCCGACCATGTGATTCATGACGCTGACAGAGTTAAGACGGTAACGGTTCTTCTCCGTCATATCAGTGATAATGGTTATGAAGAAACAACTAAGAATGTAGTTGTCGATATTACATATACAGATAATATAGGTACAGGTACATATAAGTTTGTAGTGCCCGACGACGGTCGTGAGCATCACATTTATGCTGCGAACATAAACCATACAACCGTATATCAGAACGAATTGAGCGAATCTCAGGTAGTGACAGACTACTGGGCTTATACACTCACTCATGGCGAAGCGGAATTTAACGGTGATGATGTGGCTGTGGTAAATGCATATCTTGAGTTTGACCCTGCTGTGTTTGAGCTTGGTTATGCAGTTGATGCAACGGCTATCGGCGAAGGCTTCAGACCTGAAAACGTGGAAACATTTATTCTTTACGACGACGGACTGAAGGGTCGTGATCCTCAGGGTTGGACTGTTATCAGCCAGATGGTAACAGGTGATGGATTTGAAGGCCAGATGACAGAGCTTTTTGGTGGCGAAGGCGAAAACAGCTATCCTGTTTGGCAGTCCCATGCAGAGGGCAATCTTTATGATTATGCTATAAGAGTTGACAAGGTTGACGGCCGGATTTTTGATGCGCAAAGTGCACCGTACATGATTTACTATAATGGTGCGGCACGCTTCAGCGCGGTAAATGGTCAGACACAGCTTCTTACGGCAACAATTGTGCCTAAGATGTACACTGTAACATTTGATGTTAATGCGGGCGAGGATGAAGTTACGGGCATGGACAGCTACTACAACAATGCTTTGGATACCTTCCAGGATACGCATTACTGGAGCTTTGAAAAGGAAATAACCGCAAAGCCCGTAAGAGCAAACCATGTGTTCCTCGGATGGTTTGACAAGGATGGTAACAAGGTCGAAAAGATTGATGCGGCAGTACATGAAAATATTGTGCTTACGGCACAGTGGAAGGCTCTTCCCTCCTATGTGAATGATTATGCATACATCTTTGGCTACAACGACACTATAATGGGTGCAGAAGGTCCCCTTCTCCGCTGTGAGCTTAGTGCAATGGTACACCGACTTGTAAAGCAGAACGGTCAGCTCGGCGGCTTCGTATATGATGCATCCAACCCCTCCTTCAATGATATTGCAGGCATGTGGTTCCAGAGCGGTATTGAATTTGTGAACTATGTGGGAGCAATACAGGCAACCGAGGGAGAAGCATCTCAGCCTTATGTTGCAGTAACGCGTGGTGAAGCATTCAGATATATCTGCTTAGGCTTGGGCTTTGTTACAGACACAGAGCTTTCCAATCAGGAATATGCCGACTTCCTCTTCAATGCCGGTTACATCCAGGGCGACGGCAGTGGAGACTTAAAGGTTGCAGACCTGATTACAAGAGCAGAATTCTGTACAATGTATAACAGAATTATAGGCAGAGCAGATGCTCTCTTAATTGATACGGACGGTAACGAGGTAACGGCTGAAACATACGGCTTTACAGATATGACAGACAAGGAAGTCTGGTACTACGATAATATGGTAAGAGCTACAAGCGCATATGAAGGCGAATATGTAAGCATCTCCAAGCGCGGTATCAGAAATGTTCTTGACGATTACGCAGGATGATAATTAAGATAAGGAGGCACTTTTGTGCCTCCTTGCAGAGTGTCGATAAAGTATTATCGACACTCGAGTTCAAAGGCGGATTACATCCTTCAGCACTTTGAGGTCTGTAATTTCTAATGAACAAAGTGCCGATTTCTCGTGCAAGACTCCCTACGGGAGCCCTAAAATCAGCACTTTCGGAGAAGCAATACGATTGCCCCTCCGATTTCA
>JAFYPR010000020.1 GCA_017547445.1 Clostridia bacterium
AACGGATTTCAGAGTGTCGATAAAGTATTATCGACACTCGACCTCAAAGGCGGATTACATCCTTCAGCACTTTGAGGTCTGTAATTTCTAATGAACAAAGTGCCGATTTCTCGCACAAGACTCCCTACGGGAGTCCTAAAATCAGCACTTTCGGAGAAGCAATACGATTGCCCCTCCGATTTCATACGGAAACTCTTTGTTTCCGCACCTTCAGCTATTGTGCAGAAATTTTAGGTTTTTCGACAGTCAAAAATCCGTTGCATTGAGCAACGGATTTTTTTGTTTACGGGGTATACTAAATGCGGGGTGATATGATGGAGAGAATGATTGCATATCATTGTGCGCCTGCATTGGCGGGGATAAAGCCTTCAAATGTTTTGACCTGTTACAAGAGCAAAACAAAAAATATTTTGGGGAAAATCGAAAAATTTAATAAAGAATTGAACCGCAAGGGTATTTATGCCCAAATTTTATACGAATGCGAAAAAAAGGTACTTGTAATGGTGTACAGAAGAGGGGTATTTGAGAAAAATCTGAGAAATGAAAAGGTAAGGAAATTTCTTTTTCATATGGGATACCCTTATGATGCTGAGGCGGAGGAATATCTGGATATACTGAAAAAAAGAATGAAAAACGGGGAAATACATCACGAAATAGGTGCTTTTTTAGGCTATCCCATCTGTGATGTTGCAGGCTTTATAAATAACAAGGGAAGGGGGTATCTTATAAGCGGCGAGTGGAAGGTTTACGAAAATGCAGAGGCTGCAAAAAAGCTTTTCCACCGCTTTGAGGCTTGCAGATGCGCCCTTTGCAACAAGATTGACGGAGGGAAAAGCCTGTCTGAAATATTTGTGTGATAAAAATGTTCATAATTTGTTTACCGCTTCTTTACCGCAAATCGTTTGACAAATTAACGGGGGGTGAATATAATGTATGTAGAAAAAGGGAGTAGCCGGCATGGTGTACCCGTAGCGTCAATACGAGCATTGCTCCGCACAGGGTTTAAATGGCGAGACTTTTGCACAAAATATTTTTGCGCAAAAATCTCGCCTTTTTTGCGTTCAAGGAGGTTATTTTATGAAAGAAACATGGCAGAAAAGTATTGACGAGGTGATTGATGAGGTTGAATCGTCAAAGGAGGGCTTAACAAGCCGTGAAGCCGAAGAAAGGAACAAAGAATACGGGTACAACGAGCTGCCCGGTGAGAAAAAGAAAAGTGCTGTGAGGATTTTCTTTGAGCAGTTTGCCGATTTTCTTGTAATCGTTTTAATAGCGGCGGCTGTTGTATCGGCATTTCTCGGTGATATTGAGAGTATGGCGGTAATCCTGGCGGTTATCACCATGAATGCGATATTGGGCACGGTGCAGACAATCAAGGCGGAAAGCAGCCTTGACAGCTTGAAGAAAATGAGCGCACCTGTTGCAAAGGTTATCCGTGACGGTAAGGTTATGGTGATACCATCAAGAGAGGTTACAATAGGTGATATAACTATCCTGGAGGCAGGTGACTGTATCAGCGCAGATGCAAGACTTATTGAGAGCGCATCCTTAAAATGTGCCGAAAGTGCCCTGACGGGTGAAAGCCTGCCTGTTGAAAAAACTGTTGACCCCATTGAAGGGGAAGTTGCCCTCGGAGACAGAAAAAACATGATTTTCTCGGGCAGTTTTGTAACATACGGCAGAGCTAAGGCAGTTGTAACGGGCATAGGCTCTGATACGGAGATGGGTAAGATTGCCATGCTTCTTAAAACTGCGAAGGAAAAGAAAACACCCTTGCAGTTAACCCTTGATGCTTTCGGGCAGAGGCTTACAATAATTATACTTTCTCTTTGTGCACTGCTTTTTGCGGTAAGTGTATTTATAAGAGGCGAAAACATAATGGACGCCTTCTTATTTGCAATTGCCTTAGCGGTTGCGGCAATCCCCGAGGCTTTGTCAAGCATTGTTACAATAGTGCTCTCGCTGGGCACAAGCCGTATGGCAAAGGAAAACGCTATTATCCGTAAATTGCAGGCAGTTGAAGGCTTAGGCAGTGTAAGCGTTATATGCTCGGATAAAACAGGTACTCTTACACAGAATAAGATGACTGTTAAAAAGATTTACACAAACGGCGAGGTTGTTAATGCAGATGCTGCAGACTTTGGTCACTATATGCAGGAGCCTCTTTTAAGATGCGCCCTTTTGTGCTGTGATGCATCCGTTGACGGAGACGATGAGGTGGGCGACCCTACGGAAACTGCCCTTGTCAGACTGGGACATATGTACGGAATAAATGAGGGAGATATAAGAAAAACCTACCCGAGAGCAGGCGAATTGCCCTTTGACTCTGACAGAAAGATGATGAGCACCGTCAACAAAAATGCGGGAAATCTTATTATGATTACAAAGGGCGCAGTTGATGTGCTTCTTACGAGGTGCATTATAACTGACGAAGAAAGAGACGAAATTGAAAAGATAAACAGGGAATTTTCTTCTCAGGGGTTACGGGTACTGGCATTTGCATGTAAGGGGGTCGGAAGCGGAAATATTACCACTGAGGATGAAAGCAATCTTAGCTTTTTAGGTCTTATTGCCATGATGGACCCGCCCAGAGAGGAAAGTGCACCTGCTGTAAGTGAATGTATCAGGGCAGGAATCCGACCTGTTATGATTACGGGTGACCACAAGATTACTGCAAGTGCCATTGCAAAGGAAATTGGCATACTGACAGTAGGGACAATTGCAGTAGAAGGCAGTGAAATTGATAAGATGACAGATGATGAGCTTATTGATTTTGTGCCAAGGGTCAGCGTATATGCCAGAGTATCGCCTGAGCATAAAATACGTATCGTCCGTGCATGGCAGGAAAGGGGCAATCTTGTTGCAATGACAGGCGACGGCGTAAATGATGCGCCTGCATTAAAACAGGCGGATATCGGTGTTGCAATGGGTATAACAGGTACAGAGGTAAGTAAGGATGCCGCAGGCATGATTCTTACCGATGATAATTTTGCAACCATTGTAAAGGCGGTTAAAAACGGAAGAAACGTTTATGCAAATATCAAAAAGGCAATAGGCTTTCTTTTGTCGGGTAATACGGCAGGTATTTTAACTGTGCTTTATGCATCCTTTGCGATGCTTCCCGTACCATTTGCGGCGGTGCATCTTCTGTTCATAAACCTTCTTACAGACTCGCTTCCCGCAATCGCTCTGGGGTTGGAGCCTCACACGGAGTCGGTTATGGACGAAAAACCAAGGGAAAGAAACGAAGGTATACTGACGAAGAAATTTATGACAAATGTTATAACAGAGGGCGTAGTGATTGCCATAGCGGTAATTGCAGCGTTTTATACAGGTCTTAAGGTAAGTGCGGAAGCGGGCAGTACAATGGCTTTTGCAACTCTTTGTCTTTCACGTCTTTTCCACGGCTTTACTGCAAAGAGCGACGGATGGGTGCTCTTTACAAAGAGAATGTTTAATAACAAGGCTCTTGTAGGGGCATTCGCTTTGGGTGTTATACTTCTTTCTGCGGTACTCTTTATACCTTTGTTGCAGGGTGTGTTTGAAGCGGCAAGCCTTTCAGTCGGGTTGGTTGCTGTAACCGCAGGCTTAAGCTTTGGCAGTATGGTTGTAAATCAGGTTATTAAGTTAATAAAGAAGTAAAAAAATACCTCCGAAATTTTTCGGAGGTATTTTTGCCTTATTTACCTAAAATCTTAACTTCCTGTATCTGTGCGGGATATGTGTTTCTGTCGCTGCTTCTTGGCTTTGCATTCACAACAGTAAGACGGACATATCTGCCGTAGCCGTCAATGTTGTCACAGGTAAAGCCATAGTCTGTATAGCCTTCGCTCTTATCAAGAATTGTCGTCCAGCTTTCACCGTCAACACTTGCTTCCAGGATATAGTTGTAATAAGGCTCGCTGCCGTTCCAGATAAGCCATGAAATCTGAAGCTGTGTAAGGTGGCTTACCTTGCCTAAATCTGTTTCCCATGTATAGGGCCATGTATTTTCCTTCTTGTACCAGCTTGTGCGGTAGTGACCGTCATTTGCTCCGTTTATTGCATTGTAGCCTGAGATATCTTCTGTTTTAACGGCTTTATCCTGAGAAAGAATTCTGCCTGTCTGTACGGGGATTAAAACGTCATTCTCCCAGTTATATAAAAGTGCATCGAAGAAATCGTAGAATGCATAGCCGTTGGATACGCTTACGGGGTAACGGCGGTTGGTTGTGGATTTGTTTGTTGCATCCTGCCAGCCGAACATCCAGCGGTAGGTTGCCATAACGTGGTTGTTTCCGCCCTCGTGGAGTGTGAACATTGTACCTGACTGAGAAGAGAAGGTTGTTGTGTTGCCAACGTGCTTCAATTCGCTCCAGGGACCTGCCATATTTGTTGAGGTGGCTACCATGCCCTGTGTGGGATACCAGCCTGCAGTACCTGAGGAGAAGAGGTAATAGATGCCGTCCTTTTTAAGAACGGAAGGAAGCTCTCTCCACTTATACCTACTTACAAAGCAGAGTCTGCCTTCGATAGCGGACCAGTCGTCATTAAGCTTGTAAATACCTAAGTTTGCATTGTTGTTTGCCGCTGCAATTATATAGCCTGCAGAATCGTCGTCAACGAATACGTTAAGGTCACGGCAGTCATCGCCTTCGGGACGGTATGCACCGTGGAAGGTCATTCTTTCGTCCCCTGCCTTCATGCTTGCAAGAGAAATCATCGCTGTGCCATAGCCGCCGTCTGCTTCAAAGTGTGCGACAAATGCGAATACGTCTTCCTTTGCATTATGAACAAAGTTTACGCTTTCAAATCTGCACTGATTAAAGGCTGTACAGGTTTCGTGAGAAAGAATATCCTTGTAGCTCAACACTTCTTTCCATTCTGTATATGTCTTATCGTCTTCACTTGTCTGCATCATAACTCTGCCGAAGCCGGGTTGTCCGTCAACACCCCACTGCTGGAAGTGGTAGTATGTACCGTCGTTGGAACGGAGAGTGTTGGGTCTTTTCACGTCAGAGGCTTCAAGGTTTGTGCTCTCGGAAAGGTCAGCAGGAAGTGTGTAGGGCGTAACGGGGTCTGTTATTGCATAGTCAATAAGAGTATCGTTTTCAATTGCATAAACCGCATAGCGGTATTCCCTGCCAGGCTCCAGGTCGTAATCGTCAACAATCTGACCGAGGGAGGAGGTTAAAAATTCAAAATCACCATTGTCAACATTTCTGTAGATGTCATAGTGAGTTGCACCGTAAACAACGTTCCACTGCAGCTTTGCACTTGTTACATCATCTTCGCCTCGGATTAAGAACATCTGCGCAACTGCACCGACCATCTTTTTTGTGCTTACGCCCTTTTCTTCAAGGGTAAATATCTGACTGTCATCATCCTTTAATGGATACTGAGCGAAGGTGTTATTTTCTGTAAGTGTAAGATACAAATCGGATACCTGACACTTAATGCGGAATTTGTCATCCCCTGCATCTTCTAAAATATAAATCTGGTTTGCGCCGTAGTTGGATTCGTACTGGATAATTTCCAAGCCTTCGTCCTTTTTGCCGTTGGGCACGTCAAAGGACTGGATGGAAACCTTGTTGCTTATTACATATTTACCGCCACCCATGGACACAAGCGCCCATACGTTTGTATCAACGTCTGTATCTTCAAGAGCTTTGATAAGGGCATTTGTCTTGATTAAATCCCCGGGAACACCCATAACGAGACCTGAGGAGTGCTTGATTTCGTAGTATTTTCCGCCTAAGGTATCCTTTTCGTAGCTTTCTGTGTTGCAGAAGGGCTTTTCAAAGGTAAATACCTGCGTGGAATTGCCGCGGAATACAGTTTCAATAAGTGTGCCGTAATATTCTGTAAGATAGAAGCCTGTAGCCTTGCTCTTTAAGTAATAGCCGTTTTCTGCATCCTCTAAAATATAGCACTGCTCCATAGAGCCGTCAGAGAGCTTCTGACGTGCAACACCGCCTGCACCAATACCTGTGATGGAAAGGTAAGAATCCTTATTTGTGAAGATATAGCCGTCTTCCGCCTTTGTGATACGCCATACGTCGCTGTCGGAATTTTCAGCTTCTTCAACCATGATTTTTGCATCTGCGTCTTTGGAGTTAACAGCTACAATACCTGAGGCGTTTTTAATTGTAACAAACCTGCCTGAAAGAGGATCGGGCAATTCAATTTCTATCTTTTTGACCTCTGCGGCATCAGCACTTTTTACAACCTCAACAAGCTCGAAAGAGTCTCTTTCGGCATCAAATTCGTTGTACTGAGCGATTGTATTATTTTCAGTTGCGCCTAAGTACATCATCGAGTGGTGCATAAGAAGGTGATATGTGCCGTCACCGTTACTTACGGGGTGTACCCACTGGTTTGTACCTTCTGTATTGCCGTACTGGATTAATTCAAGCCCTTCATCCGTTCTCCAGTTGGGCATATCCATGCTTCTGAGGCTCTTCTGATTGACGGGGCGGTAGAGATTGTCGCCACGTGTCATAAACTGCCACAACTGAGCATCGCTTCCGTCATTTTCCACAAGACGGATAAGGGGACCGTCTGTTGTAAGTGCACCCTCGGGCATCATAACAAGTCCTGTAGCCTTGTGGCGGATAACGTAGTACTTGCCGTGAAGAAGGGGCACGGAGAGGGAGAGGGTATTACTCTCATTATCCATAGAGTACGTGATGTTTAAGGCAGAGAGTGCATCAAGGGGCATATATGTATAGTCGTTATAAATGATATTTTCCTTTGAAGCAGACTTTTTCATATTGTCCAGCTTGATATACTTTTCGCCGATGGGAACGGTAATATTTAAAATACTGCCTTTTGCCTTGGCGCACCTTGCGTTGTTGTCCCACTCAGTTTCAAGCTCCATTATCTTGCTTAAAGGCTTTAAGGGGACGTAGATTGTATCGCCTTTTGTAATAACGTTTTGCTCAAAGGTTACTTCATCTCCGTTGATTGTAACCTTTACGGGGTCCTGTGCCGTTGCGGGTATAACGGAAAGAACCATTATCAGAGCAATGAGCATTGTAAATATTTTTTTCATTTTTCCAACTCCTTTTATATATAGTTACTTAAATTTTACCATAGATAAGGCGTGTTTGCAATAAAAATCGGGTGCAAAATTTTGCACCCGATTTCTTATCTGAGACTGTTTACATACTTTGCGGCTTCTTCGCCTGCGATTGCACCGTCAGAGACGGCTGTTATAACCTGTCTGAGATTTTTATGACGGATATCGCCTGCGGCAAAGACCCCGGGGATGGAGGTTTTCATATCCTCATCCGTTATGATAAAGCCTTTTTCGTCACAGGAGATAATATCTTTAACAAGGTCGGCTGACGGCTTTGTGCCTACGGCTACGAAAAGGGCATCGGTTGAAAGGGTGAAGGCGCCCTCGCTTCCTTCGATGATGAGCTTTTCCAGCTTTTCTGCTCCCTTGATTTCGGTTATGCGGCTTTTGAGTAAAAAATCCACGTTTTCGCACTCTTTAAGGCGGTCAACCAGAAGCGGCGATGCACGGAACTCGTCACGGCGGTGGATAAGGTACACCTTTTTTGCGATGGGGGAAAGGTAGAGCGCATCTTCTATTGCAGTATTGCCGCCACCTACCACGCAAGCTGTTTTATCCTTAAAGAACATACCGTCACAGGTGGCGCAGTAGCTTACGCCTTTGCCTGAAAACTCAGCCTCGCCCGGCACATCAAGACGGGCGGGAGCTGCGCCCATGGCAAGGATTACGCTTTTTGCCTCAAACTCTTTTTTTGCGGTAAAAATCTTTTTTATATCGCCTGACAAATCAAGCGCTTTAACCTCATTGTAGCGGAATTTAACGTCAAACTTTAACACGTGGTTAAGCATCATCTCAGAAAGGACACTGCCCGAGGGGGCATCCGGGAAGCCTAAATAATTATCAATTTCATATGTTGTGGACGCCTGTCCGCCAACAAACTGCTTTTCAAAAACCGTGCAGCTTTTACCGCTTCGTGCAACGTAAAGTGCCGCACCTAAGGCAGCGGGACCGCCGCCGATAATTGCTACATCTATCATTTGATCACACCCTTATAATTGCTGATTCAATTATAATAAATTGGGTGCAGATTGTCAACCAAGAAGGGTGAGCGGGTCTATAAAATCGGAATAATGCTTCATTTCAAAATGAAGGTGTGCCTCTCCCGCCTCGGAGGCAGAGGTTGTGCCTACACCTGAGATTTTTTCGCCACGTGTTACACTGTCTCCCTCCTTTACCATAATAAGGGTAGAGAGGTTCTTGTAAATACTGGTGTATTCACCGTGGGAAATTTCAATTACATTGCCCCAGAGAGGGTCAGAGAAGCAGGCAGTTACCATGCCGTCCTCGACGGCTAAAACAGCCTCGGCAGGAGCGGAAGAAATGTCGATGCCGCTATGGGCACGCCAGTCGCCTGTTGCTTTGTTATATGTGTGTTTAAGAGAAAAGGACTTTGTCACTGTGCCATTTGTGGGAAAAATGGGCGAAAAGCCACGAGGCTCAGGGAGCGTGGTTTCATCCTCAGCAGCATCTTCAATAATGTAGACGGGAATATCATCCCTTATTACATCTGACTCGGCTACGGGTGGCTCTGTGACAGGCTCGGGAAGATTAAAATCCTCCTCCTTTTCATAGGGAAGTGTTTCTTCTACGGTGTCCACGGGGGAAATTGAGTTTTTCACTATGAAGCCCGTGTATGCAATTACTGCGCAAATTGAGATTACGGAATAAATAATATGTGTTTTTTTCATCATAATCAATCCTCCTATATAGTGAGGATTGCCTGAAATTTGAAATTTATTCGGAAAATGTAACGCCCTGATAGTAATGAGACAGGATTTCTTTATATGTTTTACCCGTTTTTGCCATGGCATTTGCGCCGTACTGACTCATGCCTACGCCGTGGCCGTAGCCCGTGACGGAGAAGGTGACGGTATCGTCTGTAAATGAAAGGGTGAATTTTGTGCTCCTTAAGTTAAACATACTGCGGATTTTGCTCCCGGGGATGGAAACTGTACCTATTAATATGCTTTTTACATGACCGCTTTGGGTAAGGGTGGGCTTGGAAACGTCAAGACAGGATGCAATTTTTGCATTGGGATAGTCTTTGAGTATTGTGTTCTTAAATTCTGAAAAGGAAACAGAGAGGGTGCTGTGGTAATTTGTTGCCTCTTCTTCACCGGGGCTTGGCACACTTACAAGATACGGCATCTGTGTGCCCCATACGTCGGCACTGTTTTGTGTCTGACCTCCGCCCATGGAATGAAAAACTGCCATGATAGGCTCTTCGTTGTAGGAAAGATATTCACCGCTGGTGGAATATACGGCGTTTTTTATCTTGTCAAAATAAAAGTTGTAGTCATTTTTCCAGTTTTCGTGCATCTCTTCTTCCGAAAGGTACGCTTGGCAGTGAGTATAGTCTGTGCATATATCTGCATCGTGGTCAGAAGAGGCAGACTTGTACATTGTATACGTGCGGGCGGCAACGGCTTGTGCCTTCAGGGCTTCAGGTTCAAAAGCGGCGGGCATTTCAGCGGCAACAACACCTATAAGGTAGTCCTCTATGTTTATATTATATGTAGTGTTGTCGGTGTGATTGAAGACGGTTATGGTGTTTTCGATATTTTTTTGCGGTGGGGGAGATATCTCTTTTGCATGGGGAATAAAGAGTGCTGTGACAAAGGGGATTGTAAGACAGGCTGCGGTGTAATAAAGGGGCAGAAGGATAAGAAATTTCAAATTAACACTTCCCTTGTATTTGTGATGGCTTTATGGTACAATTAAAAAGGTGATTGGAATGAATAAATTTATATTTTCAGATAAGGATTTTAACCTTAAGGATACATTTGATTGCGGTCAGTGCTTCCGATGGGAGGAAACAGACGGCGTATATGAAGGTGTGGCAGGTGCTTACTGGGGCAGGTTTAAAGAGACTGACGGAGCAATCGAGCTTGAAACAAACTGCCCTGATAAAATATTCTGGATGAATTATCTTGATATGGAGAGGGATTACACAGATGTGAAGAAAGCATGCTCCATAAACCCTCTTATGGTACAGGCGGTGGAGTACGGGGGCGGTATACGCATTTTGAAACAGGAATTTTTTGAAACCCTTGTGAGCTTTATTATTTCACAACGTTCAAGTATACCGAAGATTAAATCATGCGTTAAAAAGCTCTGCGAAAAATACGGAAGAAAAATCGACACGGAGGGGGATTTTTACACCTTCCCCACGGCAGAGGATTTGAAAAATGTGAGCGAGGAGGATTTCCGTGTATTGGGTGTAGGTTACCGTGCACCATACCTTGTAAGGTGTGTTAAAAGTGTTCTTGACGGAGAGATTAGCGAGAAGATGCTGAATGGCCTTGATACGCCTTCTGCCCGTGAGGTGCTTATGAAGCTTCACGGCGTGGGGGACAAGGTGTGCGACTGTGTGATGCTTTTTTCACTTGCAAGGTTTGACCTTTTTCCAAGTGATGTGTGGATAAAAAGAGTTATGTGCGAGCAGTTCGGAAGCAGCGAAGCCTCCGCAAAGGCTGACGGGGAGAGATTGTTCGGCAACGTAAGCGGCTTTGCACAGCAGTATCTGTTCTATTACCGCCGGAATATGGACTAATCGTCTATATCGTCCTCGGGAAACTTGGCATTGCCGAACCACAGGGGCATAAAGTCCTCGTTGTCGTCCTGCAGATAGGAGGGAAGCTGGGGCGGTTTGTTAAAAAACGGCAGATTTTTTGCCTCGTCGATAGGTATGGGATACATTATGTAAATATATTCAGGTTGTTCGGACATAGTAAAAACCTCCTTTGCAATAGCTTATGCAGGGGAGGTTTTATTATGTATAATTTCATTAAAACCAAAATCAACAAAATGGGGACGGGTGCAAAAACGTTGAAATCAACGAAAGTGTACCCGTCCCCATTTCGTTGGTTTGTGTTGACTATGGTGTTTTTATGTGGTATTATCAAAGCGAGGTGAGTGTTATGGGCAGAAATCCGAGAGAATTTTCTGAAAGCGGTATTTATCACATTATGTTCAGAGGAACAAATAAGCAATCAATTTTCCTGAGCGGACGGGATTATGAGAAATTACTTGAAATTCTGCAGAAGCTTAAGGAACAATACTGTTTTGAAATCTTTGCTTATTGTTTGATGACAAATCATGTACATCTTGTAATTAAGGAAAGAGAGCTGAGAGATATTTCAAAAATCATGCATGGTTTACTTACAAAGTATTCAAGGTGGTTTAACATAAAGTATGAACGTACAGGTACATTGATGGAAAGCCGATATAAAAGCAAAATTGTAGATGTTGACGAATACTTTTTGCAGCTTGTCAGATATGTGCATCAAAACCCGGTAAAAGCAGAAATTTGTGCGATAAGTGAATATAAGTGGAGCAGTTATAACGATTACTTGACGGAAACAAAGAGTTGTACAGACACGAAATTTCTTTTGGATATGATGTCGCGGAGGCAGTTTGTAGAATTCCATGGTGTGGATGAAGATGAAAACTTTGATTTGTTTAAAGAAGGAAAGTATACCGACGAGGATTTGATTGAGCAATTAAAAAGAATGGGGATAGATGACCCGGAAAAAGTTAAATATCTGGAACCGGGAAAACAGGCAGAGGTTTTAAGTGCTTTGAAAAGAAAATTCAAAGCAAATCAGATTGTAAGGGTAGTTGGAATTTCTGATTACAAATTGAGAAAGTTTTGAAGTCGTGAGGCAGAAAAGGAGAGGTTTTGAATTGACCGCTCCTTTTTGCTTTTTTCCTTCAACAAAATG
>JAFYPR010000021.1 GCA_017547445.1 Clostridia bacterium
CGACCTCAAAGGCGGGCTAACGCCCTTCGGCACTTTGAGGTCTGTAATTTCTAATGAACAAAGTGCCGATTTCTCGCACAAGACTCCCTATGGGAGCCCTAAAATCGCCACTTTCGGAGGGGTGAATGCGATTAACCCCTCCGATGTTATTTTGGGAAACCTTCTTTCCCAAACCCTTCGCTATTGTGCAGAAAATGACTTTTTCGACAGTCTGAAAGGATGTGTAAAAAAATTAGTTTTTTACACATCCTTTCGTTAATTCCTAATTCCTCATTCCTAATTCCTCATTAAATAAACTCTCCCGTGTCAAGGCAATACACACCCTCGCCTATCACCACATGGCATTCATTCTTAAAATCTTCCTCTCCTGCACTTACAAGCACTCTGCCGAAAAAATAATCTCTCTCATAATCAACATTTCCCGATAATATATCACGGGCAGAATAGTTTCCCAAATCATCATCTGTCATAAAGCTTTCGGGCGCACTGTGGCAAAGCACATAATCAATATCCTCTGTTTCAATTTCTTCAAACAGGGCAAACTCCTCCAGATACTCAATCACAGCCTCCTTATCCTCGTCGGATAATTTTGCAAAGCCGTCAAGAGTACCCTCACCGCCTCTTTCAGACCATTCTCTGCATCTTTCGGCAAGGTCGTTACTTAAGGGCGCTGTTATATCCTCCATTGTTTCGTCCCATATACCCGAAAGCACCTCGTATGCAATATAGTCATGGTCACCGAGAACAGGGTAAACATTTTCCCTCAGCATCATATCCTTAAGTATTTCAATGCCCTTGTTTCCGCCGTCTACAATATCACCTAAAACAAAAAGTATATCTTCCTTCTTAAAATTAATCCCCTTTAATACAGAGGTATATCTTTCCCAGTCTCCGTATAAATTTGCAATCACGTATTTCATTGATATTTCACCTCATATAATATTAATCCCTGTGCAGGTGCGGTAAATCCTGCATCCTCTCGGTTTTTACTTTCAAGAACTTTCAGAATATCCTCCGGGCACCTTTCGCCTTTTCCAACTTCAATTAATGTGCCGACGATTATCCTTACCATGTTATACAAAAATCCGTCACCTGTAATATAAATATCTATTTCATTGTCCTTCTTCTCCGCCCTGCATTCATAAACTGTCCGCACGGTGGATTTTTTGACTTTCTTAAGTGACGAAAAGCCTGAAAAATCATGCTCGCCTATAAGATATTCCGAAGCCTTCCTCATAGCTTCAATATCCAGCTTTTCTTCTATCTGATAAACATATTTTCTCTCAAATACGTCAGAAATATTTGAATTATTTATGCGATACAGGTAAGTTTTTCTGCACTCGGTAAGTCTTGCATGAAATCTGTCATCAACCCGGCAAATATCAGTTACTGCAATATCCTCAGGCAAATAACAGTTTAAATAATCTCTTATTTCACTATCTGTCATATCACATTCGATTTTAAAGGATGCAACCTGACCCTTTGCATGCACACCTGCATCGGTTCTCCCCGAGCCGTGTATCTCAACCTTATGGCATACCATTTTGGACAAAACATCCTCAATCTTACCCTGTATGGACCTGTCAGTATCCTTAAGCCTCTGCCAGCCCTGATAGCGGGTGCCATCATATTGAATTGTCATCTTATAGTTTTTCATCATAACAACTCCTAACGAATTGATTTTACCATAATATAAAATTTTTGTCCACACAAAAAAGCTCTCCCGAAGGAGAGCTTTTCGTATTAAGTGTAATTTTATTGATTTTCTGCCCAACGTGCCGCTTCGCAGCAAGCGAGTAAATACGCACCAACTCCGAAGTTTGCCGTTGTGTCGTAGCTTACCGCCTGTGTGGCATTGGAGCCGATAGGCTGAATATATCCAACCTTGCCATTTTCGTGGAGTGCCACCTTTTCAAGATAACCCCACGCACGGATTGCTGCTATTTCATACTTCTTTTCTGTTAATATACCGCTGTTTATGCCTCGGAAAAGTCCATATGTAAAAAATGCTGTACCGCTTGTTTCATAGCCTTCATCGTTGCCGTTTGTGCCCTTAGGGTAATCCTGCAGCATGCTCTGTGTCCAGAAGCCGTAACCATTAGCATCCGACTGCTGACAATCAACTATCGCCTGAGCCATTTGGATGTATGTCTGATAAAAATCATCATAATGCCTGTAATCCTCAGGCATGTCATCAAGCACCTTGGCAAGACCCGCAAATACCCATCCGTTTCCTCTTGCCCAGAAGTTCTTCTCATATTCGTGACCCGAATTAGGCTTCAGGGGATAAACATATCCCGCATCACGATAGAACAGATACTTATAATCATTACTGTCGGAATAGTCTGCACCATAGTTAAGCTTTGCGCTTGTAGTATAGCCCTCTGCACTTGTCGGTATACCTCCGGGGCCGTCATACATCAATTCCTTTGCATACTTAAAATATTTATACAGTGCATCAAGATACTTTTCTTCACCTGTGGTTTTATAAAGCTTTGTCATAACAGGCATTACCATATAAAGCCCGTCTGCCCACCACCAGAAGGAATCCTCTTCCTTACTTATCTGGTAATCAATAACCTCAAGCACCCTGTCAATGCTCGCACCCTCTACTCCCATATTATACAAATCAATATAAGTCTGGAAGCAAATCTGCCAGTCACCAAAAAGCACAGCCGAAGACCCCTGTGTCTGGTTGTAACCCCATGTCCATGTGGATTTGTCACTTGCAGAGTTATTTCCCATCCAGTCGTTATAATTTGCCCAATCTATTGAATACTGCAAATAGCTTTCATCACCCGTCAGCTTATACATCTCAATATTGCCGGTATGGTAAGCTGCCTTGTCCCAGAATGCAGGGTGAGTTGAGCCGTACCAGTCGATATAGCCGGTGTTTCCCTGCCAATATGAATTTGCTTTTTCCATTGCTGCAACAGCTCGTTCGTATGTAGGCTTCATACTGCCGAACTTTTCTTCGGGATATGTACCCATAATAAGCTTTGATGTATCAAAAGAAAGGGTGTATGTACCATCATTATTATCTGTAATCATTGTATAAAGCTTAACCTGACTGTTGTTATTGTTAATTCTCACATAGCTGTTCCAGTTATCATTTATAACCGTATTCTCGCCCAGAGGCGTAATCCTTACGGAATATACCTTTCCTTCGGCATATGTCTCGCCCACTTCAAAGAATGCATCCCCTGTATAAGAACCCTTTCCGTCATCACGGACTCTCAGCTCCCAATCGGAAAAATCGTCATTGTCCGAAAAAGTAAGGCGTATACCAACCTGATTTACATACGCATTAAGAACATCAAACAGACGCTGCGTCATTTCGTCATACTCAGTGCTGTCTGTGTTGCCTTTTACAAGAATACCTGCCGCAACCTTGTATATACTTCTTGTAACACCCTCTCCCGTGAAGATTTTTCCACCGGTTTTAACATAGGGCGTTGCAGTAAAGTTACGGTTATAATTATTCACCGAAAGGTTAGTCAGTGCCGATGTGAAAACCGTATCGCTCTGCCACTTTTCAGCAGGAATATCAACCACAGCATCGCTGTCCTCCGCCGCAATCATCACACCAAGCTCAGCATCGTCCTGCCCTGCAAGCGTATCTGTACGGTCAACTATTGTAATAAACCTCAATCCGTTACCGCTTCCCACATTTCCGTTTGCATCAAGACCCGAGCCGTATCTCACCTGTGCACCATCAACCATCGTCAGACCAAAGCCCAGCGACAAGGTGTTTGTAATGCAAACATCTTCCGTAACAGTAAATTTTTCATTCGGTGTGTAATAACCATTATCCGAACCGATTGCGATCGTATCCTCAAGCTGTAATCTCACATCATCCTCATCTGTCACATAAGCAAAGCCGTTCATCGCAGAGCCGTTCTTTGTAAGCGTTGCATCACCCGAGGTATCTATTTTATAAAGGTTTTCCTCCTCGCTTAATTCAATGTACGCCGCCAAACCTTCATAGCTTCCGCCCGTCAAGGCAGCTTCTCTTTCCACACAGTATACCGCACCCCAGAAAATCTGCATTTTAAAGCTGATATAATCCATTCCCTCATTCTTTGCCGCGTAGAGCATTTCAGTTACATCAACCTCAAAGTATTCATCACCCTTTTGTGCTTTTTCCGAAAACACGGGTGTTGTCCAATTCTCTAAAAGAGGCTCAGAAGCAATCACAAGTCTGCTTCCCTCTGTTAATTCATCCCAGGAAGAGTCAGCCAAGGGTGTAACGGCAATTCTCAAAAAGGTATTACCTCCATCAAACCCCTGATTATGCCAGCTTTTCACGTATACTCTGAGCGTTGCCTTTTCATTCTCCTCAATATCCGCAACGGGGAACTTCATCAATCCCACTCTTGTCGAACCGAGTGTTGTCGGCGTTGCCCACTCGAGATATGTAGTTTCCCCATTTGCATCTCTTTCAGGGCCACGGTTTTCATCTGCCGAAGATGCTATCAAAACGCCGTCGGAATTGGTTGTGTTAATTCCGTAAATTGTATCGTATCTTACATAAGCATCTTCAATAACCGAATACCGTGTCTGTTTTTCGGTCGGCTCTTCTGTAGGCTCCTTTGTTAATTCCTCTGCATAGCATCGGATGTTTTTAACCGTGAAGTTACCGCTTGCGCCGTTTACAGAAAGATGGATAGAATTAATATATTCGCTGTTTTTTCTGAAATCACGGTCTGTAACCGTCAGAACAAGCTCACCTGTATCAGCATCTGTCATAATAAGAGAATATTTATCCTCAGATGCATTACCCTTAACAAACAAGTGATATGTTGTATCGGTGTTTACGTTCACGTCACCACTACTGACCATAGCCTTGAAAGTTCCCGATGTGTCGTCAGGTGTTCCCATACCAATCTGCCCGTTGCCCCAAAGTCCCGCATCCCGGCTTAAATATATCCAGCAGTTCCTCAGATTTGTCATATTAAAGTCAAATTCCAAGAAAAACTCGCCATATATATTTTCAGGAAAATATGCTATTTTATCTCCTGCCTTTGAACACTGCAAATCTCCAAGAGCAAAAGACTCAGGGTAACAAGTAACCGTAAGTGAAACAGTTTGGGATACTTCTTCTGTGTCAAACATCACACTTGCTGTACCCTGCAAGGTGTTTTCACCTATAATATATTCATCCGGTTCATTCCAGCTTATTGTCCCCTCAGCTTCACTGCCCTTACTGCCTGTAAACATTGCCTTTGCGGGGAGAACAGGCTTTGTCCCCTTAATCATATACACATGATTATTATAACTTACATTTTCAATAACCTCCAAAGGTTCATTGCAGCTACCCACCGTAAGGTTCGTGAAGCCCATTGCCATATTTGCCCGTGTCCAAAAGCCGTTTGAAGAGCTGATAGATTTAAAGCCGTCTATTGAACCTTTCAAATCAGTAAACTCAGAAACCTGTACACCCTCAACATAGTACTGTGCAGTATGTGTTGTTCCGTCAGGATTATTATATGCTACTATTGCACAGCGCTCTCCGTTATCAGGATATCCCATTGCATAATAATCCGTATCGCTCTCAGGATGTGAATAACCTACCTCTACTGCATTTTTGTCAAGCTTTAAAAACGCAATTTCCGTATCATTAATATCACGGAAAGAAAAGTCAAAGTATAAATCCTTTGCTGTATCGTGATACATAAGCCATTCTATAATAATCTTTTCACTTCCGCTTCCGTATCCGGGAGATGTGATCCATGTAATATTATCTGTCACCGCATAGCTTGGATTGTAATAGCGTAATGTAGTGCCTGCCGCATAACTTTGCACGTCAACACTGCCGCCTGTTACATCTGCTGACCAACCCTCAAATGCTTCATCCACCTCTGTTCCGCTGTAATACCCGTCAGGAGCGCTCCAAAGAACCTCACCACCCAGCACATGTGTAATCGTTTCAGTTTCAGCGGAAAATGCAACAGGATAAGGCATTACTCCCACAATCATTGTCAATGACAACAAAAGTGCCACAGCTCTCTTTTTCATGATCATTCCTCCAATATATAATCAACCGACAGGAATACATCCTATCGGCTGACGCAGCTCTCAATTTTCAATTATGCACTTTGTATGCTTTCTCATTTCGTCAAGCATCATATCGTTAGGTGTAAAAAGCACAAGATTGCTGCTGCCGTTACGTTCAAAAAGTGCAAAGTATGTTTCTTCGCCATCCTTAACGTCTGTTGCCGCAACATAAGTCTTGCCGATGCTTGTAAGCTTAGATTTAGCCATATCATCATACTTACCGCAAAGTGTCATATCAGCAAGGAAGAAGTCGCACACAGGCACTCTCTTGCCACCGCTCTTTAAAATTTCAACAACCATTCTGGATGAAATTGTATAAGCAAATTCTGCCTTGAAGGTGTTCTTCATATAATAAAGACTCAATGCCGCCAGCACAAACAAAAATGCAATCATAAACGCAATTGTTTTTGTAAACCAGAAAACAACAAGTGTTACAGCAATTACTCCTATAAAGAGAGCCTTCTGCCATGTATCCCAGTTTTTCTTTGCCACAAATTCCTTATTCTTTTCGTCCATTTTCTTTTCCTCCTTATTCTCCGGTCAATATATCCGCTATTCTTTTTGATGCAAAGCCGTCACCATAAGGGTTTGACGCCTTGCTCATTTTTTCATACTCATCTTCATCTTCAAGAAGAAGCTTGAAGGCATTGTAAATAGTCTCTTCTTCCGTTCCCACAAGCTTTAAGGTGCCCGCCTTGATACCCTCAGGTCTTTCCGTGGTATCGCGCATAACAAGTACTGGCTTACCCAGTGAAGGTGCTTCTTCCTGTATTCCGCCGCTGTCAGTTATAATCATATGGCTCCTTGCTAGGAAGTTATGGAAGTCCAAAACATCCAAAGGCTCGATAATATGAATACGGTCACAATCACCCAGCTCCTGGTGTGCCGCCTGTCTTACAACAGGATTCATGTGGATGGGGTAAACAGCTTTAACGTCAGGATGCTCATCAATAATCCTCTTTATCGCTCTGAACATCTGATGCATAGGCTCACCTAAATTTTCTCTTCTGTGAGCTGTGATAGTAATAAGCCTCGACCCCTTCGCCCAATCAAGCTCAGGATGTGTGTATTCATCCTTTACCGTAGTCTTCAAGGCGTCAATTGCCGTATTTCCCGTTACAAAAATACTTTCTTCACTCTTGCCCTCACGCAGAAGGTTTTCCTTTGATAACTCAGTAGGTGCAAAATTATACTTTGAGATAATACTTACCGCCTGACGGTTAAATTCCTCAGGATAAGGTGAAAAAATGTTATATGTACGAAGTCCCGCTTCCACATGTCCCACAGGTATCTGCAGATAGAAGCACGCCAATGCCGTTACAAATGTGGTGGAGGTATCGCCGTGAACTAAAACCACATCAGGCTTTTCATTTTCCAGAACTTCCTTTATGGAATTAAGTATATTTGTTGTAATATCAAAAAGTGTCTGCCTGTCCTTCATTATGGACAAATCGTAATCAGGTACAACGTCAAAAGCTTCAAGCACTGCATCAAGCATCTGACGGTGCTGCCCTGTTACACAAACAACAGTCTGTACATTATCTCTTGTTTTAAGCTCCTTTACCAAAGGACACATCTTAATTGCTTCGGGTCTTGTCCCGAATACAAGTAGTACTTTTTTCATGCCGTCACTCCTTTAATAACATAAAAATATTATATACCCCAGCCTTTGTTTTGTCAACTTTCTTGACAAAACAAACTTCATTTCGGTATAATACTGCAAGAGGTGCTTTATAATGCTGAACAATATATTTCAAAAGCTAAAAAATAAACCCTTCGACAGGTTTTATATAATACTCACAGCCGTTTTGACTCTGATGTTATTCATCCTTTTCAATTTTTGTATACTCCAGTCAGATGACTATGCATATGCAAGCTATCTTAAAGACGGGTTAGGTAATTTTATCAAGCTTACAAGAGACCACTTTATAAACATAAACGGAAGAGCTGTTGTACATTTCTTTCTTCAGCTTACTCTGTCTCTTCCCTTATTTTTAACGGCATTTGTAAAATGTGTCGTTCTTTTCGGCATATGCTTTTTTTCTTTAAAGCTTTTACCAAAAAACTTCCCTGTCCTTTCCCTGTCCTTTCCCTCATTTTTTATGCTTGCCCTCCTCCTCTCAGGCAGAGAAGCTTTAAAGGAAGCGGTTATGTGGCACTCGGGCTTTTTTAACTATGTCTTCCCCGCATTACCCCTTTTTTACGGACTTTATCTTCTGCATAAAGGCTCTCCAAAAGCACTTATAATGTGTACTCTTGCAGGTACTACCACCGAGCAATGGGGCATCAGTGCGGCAGTTGTGTTTGGTATATATCTGTATCTTTGCGCCGACAATAACAGAATGCGCAAATCCTTAATGCGCTATTTTCCCGTACTACTCACGCTTTTGGGTTACGCAACAATATATCTTTCCCCTGCAACCGTCTCACGACTTTTAAATTTCGGCCATACCGAGCTTGAAAAGAATCTATTCGATATTCCCCGTCTTGCTCATGTGTTTTTCGCATCAGGCTCAACGGTCTTTCTTACAGTGCTTTTCTGCACTCTTACAATTGCTCTTGCATTCACAAAGAAAGGGGCATATTCATTTTTATCCTGCGGACTTCTTCCCCTTTTGCTCATCATACTTCTGCCGCTGCATCATTCATACATATCAACGCTTATCATAACGGCGTGCTATATCTTTTTGTGCGGTGTGGTGTTTTTTATAAGGAACGAAGCTGTTATTTCTTCACTTTTTTTCGGCGCACTTACATCTGTTATTATAATGCTCCCCACAAACACCTTTGAGCCTCGCATAACCTTCCCCTATGCACTTTTGCTTATCATAGCATCTCTTAATATGCTTTCACTTTTCAAATTCACAAAAAGGATTTCTGTTATTACTTCCATCTCCCTTTTTGTTGCCTGTGCAGTTTTCTTCACTCCGTCCTTTATAGGCTTTTACCGTAACCGCCTTATAGAAAGGGATAATATTCAGTCTGTAAAAAACTCACACAAAGACGGCACAGTAAACCATTGTATAGATTATGATAAGGACTATGCCCTCCGACAGATGTTCAATGACGGAAGCTTTTATAATTCCTTTATCAGGCTCTATAACCTTGAAGAGTGCAAAATATCTGTAACAAGTAAAAATAACGTAGCCTTTGACAATCTTTCCTTTAAGGGTCTGATGTATAATAACGAGGCTTACGTCCCCCTCCGCCTTCTTCTTAATGAACTTGGCGGCACTGTCACAACAGACGGCGATACAGTTATGACACTTAACAATAAGACCCTCACACTGTCAAATGGTATGTTTAGTTATACTTCATTTGACGGGAAGATAAAATATCTCGTTGCTGACAAAAACAAAATCCCCGATTTTTACACACTTTACATAAGGCTTTCCCTTGTAAATGAAGCCTTTGATTTAAGCATAAAAGCACTGTGAAATTACAGTGCTTTTATCATTTCAATTAATGCTTCCTTCTTGTTTTCGACCTCGCCGTCAATAACCTTTTCAAGGAGCATATTCAGTATTTCTCCGATTTTTCTGCCCTCAAAGCCCATTTGAGTAAGGTCTCTGCCGTTTACCTCAAGTTTTTTTAAACTGAAGCATTCGCCCTCATTTTCGATCTCTTTTTTTAATTCGGCAATACGGTTTAAAACCTCAAAATTACCCTTTGCTTTATCCGAATGCGCAACAGTGTCCGCCCACTTTACCTTTAAAAGCATATCAAACAATTCTGAGGGTATTTTCGCAAGGCATCTTTTCACGTACTTTTTTTCGGGCAATATCTCCCGCTGATGCTCTCTTACAAGGGTTTCAACAGTACAAACTGTCTCATTATCAGCCTTAAGCCTTCTTAAAACAGAATGGGCAACCAATGCGCTTTTTTCATCATGCCCTTTAAAGTGTCCTCCCTTTTCATCTATGGTAAAGCATTCAGGCTTTGCAATATCGTGAAAAAACACACTAAGCCTTATTTTTAAATCGGTATCAGATGCCTCCACCGCTCTCACAATATGCTCATACACGTCGTATCTGTGATATTCGTTTTTCTGTTCAAACCCCACACAAGGAAGAATTTCAGGTATAAAAACACCTATAACATCCACATATTCCATCAAAACAGAACGAACATTTTTACCGCACAGAAGCTTTGAAAATTCCACAAAAATCCTCTCAACGGACACATTTTTCAAAAGCTGCTTGTTTTTGTGGATGCTCTTTTTAGTTTCTTCCTCAATCCTGAAGCCTAAAACCGAGGCAAATCTTAATGCACGCATAATACGGAGCGCATCCTCATTAAATCTCTCATCAGAATTTCCCACAGTACGGATAAGCTTCCTTTCAATATCTTCTCTTCCGCCAAAGGGATCAACAAAATCCTTGTTATAGCATATTGCATTTATTGTGAAATCACGCCTTGCAAGGTCATCTGTTACATTTTTTGTAAAGCTGACGCTTTCAGGGTGGCGTGAGTCTCTATATTCCCCATCCACACGGTATGTTGTAACTTCGATATTTTCACCCTCCGACACAATAGTCATGGTGCCGTGTTTTTCACCGGTGGGGATTATTTTCATATCAGAGAAAATCCTTTTTATGTCATCGGGCAATGCATTTGTGGTGATATCGTAGTCGTTAACTGTTCTTCCCATTATCTGATCACGCACACAGCCACCCACAAAGTACGCCTCAAATCCCGCATTTATTAATTTATCTGCCACCGCTTTTGCATATTTTGGTATATTCATGAAATCACCTCCCTGAAACCCTTTCTATTATACACTAATCTCCCACAAATTTTCAACAAAAATGTCCCCCCCGGGCGGACTTATTTGTTAAATGTGACAAAGTTATAAAAATTCCGTAATTTTTTCGAAAAAATCATTAAAAAATACTTTTCAAACTGTTTTTTTTAGTGTATAATGTATTCATTGTGAATAATATTACACAAGAAAGGATGCAATTATTATGACAAACAATGCAAAAGTAAAAGCATGGCTTGACGAATATGTTAAGCTTCTTGCACCCGAAAAGGTAGTTTGGATTGATGGCACAGAAGAACAGGCTGAAGCACTCCGTGCAGAAGCATGTGCTACAGGCGAGCTTATCAAGCTTAACCAGGAAAAGCTTCCCGGTTGCTATCTTCACAGAACAGACGTAACAGACGTTGCTCGTGTTGAAGACAGAACATTCATCTGTACAAAGAAGAAGGAAGACTCCGGTCCGATGAACAACTGGATGGATCCTGAAGAAATGTACGCAAAGCTCCACAAGCTTTATGAAAATTCCTACAAGGGTAAGACAATGTATGTTATCCCCTACATGATGGGTCCCTTCGGCTCTCCCTTCTCCAAGATCGGTATCGAGCTTACAGACAGCATCTACGTAGTTCTTAACATGCTTATCATGACTCGCGTTGGCACAAGAGTTCTTGAAGAGCTCGGCGATGACGGCGATTTCACAAAGTGCGTTCACGCTTGCCGCGATAAGAACCCTGAAGACAGATATATCGTTCAGTTCCCTGAAGACAATACAATCATGTCCGTTAACTCCGGTTACGGCGGTAACGTTCTTCTTGGTAAGAAGTGCTTTGCACTCCGTATCGGTTCCTACCTCGGTATGAAGGAAGGCTGGATGGCTGAACATATGCTTATCCTTGGTTTGGAAAATCCCCAGGGCGAAGTTAAGTACGTATGTGCTGCTTTCCCCTCTGCTTGCGGTAAGACAAACCTTGCTATGCTTATTCCTCCGGAAGCTTTCCCCGGCTACAAGGTATGGACAGTAGGCGACGATATCTCCTGGCTCAAGATTGGTCCCGATGGTGGTCTTTGGGCAGTTAACCCCGAAGCAGGCTTCTTCGGCGTAGCTCCCGGTACAAGCACAAAGTCCAACAAGAACGCTCTTCTTACAACGATGAGCAACACAATCTTTACTAACGTTGCACTTTGCGACGACGGTACAGTTTGGTGGGAAGGTATGGATGGCGAAGCACCCGCTCATGCTATCGACTGGATGGGCAACGAATGGACACCCGATATGGGAACAAAGGCTGCTCACCCCAACTCCCGTTTCACAGCTCCCGCTGCACAGTGCCCCTGCATCTCTTCTGAATTTGAAGCAGCAGGCGGTGTTCCGATTTCCGCAATCGTATTCGGCGGCAGACGTGAAAAGGCTGCTCCCCTTTGCTACGAAGCGTTTGACTGGAACCATGGTACATTCATTGGTTCTACAATGGCTTCTGAAACAACAGCAGCTGCTGCAGGTGCTGTAGGTGTTGTACGTCGTGACCCCATGGCTATGAGACCCTTCATCGGCTACAATGTAGGTGACTACTTCCAGCATTGGATCAACATGGGCGGCAAAGTTTCCAAGCTTCCCAAGATTTTCCACGTTAACTGGTTCAGAAAGGATGACGAAGGTCACTTCATGTGGCCCGGCTTCGGTGACAACCTCAGAGTTCTTAACTGGATCGTTGACCGTTGCGAAGGCAAGGCTGATGCAGTTGAGACTGCAATCGGTTACGTTCCGCGTCCCGAAGATATCGATCTTACAGATCTTGCTATGGATATGGATACACTCCAGTCAATTCTTGCAGTTGACA
>JAFYPR010000022.1 GCA_017547445.1 Clostridia bacterium
ATACGGAATATCATTATTGCACACATCTGCTCAAAAAGATACCCTGTGGTTAACGAAAAACCCGAGGTAGCTTTGACAAAGGAAGAAAAAAAGGGCATTTTTGATAACGTGAAGGCTCTTTTCGTATATAAGCTTTCGGGCGTTGTGCTTGGAAGCACGGATAATATTTTAATACAGGCGATTATAAATTTCAGAAGCGTGAGTCTTTATTCAAACTACTCAATGCTTATTACAAATTTCCGTCTTCTTGCAAACCAGCTTTTAAACGGCATAACTGCAAGTGTAGGTGATTTGAATGCATCAGAGGACAACAAAGCAAAGGAAGCTGTTTTTTACAGACTTTTGTTTGTATCCTTCTGGCTTTACGGATTTTTGTGTACAGGCTTTGCTTCAACTGCCCGGTATCTTATATCTGCATGGCTTGGCGATACTTTTATTCTGCCTGCAGGCGTTGTTATGGCTGTTGCATTTTCCTTTTATGTGGAGGGTATGCAGTTTGCAGGTTTTACATACCGCACAACGATGGGACTTTTCCGTGAAAGTGTGGCGGCACCTGTGTTGAGTGCTGTTATAAACATTGCTCTCAGCATTGTTTTAGGCCATAAAATGGGCATGAGCGGTATTTTTATCGCAACTGGTGTTTCACGCCTTGTTACAACAACATGGGTTGACGGATATCTTGTTTTTAAAAAGAGGCTTGATAAGTCGCCTGTGAAGTTTTTTACGGTATACGCATTATATTTTGTGTTTGCAGTTTTGGTAACATTAATTCTTGAGAGTATTCTCAAGCTGTTTGAGTTTAACGGATGGTTTGGATTTATAAAATCGGTTGTTATAACCGCTGTTGTCTATAACGGTTTGTTTATAATTGTTTTCGGCACTACAAAGGTGTTTCGTGAAGTTTTAAATATGTTTATAAAGAGAGGTAAAAGAGCATGACAAAGATAGCGGTAATAGGTGCAGGTACATGGGGTATAGCTCTTGCAAGGCTTCTTTCCGTGAATGGGCATAATGTTTTTGTATGGTCTGCCATTGAATCGGAAATTGACAATCTTAACAAAACAAGGGTTCATCACATGCTCTCGGAGATGGATATTCCCGATGAAATGGTTTTCACAAAGGATATTGGCGAGGCTATGGCAGGCTGTGATGTTGTGCTTATGGCAGTACCCTCTGTTTTTGTGAGAAGTACAAGCGAAAAAATTAAAGAGTATTTTAATTCGGGTATGATTATAGTTGATGTGGCAAAGGGGATGGAGGCTTCTTCCCTCTTTACCATGAGTGAAATAATAAATGATGTTATCCCAGAGGCGAAGGTTGTGGCACTTACAGGCCCTACACACGCAGAGGAGGTTGCTTTTGACCAGCCTACAACAATAGTTGCGGCAAGCCGTGACGAAGAAGCGGCGGAATTTGTGCAGGATATTTTTATGACGGATACATTCCGTGTTTATACAAATTCCGACATTAAGGGTGTTGAATTTGCAGGTGCAATAAAGAACGTTATGGCTTTGGGTGTGGGTATATCCCGCGGTATTGGATACGGCGATAACACCACCGCTGCACTTATAACCCGTGGTCTTGCAGAAATTGTGCGACTTGGTGAAAAGATGGGGTGCAACAGGGAATCCTTCTACGGTCTGGCAGGCGTTGGGGATCTGATTGTAACATGTACAAGTGTGCACAGCCGTAATTTCAAGGCGGGCAGACTTTTAGGAATGGGAAAAAGTGCTGAAGAGGCAAAAAAGGAAGTCGGCATGGTTGTAGAGGGCATGAATATGCTCCCTGCGGCGATGAAGCTTAAGGAGACATACAATGTGGAAATGCCCATTGTTGAAGCCGTATATGAAATTGTGAATGGTATGGTAACACCAGAGGAAGCTGTCGGCAAGCTGATGGGCAGAGACAGGAGGGGAGAATAGGAGTTGAACAGAAAGCTGAAAATTCTCATTACTGCGATAATAGCAATACTTGTTGTATTAGCTGTTGTTGCGGTCATAAGCATGAATAACAGACATAAAGTGGTGGATGATATATCTGAGGTTAAGACACAGGCGCAGATGATATATGAAGCCGGTGATACTGAAGGGGCGATAAACAGAATGGAGGTTTATTGCACCTATGTGTATAACGATACAGAGGCAAGAGCCACCCTTGGTGACTGGTACATGGAAACGGGCAATGGCGAAAAGGCATATGAGTGCTATTATATCGCAGCCATGAATAAGGGCTTAGTGGAAGAGAGAATTCCTTCTCTGAGTGTTAAAAACACGGAGGAGATAATCCTTGCACCTGTTGAAGATGTTGTGATGGAGATTACTCCCGATGTGAGAGTTACAAAGGATATGCGCCTTGTAATAACGGGACATAATCTGGTGCCCGATGAGGTATATGAAGGGAAAATAACCGAATACAACCGTGAACTCAGTGAGGAGGATACATTTTATACAACTGACTGGTTCAGCGTTGACCCTGAAGGTAAGTATCTTACCATGAGCGGCGGATTTAACTGTGCAATCTGGCAGTTTAAAAATGCTGACGGAGAAATTACTCATTATGCGGTAAGCCCTAACCACTACAGAGTGATTGGTACATATTCTGTAGATGTATATCAGATGGCACGTGCGGCTATACCTGAAAAGTCTGTATGGTGCCGTGTGACTTATTTCGACAAAAGCCGTGAGGCTGTAACCGCTTCACCTGATGAAGAGTTGACAATCGTTTACGGAAGATTGCCCGGTGAAAGCTATAAGGCAGGTTATGCGTCCTATGATATCCCTGATTTAAAAGAGGGAGAGAGCATTGTTTACAAAAATGGTAAATGGAATTACGTAAAAGACGGACAAGCAACAGAGCTGACTGACTGGATTATTCCTCAGATTGAAAGGGGAAGCTACGTGATGGTAAGCGGAAGCTTACCCGGCAGGGTATCTTTTGCAAGAAGCCGTTTTGCTGACTTTTCATCTGAAGGCATCTACACGGTGCGTTTTGACAAGTTGAACCCCTCGGCAATGGGTGCAAGGCTTGATGATGCCAAAAACCTTGGCTTTAATTCTGCAGTTTCCAGAGGGACTATTGCCCTGGGAGAGAATCATTTTGACTCCATTTATCCGTGGAAGGATATTAAGCTTTGCACAATAGCTGACGGAGAGGTTACGTCCTATGAGGGAGATGCGGGATTTTCCCATGATGGCAGTAAGGGCGATGTTTTTGTCGAAATACCAAAATTCTATGTGAGAAGAGTAGTTGATGAAAGATACGATGCGTTGTCCATATCCGGTGTATGCCACGAAGGCTTTGAAGTTGATGAGGCGTTTATTGCGCCTGACGGACGTGAAGTGGATAAAATTTATGTGGCGGCATACATTACAAGCCTTGATGCTGAAGGCAGGGCAATAAGCGCTTCTGACACTAATCCTGTATCAAGCCTTTCTCCCGAGGAGCTTAGCCATAAGGCAAAGGAAAGAGGCTACAGCGAAATTGACTATGCCGCGCTTTCTGCATTGCAGAAGCTTTTCATGGTTGAAACGGGACTTAGAAATTCTCAGTATCTGTATCTTGGTACATGTGCATACACAATGGCAACCAAAGACGGTGCAAATGCAGATTATCCGGTTGCGCTGACAAGTAACGCAAAAACAAACTGTATTGTTGTGGACGGCAAGTTTGAGTTTGAGGCAGGCAACAGTGTTATTTTGTTTGATGCGTTAAATTACGATGAAACTATTGAGGAAGCTTATAAAAACATACGCAGTGTAAAAACAGTTATAGATAACAGTGACGGATCAAAATCCGTATATGTTTCGGGAGAACCTATGAATATTGTTATAGGAAGAACGGCAATTGCACACACAGCACTTCCTAACGGCAGTGCCAGAAATGTAGGCGGACATACCGGTGCTATAAGCACTGAAAGAGGTACAGTTGCATTCAAATACAGAAATGTGGAAAACCTCTGGGGGAACACTTATATTTATGTGGATTCCGTTACGGTAAAGGACAGTGAGATTACCTTAAAGAAGAGAACGGGAGAGACGAGAACGCTTTCATATAAGCTTCCCGATGCTGAGGACAGAGAGCTTGTTGACAGTATGGTGCGCTCGGTTGGCTATGATATAGCGAATCCTCAGGTGATGCTTCCTGATACGGTAGGTAACGGAGCAACTATATCCACCTATTACGGTGATGCTTTTATAGATGAGCAAACCGATGATGGCGAATATGTGCTTCACTACGGCGGAGCGTGGAATTCACGGGCGTGTGCAGGTCTGTTTAATTTTGCGGTTTCCTCCAAAAAGGATGAGGCTTATACAAATACATCGGGCAGAATGATGATGGTGAAATAATCAGGAATTAAATGAAAAAAGCTTGGAAAGCAATTTGCCTTCCAAGCTTTTTATAGTTGTTGATTATTAATATGCTTTGCCCCAGAATACGAGAGCCTTTGCTTTTTTGCCGCAGCAGATACAATTCTCGGAGATTGCCTCGGAATCAAAGGGCATACAACGGCTTGTTACGCCAACCTCGTCCTTCATCTTCATTTCACATTCCAGATCACCGCACCACATAGCACGCATAAAGCCGGGCTTTGTGTCTGCAATGAGCTTTGCTTCTTCAAGTGTTGTGGCATCGTAAATCCTGGAATACAAGCTTTCCTTTGCCTTGTTGTAGAGAGAAGACTGAATGTCAGAGAGAATTTCGGGAATCTTAACATCAAGTTCATCAAGTGATACAAAATACTTTTCACGTGTGTCACGGCGTACAAGTACGCACTTGTTATTTTCAATATCCTTGGGTCCCAATTCCAGTCTGAGGGGAATACCCTTCATTTCGCATTCGCTGAACTTCCAGCCGGGAGTCTTGTCGGATGCATCAATCTTGGCACGACAGAACTTATTGATGCTTTCCAATACTTCGTACGCCTTGTCAAGAACGCCTTCCTTGTGCTGCATTACGGGGATAACCATAAGCTGTGTGGGAGCAATCATGGGGGGGAGAACAAGACCGTTGTCGTCACCGTGTACCATGATTAAGCCGCCGATAATACGTGTGGAGATACCCCAGGAGGTTTCATGAGGATTCTTTAATGTGTTGTCCTTATCTGTAAATTCAACACCGAAAGCCTTTGCAAAGCCGTCACCGAAATAGTGGCTTGTGGCAGACTGAAGAGCCTTACCATCGTGCATCATTGCTTCCATTGTATATGTTGCTTCTGCACCTGCAAACTTTTCCTTATCTGTTTTCTTACCCTTAATTACAGGGATAGCAAGGAATTCTTCAGCAAAGGAAGCATAGATATTAAGCATCTGCTCTGTTTCGGCAACTGCTTCTTCTGCTGTTGCATGCATTGTATGACCTTCCTGCCACAAAAATTCAGCTGTTCTGAGGAAGGGGCGAGTTGTCTTTTCCCAACGCATAACGCTGCACCACTGGTTGTAAAGCTTGGGAAGGTCACGGTAGGAATGGATAATGTCCTTATAATGGTCGCAGAAAACTGTTTCTGAAGTGGGACGAACACAAAGACGTTCAGTTAATTTTTCGCTTCCGCCGTGTGTTACCCATGCAACCTCAGGCGCAAAGCCTTCAACATGGTCCTTTTCCTTCTGCAGTAAGCTTTCGGGAATAAGCATGGGCATGTAAACATTTTCATGACCTGTTTCTTTAAATCTTCTGTCTAATTCCTTCTGGATATTTTCCCAGATAGCGTAGCCGTAGGGGCGCACAATCATACAACCGCGTACAGCAGAATAGTCAGCAAGCTCTGCTTTCTTTACTATGTCAGTATACCACTGGGCAAAGTCAACGTCGCGGGAGGTAATATCCTCAACCATTTTTTTATTATCTGCCATAATTCTCAATGCCTTTCATATTAAAATATATTATATTATATTTTACAAAAAATAGTGCAGTTTGTCAACAAATAAGTAGTAAAAGTGTGCCCGATACAATTAAAATAAGTCCTGTAAAGCTTTTCTTTGACAGTTTTTCTTTGAAAAACAGCCATGAGAGGAAGCATGTGAAAAGAATGCTGAGCTTATCAATGGGTACGACTACGCTTGCAGGGCCTTGTGAAAGAGCACGGTAATAGCAAAGCCAGCTTGCGCCTGTGGCGATGCCTGATAAAATGATAAAAATGCCGCTTTTGGGGTCAATATTCTTAATGCCTGTATGACTTTTGCCGAAAAAGACGATTATCCATGCCATTGCAAGTACGATGACGCAACGGATGGCATTGCCGAAATCACTTGAAATGCCCTCAATTCCGATTTTGCCTAATACAGAGGTAAGGGCGGCGAAAACTGCACCGAAAAATGCAAATATAATGGCAGATTTTCTCCTCTTTGAGGTTTTCTGAGTTTTTCTTTCAATCATTAAAAATGTACCGAAGGCAATAAGAATAATACATAATATTTTTAAAAGTGATATCTTTTCGTCGGGGAATACCCAGAAGCTTAACAGCATAGTTATAACCACTGCCGATTTATCAATAGGGACAACTAAATTTACATTACCTATTTTAAGTGCGTGAAAATAACACATCCAGCTTGCGCCTGTTGCAAAGCCCGATAAAATCAAAAACAGCATCGTTTTATATGTAAGGGCGGAAAACTGGGCTTGTATATCTGTTGTGATAAAAGCCATAAGGAAGGAAAATGCAACAACTACAATGCATCTTAAAGCAGTAGCAAGGTTGGAATTGACATTTTTCATACCCATCTTTGCAAGTATTGAAACCAGCGATGCGAAGAATGCCGAAAGAAACGCAAAAACAACATAATCCATGGAAAATCACCTCAACATAATAATATGTCAAATTATAGCAAAGGTCAAGAGAATAAGGTGATAAAAATGTCTTGACAGTATGTATAAAAAAAGATAAAATATATTGAAGATTATCAGTGAAAAGGATTGAATGCAGATGCTTACAAAGGCACCCAGAGGAACTAATGATATTTTGCCCCGTGATGTGGCGAAGTGGCACTATATTGAAGAAAAAACAAGAAATATCTGCAAAAACTATGGGTTCTCGGAAATAAGAACACCTGTTTTTGAACATACAGAATTATTTGAAAGAGGCGTTGGCGACACAACTGACGTTGTACAGAAGGAAATGTACACCTTCCTTGACAAGGGCGAAAGAAGTATTACACTTCGTCCCGAAGGTACGGCAGGTGCGGCAAGAGCGTTTTTAGAGCATAATCTTTATGCAGAGGCACTTCCGAGTAAGCTCTTTTACAACATTACCTGCTATCGCTATGAAAAGCCTCAGGCAGGAAGACTTCGTGAGTTCCATCAGTTTGGCGTAGAATGCTACGGCTCAAAGGGTCCTGCAGTTGACGCAGAGGTTATTGCTCTTGCAAAGAGTGTACTTGACGAGCTTGGGGTACCAGGCTTGAAGCTTAATATAAATTCTATAGGCTGTCCTTCCTGCCGCGGTAAGTACAATGAGGTTTTGAGGGGCTATTTTGGTAATCACCTTGATACTCTCTGCGGTACCTGCAAGAGCAGATACGAGAAGAATCCTTTGAGAATTCTTGACTGTAAGAGTCCTGTTTGCAAGGAAATAGGTGAAGGAGCACCTATGCTTCTTGATTATATCTGCCCTGAATGCTCAGAGCATTTTGAAAGTGTTAAGAAGTACCTTGAAGCAAGCGGTATTGAATATAACGTTGACCCCACAATTGTAAGAGGACTTGACTATTATACAAAGACTGTTTTTGAGTTCAAGACTGAGCTTCCCGGCACACAGGGTACTGTTTGCGGAGGCGGAAGATATGACGGTCTGATTGAAGAATTGGGCGGAGCACCTCTTCCGGGTATCGGCTTTGGCATGGGTATTGAAAGAATTATTCTTGCCATGGAAGCGGCAGGTGTTATGCCTCAGTTTGACTCTTCACCTGATTTGTTTGTGGCAATACTGGGCGAAAAGGCTGACATTTATTCCATGGGACTTATAAAGAAGCTCAGGGAAGATAATATAAGCGTAATCCGTGATTACCTTGACAGAAGCTTAAAGGCACAGATGAAATATTCCGACAAGATGGGCGCTAAGTATTCTGTTGTATTAGGCGATACGGAAATTGAAGAGGGCAAGGCAAAGCTTAAGAATATGGCAACAGGCGAAGCGGTAGAGGTTAAGCTTTCCGATATTGCAAAGGTTATTAAAGAAAACAGATGAAAATAAAAGGGGAAACATTTTGTTTCCCTTTTATTTACAAAATGGTAATAAATTTGTGGTTAAATGAAACAAAGGAGGGATTTTTGATGATTGAGGTAAAGAATCTGTCAAAATCCTATGGCGATAAAAAGGCGGTTAATTCAATTTCCTTTACTGTTGACAAGGGTGAAATTTTGGGATTGCTCGGTCCCAACGGTGCAGGAAAGAGTACAACCATGAATATGATAACAGGCTACATATCCATGAGCGGAGGCGAGGTCAGGGTTAACGGGATTGATATGCTTGAAAACCCTCTTGAAGCAAAAAAAATGATAGGCTATCTTCCTGAATTACCTCCTTTATACATGGAAATGACGGTTTATGAATACCTTTCTTTTGTATATGATTTGAAAAAGGTTAAGCTTAATATACCCAAAAAGGAGCATATTGAGGACGTTTGCACAACGGTTTCAATAAGTGACGTGAAAAAGAGGAAGATTAAAAATCTGTCCAAGGGGTATAAGCAAAGAGTCGGCTTTGCACAGGCACTTATCGGTAAACCCGAGGTTTTAGTGCTGGACGAGCCTACTGTAGGGCTTGACCCAAATCAGATTATGGAGATACGTGAGGTTATAAAGGGTCTTAAAAATGAGCATACGATTATTTTTTCGACCCATATTCTCTCCGAGGTGTGTGCAGTATGTGACAGAGTTATTATCATAAACGAGGGTGTTATTGCCTGTGAAAGGGTAAAGGATGAAATAAATCCTGTGGAGCTTGAGAAGATTTTCTACACCCTTAACGTGAAAGGGGGAGCGGGATATGAAAGCGGTATATAAAAGAGAGATGCTCTCGTATTTTACCACGATGACGGGCTACGTATTTGTAGGCGTTTTTATGTTTCTTTCATCCCTTTTCTTTTCTATGGAAATGTTTCGAAACCGCACGGGAAGCGTGACGGGAATTATGCCCATGTGTATGGTTATACTGATGCTTCTGATGCCCATTATTACAATGAGGCTCATAGCTGAGGACAAGGTGAATAAAACAGATCAGCTTCTCTTAACGGCTCCCGTAAAGGTAAGCAATATTGTTTTGGGTAAATATTTTGCCGCATTTACGGTGTTTTTGATAGCTACTGCCACAACACTTGTTTATGTATTGGTGGTGGCGGTATGGGGCGAGGTTTTAACAGGTGAAACCTTTGCGTCTTACCTTGGATATATC
>JAFYPR010000023.1 GCA_017547445.1 Clostridia bacterium
AGGGGTGAATGCGATTAACCCCTCCGATTTTATTTTGGGAAACCTTCTTTCCCAAACCCTTCGCTATTGTGCAGAAAATGACTTTTTCGACAGTCTGAACATCCCGAGCATTCGCTCGGGATGTTTTCCTTAATTACTAATTACTCATTACTAATTGCTAATTAAGATATGCACAAAATCACTCGTTATTTTGTGCATATCTTGCAGCTTCGCACATAGCCAATAAGAATGCACCGACACCAAAGTTCTGTGTTGTGTCATAGCTCATAGCCTGTGTTGCATTAGAGCCGATGTGCTGAACATAGCCTACCTTACCTGTATCATGCAAAGCTACATCCGCAAGATAATTATAACCTGCTAAAGCTGTATCAAGGTATTCTTCCTTATCAAGGATTCCGTTGTTGATACCCCAGAAGAAGCCATATGTAAAGAAAGCTGTACCGCTTGTTTCATAGCCGTAATCGTTGTCATTATTGCCTGTAGGGTAATTCTGAAGCATGCTCTGTGTCCAGAAGCCGTTGCCCTGACTATCCTTTAACTGGCAAGCCTTGATGGCAGGAGCCATTTCCTTATATGTTGTAAGGAACTCATCATAATGCTTATATGCAGAGGGCATATCGGCAAGTACTTTACAAAGACCGGCAAATACCCAGCCGTTACCTCTTGCCCAGAAGTTCTTTTCATTTTCGTGACCGGGATTAGGCATTAAGGGGTATACAAAATTTGCATCACGGAAGAAAAGGTTTTTGTAATCGGTGGGATCAGAATAGCTTGCACCCTCCTTAAGTCTTGCAGTTGTTGTATAGCCTTCTTCGCTTACAGGAATACCGCCCTTGCCGTCATACATCAGCTCCTTTGCATAACGGAAGTACTTATAAAGTGCATCAAGATACTTTTCGTCACCTGTCTGCTTATAAAGCTTTGTGAATACGGGCATAACCATGTAAAGAGCATCTGCCCACCACCAGTAGTTGTCAACATCCTTTTTCATCTGCTCTTCAACAACATACATAACTCTGTCTATTGTTGCACCGTCAACACCTGCATTGTAAAGGTCAATATAAACCTGGAAGCAGATTTCCCAATCGCCGAAAATTACAGCTGCGCTGCCCTGTGTCTGGTTATATTCCCAGAACCACTCAGAGGGGTCAGCGTCCGAATCATTACCCTTCCAGTTACAGAAGTTCGCCCAGTCAATTGTATACTTAAGTAAATCCTTATCACCTAAAAGCTTGTAAACCTCCATGTTGCCTGTGTGATAAGCCGCCTTATCCCAAAAAGCAGGATGTGCGCCACCGTGCCAGTCAACAAAATCGTAATTTTCCTGCCAGAAGGTATCCGCTCTTCTTATTTTCTCTACTGCAGCTTCATACGTAAGTGCCATTTTATATCTCTCCTTTTATAATGATTTTAAAAATTCTATCATATCCTCAAAGCTTCCGCGTTTGCCTTCATAGGGTTTAACCCTGCTTGGCTTAACAAAGCCTTCAACCAGAAAGGTGTCTATCCCCAAAGCTGCCGCCGCGTGCATATCCTCATCCTCGCTGTTACCAATCATCACACAGTCTTCAGGCTCCACGCCTATAGTATCACATACAAATTCAAAGTACTTTGGATTAGGCTTTGTAAAGGATGAATTTTCATAGCTTGTCACAAAATCAAAATCATCTTTTGTAAGACCCATCCAGCTCATTCTCGCTTCCTGCCCCGTCAAGGGAAACAAGGGGTTTGTAGCTAAAACAACCTTATCAGCCTTTTCATGGGCAATAGCCACCGCAACCCTTGCCAATGGGTTTTCCCCCGCAAAAGCCTTTGCCTCATGGAACTCGTTAGGGTAAAAATCATTGGATGCATCGTAAAAAGGCTTGTAATCAAGATCTGTTTTTTTACCGAATCTATCCCAGAAAACCTGTTCATTCGTTTTCGTTCCGTCATTTTTATACATACATTTTGTGCCGTCCCATACGGCATCAATAAGAGCCTCGGGTTCAATCCCGAAAGGGCACAGCTTTTTTGCCAGAAGCTTAAAATATCCTTTCGTGAACACGTCCTCATCCATAGGAAGAAGGGTGCCATCCATATCAAACAAAATTGCTTTCATAAATTCACCTCAACAACGTAATTCTACCACAAATAATACTGCTTGTCTACACCTAAAAAAAGCGATATTAATTTGCTTTTTCTTGCATTATGAAAATATTTTGATATAATATTACTACAGTTTTTGTCATCACGGAGGAAAATCATGAAAAAAGTATTTAAAACTTTAATTCTCTCTATTTTTATATTCACAGGGCTTTTTATATCTGCAAATGCCGCTTCCGTACCGGAAGAAATCAAAGAACTTGGAAGCAAATATTACATACAGACTCACGCCTTTGATTGCGACAACGACTTTGCCCTGTATTTTGATAAAACAAAGCTCGTAGGCAAGTTTGATTTTGATATCACTAAATTTTTCCAGTTATCCGTAAGGAACAACTCCACTCTTGACTGGGTATACGCAAACGGCAATATAAGCGAAGAAAATTCTGTTGCCGTTGTTGACTTTTCTGCCCTTCCGATGGGCGAATACACCATTCGTGTGGCGTTTAACACCTCGGGCAATGTGTATACCGACGGATATCAGATTGTTGACTTTACCGCTTTGAAATCATCCTCTTATGAGTGCATTTTTATAACAAGCTCTTCCGTCAAGGATTTTGAGAGGCACCTTGACGTATACGGCTGTGTTTCCGCTCAGGACTACTGGTATTACACAGACTATCTTGCGCCGAAAGAGGGCAGCGATCAGTATACCATCTTCAAGCCCCTTGCTGACTCTCTTACCAAAAATCTTACCACCGATTATGACAAAGCACGTGCAATTTACACCTGGATTGCGGATAATATTTATTATGACTATCCCGCCTGCTTTACAGGCAGCTCAAGTGACAAACAGGCTGCATCAGACCCTGTTACGGTTTTCAACACAAAGCGTGCCATCTGTGGCGGCTATTCAAGGGTGATGGACATTATGCTCACCCTCTCCGGTATTCCCTCGTTGTATGTATCCGGCGTTGCTTATCCCTCGGGCATAGCACATGCATGGAACGTTGTCTGCCTGGACGGCACCTGGTGCTATATGGACGTAACATGGGGCTCGGGCAACAAGTATGACAACAACACCTTCACAAAAGGCTCTGTCAACTACCAGTATTTTGCAGTAACTGCAAGCTTTATTTCTCAGACAAGAACCATAAACCGCGGTTTTTCAAATCTTTGTCTGAACAATATGGAATATGCAGTTTATTACTATCCCGCTTTAGGCACCTATGAGGCTGTGGCAACAGACTATTTCTCTACCCCCTTTGACACAGTCTATATCCGTGATTATATAGCAGGCATTCCCGTAACAGCTCTTGATGAGGATTGCTTTCATTATACTGACCCCATTAAGAACATCTATCTTCCCGAAACCATAAAGTATGTAGCAAATGCCTTTGAAGGCATAGATAATCTTAACCTTTATGTTACGGGCAAAAACACACAGCTTGCCACAGCTTATTACGATTGCGACAACTTAACTGTGTATATGCCCTTCAGCTCTCAGTATTTCAAAGGTGAGGACGGTTACAGCTTTACAGTTGTCAACACCGATTTTGAAGTAAACGGCATTTCAATTGACGGCAACACTCTTACCGCTACAATCCATAACGGCTTGTTGAAAACTCAGCCAAAGCTTGTGCTTGCCATTTACGATAATAACAACACCCTTCACAAGGCAATGGTTAAGGATACGTTTGAAGGCATTGATACCTATAGCTTTGATATAACAGGCTTTAATTCCAGCTATAGCGTAAAGGCATTTCTTATAAGCGATGCCAATTCACTCATCCCTTACAATACGGCTTTTGAACAACGTCTTTCACAGACAATCAATACAGGGATTACTCTGGAATCCTTCCATAAATATCTGCCTGATGATGACGAAACCCGGATTTATGCCTATGATGGAATTTGTCACAGTATAGACGTAACCTTCAATGAGCAGACCTTTACTGCAGAAAACGACTATATTTATATCTACGATATGAACGATAATTTAATCGGCACCTATACAGGCGATGAGTTGTCAGGCAAAACAATCAACATTTTGGGCAACACCGTAAAAATCCGCCTTGTTACAGACAGTAAGGGCAATGCCTACGGCTATAAAACAACATCAATTATTGTTGCAAAATAAGGAGTCACCACATGAAAAAAGCTATCTCATTTTTATTGATTTTCGCATTACTTGTAACCGCCCTTCCCCTTTCGGCAGCCGCTTCAGGGGAAGAATTTACTCAAAAGGAATTAAATAACGATCTTAGGTATGTTATTGATGCCACCGACACGGTAAGCCACCACGGCTACACCTACGACGTAGACTATCGTTTGAATGTAAAAACAGGGGAAATTCTGAGCATATCCTTCCCCAATAACAATGTTGTCGGTAACTACATAACAATCCCGCAAACATTGGCAGGCTATACAGTTAAGGGTATCGGCAAGGAATTATTCAAGCAGCGTTACTGGCTCTGCGAGGTTATTTTGCCCGAAACTGTGGAATATATCGGTGAAGATGCCTTCAAGGAATGTGTAAATCTGTATGTTGTTAAAATGGAAAATCCCGAAAAAAGTCAGTTGAAGCACATCGGAAGCAATGCCTTCAATGATTTAAAGCTGTTGTTTGAAGCACCCATATATGACGGCTTGGAATATATCGGTGAAAATGCATTCTCAGGCACAGAGGCTATCGAGGATATTACTCTTCCCGAAAGCTTAACTCACTTAGGCGCATATGCATTTTATAATTCCAAGCTCAAAAATGTCACAATTCCTGAGGATTTAACACACATCGGTGCATATGCATTTCATAAAACTCCCTGGCTGGAAAATTACGATGCAGACTTTGTGGTTGAGGGCAATTACGTACTCATTGCATATAAAGGCGACGAAACTGATGTAGTATTGCCCAATAACATCTTTCATATTGCTGACAAGGTTTTTGCCGCAGCCCCTATTACAGGCATCACCTTTAACAAAAGGCTTAAAACAATCGGCGACAGCGTATTCGAAGGCTGCTCCTATTTAACCCATGTCAGTATTCCCGACACTGTTGAAGCTATAGGCGAAGGGCTTTTCAAAAACTGTAAGGCACTTACAGCAGCCTCCCTTCCTTCGCACTTAACCCATATCCCCGCTTACACCTTCCAGAACACACGTCTTTTGGAATTTGATTTTTCAAAAATTGAAACCATAGGCTCATACGCCTTCGGAAGCACCCGCCTTTCGGGAGATTTCACACTCTCCTCACCCATGACATACGTTGGCGACCACGCCTTTTACGGCACAAGCTTCACATCGGTTTCGGTAACGGATAATGTGTATCTTGCCGACTATGCTTTTTCCCAGTCAACAGGCATGTACGGTCCATCTCCCACAATTACAGAAGTAAATATTGATCTGAGCGTTAAACAAATGGGCGGTGAGGTTTTTTACGGCACACCCTGGTACAATGCTCAGAATACCGAATTTTTAATTGTGGGTGACGGCATTTTAATTAAGCATTTTTCAAATGCACGTATAGAGCAGCTGATTGTTCCCGATACAGTAAAAGCAATAGCCTCTCAGGCATTTTTAAATACTGCAGGCTATGGGGAAATCATATTGCCCGACACAATTACACATTTAGGCGATTATGCATTAGCTTCTGCCAATGCAGACAAAATTGTGCTTCCCGATACCATCACCGAAATGGGCAAGGGTGTTTTCCAAAGCTCCACGGTCAAAACCGTCGTATGGCCCGAAAACATAACCGATATCCCCGACTATACCTTCTATCAGTCAAATATTTCATCCTTTGATTTTTCCCATATCACTTCAATAGGTGACTATGCCTTTTATAACCCCAAATTTTTAAATGTCACCATCGGAGACTCCGTAAATAAAATAGGCGACTATGCTTTCCGGGGCGGCAGGGTAACACTTCATCATCTGCCCGAAAGCATGGGAGAATACCCCTTCGGCAACAGCGATACGGCTACATGGAGTATTATCCCCGAATATTATGTGGACGAGGATGTTTTTCCCTATAACAAGGACGAGGATTATTTAATCCTCCCCGACTGGGTTGACTTCAGCGTATATGTCAACATCACCCCCGAAATCATCGAAACAGGTGTTGACTATGTAGTTGTAAAGTTTGCTTCCTATCCTCCCAAGAGCCTCGGCTCCTATTACGGCTCAGGCTATCAGACAATTGACTCCTCCCACTTTAAATGGCTTGATGAGCAAACTATTAAAATTTCCGATATTTTAGATTGCAACAATCAGAGCATCCGCTTTTTTGAGCATTACAGCGGTTATATAACCTTCCAATATAACCCCATATATTTAACAGGCATGGGAAGCAGTGATGTCAGTTTTTCCTTATCAAATATCAAATCAATAGGCGCAGATGCACGAAGCACGGCATATACAGATTATTTCTTAACCCGTATCCGCTCTCAGGTTGATGAGGTTACACCTACCTTTACCCCTACAACGGGACAAACCTTTGAGCTTTATGCTGATGAAAGCTGCACCCAATACCTGGGTAATACCATTTCTCTTTCTTATGACCCCGTGACGGTATGGGTAAAGGTCACCTCCCAGAACAATAAGAATTCCGCGGTATACAAATGGGTTTTCGAGTATTATTATCTTGCAAATGCTCCCGCATTTGATATAAAGGAAACGCATTTCAAGAACAGTCTTGACGTTACCATTTCCTCCACATTGGAGGATGGCATGATTTATTACACAACAGACTCCACCGAGCCCTCCATGACAAACGGTTATTTGTATGATGGCGCAATCACCATTACGGAAACTACAACCTTTAAGGCAATTGTTTACGCTCCTCATACAAAACCCTCCACCGTTACCGCAATGACCTATACTCTTGCCCGGGATATGGAAATAACTGATGCTTTCCCAAAGGGCGACAGTGCCACAATTTCCATTTCTCCCCCCACTGTTATCTGCGAGAAGTATTTAACCGCCCACCTTTCTTCTGATGGTGAAAGCTGGGACAGCACCCACGAGGTTTATATCTACCCCGGGTCAAACACCTTCTCACTTTACGGCTTGTCTCCCGACACAAAATACTATGTAAAAATTACTCTTCCAAGTGCCTCAATAACCTCAAATGTGTATTCCTTTACAACAAGCAGCTTTAATTCAAAAACAGGCTTTTCTTACACCTCAGAGGGTTATATAACAGGTATGCCCGAGGGTGATGGATGCACTGTTCCCGAAAAAATCGGCACTACAAAAATTGTGGGCATTGCTCCTTACGCATACGATTACGTATACGGCACAATCACAATCCCCAAAACAATAACCGATATTTCTCCCATAGGCGCAAATGCCTCCATAAGCTTCAGTGTGGCATCTGCCAACAGTGTATATAAATCCGATAACGGCTCACTTTACAATAAGGATATGACAAAGCTTATACGTGCAGGCTTTATGGGCAAATCCAATAAAGAGATGGTATTTACCGTACCTTCAACTGTTAAGGAAATCGGCGATTTTGCTTTTTATGACACATACTTTACATCCGTTACCTTAAACGAAGGTCTGGAGACAATCGGAAGCAACGTTTTCTATGGCAGCGCTTTGGATATTATAAGAATACCCTCATCCGTTACCCATATGGGCGAAAACTTTGCTGCAGGCAGAAATACAGCCGTAATTTTCTTAGGCGCAACACCTCAGTGCAGTAAGAATACATTTGGTGAAAACGTTGTCCTTTATTCCCGCATTGAAAACACCACTCTTTATGATAAGAGTGTAAGGCTTACGGCAAATGCACTCTCCGATTTTACAAGCTTCTTTAAACCCTCCGTTTATTCTAATTCCGTTGATGTTTCCTGGTGCAGTGAAGTCGATTTTGACGAAAATACCGCAGTCATATGCAAAGTGTTGCATACAGACGGAACAATTGAAGTTTTAACAAAGCTTCTTTCCGAATGCTACAGTAATGATTGCTTCTTTAACACTAAATCAAAAATTAAATCAGTTAAAATCTTCTTCTGGAACAAAGATAATCTTTCGCCCTATGCATACAGTGAGGAAATAAATTTCTAACAAAAAATCCCGAGCTTTTGAAAAGCTCGGGATTTTTTCCTTAATTACTAATTACTCATTACTAATTGCTAATTAAGATATGCACAAAATCACTCGTTATTTTCCGCATATCTTGCAGCTTCACAGCACGCAAGAAGGTAAGCGCCTACACCGAAGTCCTGTGTAGTGTCGTAGGGCGTTGCCTGTGTTGCGTTGGAGCCGATAGGCTGAACATAACCAACCTTACCCGAAGAGTGAAGAGCAACATCCTTCAGATAGCCCCATGCACGTACAGCGGGTTCAAGGTAAGTTTCCTCATCAAGGAAGCCGTTGTTGATACCCCAGAACAAGCCGTATGTGAAGAATGCCGTACCGCTTGTTTCGTAGCCTTCATTATTGCCGTTATTACCAACGGGGTAATTCTGAAGCATACTCTGTGTCCAGAAGCCGTAGCCGTCAGAGTCTGTCTTCTGACAAGCAATAATCGCAGCTGCCATTTCCATATATGTGTTGTAGAATTCGTCATAATGCTCGTAGGTTGCAGGCATATCAGATAAAACCTTTGCAAGACCTGCAAATACCCAGCCGTCGCCTCTTGCCCAGAAGTTCTTTTCATTTTCATGACCGGGGTTGGGGTTTAAGGGATATACATAACCTGAATCACGATAGAAGAGATATGCATAATTATCGGGGTCAGAATACTGCGCACCATTCTTAAGCGATGCACTGGTTGTATAACCATCGGCACTTGTAGGAATACCGCCGGGGCCGTCATACATATATTCCTTTGCGAACTTGAACCACTTATAAAGAGCATCAAGATACTTTTCGTCTTCTGTATGCTTATAGAGCTTACTCATAACAGGCATTACCATGTAAAGAGCATCTGCCCACCACCAGAAGCCGTCTTCTTCCTTGGATACCTGGTAGTCCATAACCTCAAATACTCTGTCAACATTTGCATCTGCTACGCCAAACTCGTACATATCAAGATAGCTCTGGAAGCATATCTGCCAGTCACCGAAGAGCACCGCATCAGAGCCCTGTGTCTGGTTATAGCCCCATGTCCATCTTGACGGGTCACCTGTATAGTCGTTACCCATCCACTTGTTGTAGTTAGCCCAGTCGATAGAGTGCTGGAGATAAGTCTCATCTTCTATAAGTCTGTAAACCTCCATGTTACCTGTATGGTAAGCAGCTCTTGCCCAGAATGCAGGGTGAATGCCGTTTGTCCATGTGGAGGGTGAGTAATTACTCTGCCAGTAATCGTTGGCTTTTCTTATTGTTTCAACCGCACTGTCATATGTGGGAAGCATATTGTAAACCTCTTCAGACATATATCCCGATACGGGAACATCCTTAACATATATCACATCTGCAACAGGCTCTATATTACCCGTCCAGAGGTATATAACGCTGTTCTTGTGAACTTCTGCGTTATATGCAATGCTCTTTGAGAAGGTTACCTCTTCACCTGTACGGCTATAGATTGTCTCCCCTTCAGTTACCGCATTTGTCAGTTCGCCATCACCGTTATAGTCAGCGATTATAATCCTGACAGTTTCATCTGTCTTTTTAGTGTTAAGAACCTTTGCCGTAGCAGTAAGAGTGTAGCTGGTCTGTTCAAAGTTATCAGCCTTAATCTTAACAGCTAAATCACCCTCAATAGCTTCCTTCATAACAAAATAGAGGTGAATTTCCTGATTAAGACTGTTCATTGCAATGCTCTGACCTATTTCAGTTACATCACCTTCAATTTTGTCAAGCTCATAAAGATTACCGAGGTACTCTCCATAGCTTTCATCAAGTGTAAAGGATGAACCGAAAGCCTTGTTTATTCTCTTTTCCTCGTCAAGCTCGCCATCTTTATAGATATAAAGCACCAGATCGCCGCCAACCTGTCCGTTGTATTCGGGGAATACAGTTACATTTGCAGTAGCCGTTACATCTGTTCCTAAGATAGTACCCTCCACTTCAAATACGCCCTTTTCTGCGTAAGCGGAAGAGTCAATTGTTTCCCACTGTACCGCAAAGATTGCACTATGGTTTCCGGAATAAACATTCAGTACTCTCGGAAGTGTAGGTGCTTTACCCACGTATGTTCTTACACTTACATTGTCGCATCTTACATCCTCTGCCTTTTCGTAAACAACTTCAATCACATCTTCGCCTGTTACGGCATCAATGGTAAGACTGGACAATTCCTCATTTACTGCATAAATTGTATTATTATAGCTTACAAGAGCATCCGCTACGTTATATGTGTAGCCTTCGCCCATTACTCCGTAAACTACAGAAGAAGAAATCTCATTACCCTCTGTATCTACTCTCTTTACGATAATAGGTGTACCTTGCTGATAGATAATAAGCTCGGGAGTTTTGCCCTCTTCTCCTGCTTCGCTTGTCAGAATATATGCCACATCGCTGCCGCAGGTAAGAAGGAAGCTGAAGCCCTCTGCAGCATGCTCCTTTACAAATTCTGTAACATCCCATTGCATATAGAAGTCCTTCATCTGACCTGTCGCAATCTGTGTATCCAGAAGCTCACCCGCCGTTGAAACACCCAAATCAGTAATAGTGCCGCCCAACACTTCGGAGTAGTTATTCATAGTAACAGCATCAACATCCCAATTGTCACTATCTCCGGTTAAGCCGTAGCAATAATACTCATCATCACCTGCATTATCAACAAGTGTTACATATACACTTAAAATTGCTTTTTCGCAGTTTGCGGCGGATGCAATTTCACCCACGGACATTTCACCGGTTCTCATTAAGCCATAACGTGTATATGCCGCACCGTTGTTAGAGGAAACCAACAGCTGTACTTCGCCGTTTATATTAGTGTCGGGGTATTTTCCGCTAAGCTCAACGTCCTCTGTAATCGCAATTACGGTTTTGGGCATAGACTCATAATCCACCGGCGCATCAGAAGGCTTCTTTGCATTATAAAGCTCTGCTACCTCACTTGAACTGAGCGCTCTGTCGTAAAGGCGGATTTCGTCCATCTTGCCCTTGAATTCGGGGTTTGTCGATGCATTGGAAGAATCAAATGCCCACTGAGTCTTACCAATCCAGAAGCCGTAATTGGAGCTCGAGGAGGATACAGCGGCACCAAAGGGACGTGTAAGTGTTGTAAGGGAATTATCAAACTCATATCTTTCAACACCGTCAATATAGATATGCGGTGTATAATATTCTCCCTCTGTACTCTTTTCATAGGTTACAACAAGATGTGCCCATTTGTCCGCAAAGGGATTGTCTTCTAAGGTTGCGGAAATAAGAGAATTTTCATCGCTGCTGCCTGATGCAATACCTCTGTCCTGGAAGGTTGTTTCACCTGTGGAAGGCACATATCTGAAGAAGAAGGAGTCTCTCAAATCATTACCAAAGTCAAAAAATCTCTGCAAGCCGGATGCGTAACGATAGTCAGTATCCGCATAAATCCATGCCGCATATGTAAATTCTTCTGCTCCCTCATTGATTCCGTCAGGCATACGGATAGCAGGACCGGAGAAAAATCTGTTTCTCTGGTTTCTGCCGCCAAGTCCCACATCTTCACCGATAATCGCACCGGGGAAATTAAGCACACCGTCTGTAACAGTCATTTTTCTTTCAACAACTGTTGTTGTACCGCCGCCACCCCAGTTACCGCCGGAAGAAACCTCCTGATAAAGGTTATGTACACTTGCATTATTGTTATTACCGGAAGCATCAATAATCGTATCGGGATTTTCTGCGTCATCATTAAAGGTATAATATGCCAGAAGCCCCTGATTAAGTGTGCTTGTATCCTTTTTGATAACTACTACCTTAACCTCAACATAGCTGCCATCCTCTGTGTAACCGCCTGCCATGAAGCTTCCTTCCTGGGCATACTTATCGGAAGAGATAACATCCCAGGTAACGCCAATTTTCTTTTCAGCGCCTGTATTGTAGTATACAGTTACATTTTCGGGCAAAAGAGGATAATCACCCGCAAGAGTTACCACATCCTCTGCATAGTAGCCGGTTACTTCAATATTGCCCTCAGGACAGGTTGTTTCATAAAGGTATTTTACCTGACCCTCTGTCAAGCCGCGGTTATAGATACGGATTTCGTCCATCTGTCCCTTGAAGTCAGGGTTATCAGCCACTTCCTGATTTGTTGCACCCCAGACTGTACGTCCGATAAAGAAGCCGTTGTTTACATCTGTCAATTCACCCAAATCGGAAAGGGCACGTGTGTAAACATCTGTTGTGGTAAGCTCGGGAACCTCTTCACCGTTCACATAAACCTTTGTCTCAAAATAGCCGGTCTCCTCATTCTTTTCATAAACGAATGTAAACAGACCCCAGACATCCGTAAATGGACGGGCGGAAATTGTATGCTCCTGATATACGTTTACACTTCTGTCCTGGATACGTAAAAGACCGGAAGAAGATGTATATCTGGCAAAAATACTGTTATAGGGGTTGTTTGTGCCGCTGCCAAGATTACCGAAGTCAAAGAATCTTGTCATTTTGTTTGCAGAAGAGTATTCACCGTCAGCCTTTATCCATGCAGAGAAGGAAAAGCTCTCTACGTCGGAGTTGATATTATTGGGTAATTTCAATGCCGCACCCAGATAATTAGTCCACCAGCTGCTTGTGTTACCGGGGAAGGAAGCAGTACCGTCCTCTGTAATTGTAAGAACGTTATTTGCCCCGGGGTTCCAGCCGCCGTCACCCTGAACAACAGTATTCAATACTCTTGCATCATTTCCGTTACCCGAAACATCGGGAATAACTGAAGGAGTGGAGCCGATATTATTAAAGTCATAATATGCAATAAGTCCCTCTGTAACCTCTATATCAGAATAAGCCTCCATAACTATGACCGTTGTTTTAACCTCATAGCCTGACTCACTTACGCCTGTTGCCTCAAAGGTGCCCACAGAGCTAAGCAGTCTTTCGTCAAACATCTGCCAGGTAACGAATTCCACCGAAACCGTTCCGTCAGATAAAGTCAGAGCCACACTCTCCGGAAGAACGGGAAGTGAGCCTACAGTTGTAACTGCATCGCTTATTTCATAGCTCACGACCTCTCTGTCGTCAGCCAATACAGTTGGCATAGCACCAATCAGCATTGTCAAAGCAAGCAGTAAGCTTAAAGCTTTTTTCATTTTCATACATATCGTCCTCCTTTTACTAATCGAGACATATCTGATTATATATTATCACACCCTTTTCCAATTAGCAACCAAAACTTTGTTAATTTTTTGTGTTCAACGCAAAAAAGTGCGGTATTAACCGCACTTTTTCAAATCTCCTCAAAAAGCTCGCCCGCTTTTTCGTAATGAGCCTTTTTAACAATTTTATTTTCTTTATTAACAAAGCAAACCCTCGGCTTAAAGCCGTCTGCCTCTTCCATATCCATCTGGGCATAAGCCATAATAATTATCCTGTCGCCAACCTCACAAAGCTTAGCCGCGGCACCGTTGAGGCATATCACACCGCTTCCTGCCTCACCCGCAATTGTGTAGGTTTCAAGGCGGTTTCCGTTTGTAATATCCACAACCTGCACCTTTTCATATTCAAGTATACCTGCCGCCTCCAGAAGAGTGCTGTCAACAGTAATACTGCCTATGTAATTAATTTCCGCCTGAGTCACCTTTGCACGATGAATTTTGCCCTTAAGCATAGTAATTGTCATAGTATGTCACCTTCTTTGTAAACTAAAACCCACAATCAAGGCTCCCTCTTCGAGGGAGCTGTCAGCGTAGCTGACTGAGGGAGTGTCTCTTCCCTAAAGCCCACTTCGCGGGACAGTGGGTGAAAAGACATCCGCAGATGTCCTTTTGCAAAGCGTCTCCCGATTTGCAAAAGCAGCCCTGTCCCCGTACCTTTGCTGAGCTATCCGAAGCGTCAGCGAGGCGAATAGCTCGTATGCGAAAACTGTCTGCGATTGACGAGCCATTGGCGACGTCAGAGCAGGTACAGTTGACCGCTATAAAATTGTTGCAGTTACCTGATCAAACCTAACTGCAATTCACTCACACCATAAAATTATCAATCAATCTTGTCTTCCCTATATATACCGCCATTGCAAAAAGCGTGTCCTTTTCTGCTTCTTCTACATCCTGCATACTGCCATCTACCGCCTGAACATAGTCAATTTTTGCAAGCGGTTCTTTTTTTATATGTTCAATCATAGCTGACAAAATCACTTTTGTGCTCTTCTCGCCCTTTTCAACCATTTCCATGCCGATTTTAACTGCCTCGGAAAGGCACAACGCCGCTTTTCTTTCCTCTGCATTTAAATATGTATTACGGCTACTCTTTGCCAAGCCATCCTCTTCACGGATAATGGGACAGCCGATAATTTCAACGCCGAAATTCAAATCTCTCACCATGCGCTTTATAATTGCAAGCTGCTGAGCATCCTTCTGACCGAAAAACGCCTTATCGGGTGTAACGATATTAAAAAGCTTACCCACAACCGTACAAACACCGCCGAAATGGATAGGTCTTGTCTTACCGCAAAGGTTTTTACTTAAAACATCAGGCACAATTGTAGTTGTAGCATCTGCAAAATACATCTCGCTTGCCTCCGGGTGGAAAACACAATCTGCACCGCATTCCGTCAGAAGAGCCACATCATGCTCAAGATCCCTTGGATATGCTTCAAAATCCTCATTGGGCGCAAACTGTGTGGGGTTAACAAAAATGCTGACAATTGTCACGTCACATTCCGCCACGCTCTTTTTTACCAAAGATGCATGACCCTCGTGCAGATAACCCATAGTAGGCACCAATCCGATGGTTTTACCCTGCATTCTCTGATTTTTTACGTATTCTCTTACTTCTTTAACAGTAGTTAAAATTTTCATAGCAATATCATTCTCCCCTCACTAAAACCCACAACACGGGACAGTGGGTGAAAAGACCTCCGCAGAGGTCCTTTTTGAAATCGTCTCCCGATTTCAAAAAGCAGCCCTGTCCCTGTTCCTCTTAAAACTGTTGTAATTACTTAATCAAAGCTGCCTGCAACCCACTTAATGCTTCTTCATCCATTTTATATGTATATTCTTCCGTGGGGAATACGCCCGTCTTTACTTCTTTATCGTACTTTTTAAAAGCATTTACCATAGCTTCCCCTAAATTATCATACTTCTTTACAAACTTAGGGGTGAAGTCAGAGTACAAGCCTAACATATCCTGATAAACGAGCACCTGACCGTCACAGTTTTTACTTGCACCGATACCGATTGTGGGTATGGTAAGCATATTCGTTATAATATCCGCCAGAGGCGCAGGTATTCCCTCAAGCACAATGGCAAATGCACCTGCTTCTTCTACCGCCTTTGCATCTGCAATTATCTTTTTTGCCGCCTCTGCACTCTTCCCCTGAATTTTAAATCCGCCGAATGCCTTTACGGACTGTGGTGTCAATCCCACATGACCGCATACGGGTATACCTGCCTTTACGATGGCACTTATCTGCTCTTTAACGTCAACTCCGCCTTCAAGCTTAACCGAGTCTGCACCGCATTCCTGTATAAATCTGCCTGCATTTTTCACTGCATCATAAATGCTTGTCTGATAGCTCATAAAGGGCATATCCGCCACAACAAGAGCATTTTCGGCACCTCTCACAACTGCCTTTACGTGGTGTATCATGTCCTCCATTGTAACACGGGTGGAGTCGGGGTATCCGAGCATTACCATGCCTAAGGAATCGCCTACAAGGATAGAATTAATGCCTGCCTTATCAACTAATTTCGCAGTTGAATAATCATATGCCGTAAGCATAGTTATCTTTTCGCCCTTTTTCTTCATTTCTGCAAAGGTCTGTGTTGTATTTTTCACATTAATTCCTCCCGTCTGTTATTTTATCAATTCTCTCACTCTGAATCTAACACCGATTTCTTCTGCAATCTGTCTGCAAGAGTCAATATCTTCCTTATCCATAACGTCAACTACAGAAAAAACAACCTCGGGCACATATTCCTTTGCTCTCTTTGCAAAGTCAAGCATACCGTAAAAGCCTTCTTCTCCGTATTGGCACCTGCAGATTTCCTGATATTTTCTCGCATCGGGTGCATTTAAGCTTATTGACACAATGTCTATAAGTCCTTCCATTTCATCTGTTACGTCACGCCCTGCAATTAAATTAGCATGACCGTTAGTATTTAATCTTACCTTTACGGGACAGTATGCCTTAATTTGCCTTACAACCTCAAGCATATCGGAATATCTTTCCGTAGGCTCACCGTAACCGCAAAGCACTAACTCCTTGTAATTTTCAATACCCTTTGCCTTAATGTCTGCCACCATCTCTTCTACAGCAGGCTCTTTATCAATCCATAAGTCATAGCCCATACCCGAATCGGTAGTGGTCCTTACACAAAAGGCACATGCATTTGTGCAACGGTTTGTTAAATTAAGATATAAACTATCCCCAATAGGATAAGCTATAATGTTATTCATAATCTACCACTCCCACTAAAACCCACAACACGGGACAGCGAGTGAAAAGACATCCGCAGATGTCCTTTTGCAAAACGTCTCCCGATTTGCAAAAGCAGTCCTGTCCCTGCTCCTTATAAAAATGTTGCAGTTACCTAATCAAATTAAACTAAAGCCTCAGTCGATTTCAAAAAAATCTTTCGCATTCTTTTCCGTAACCGCAATAACCTCGTCAACATCCATACCCTTTAATTCGGCAATTTTCTCCGCCACCGCATGGATATAAAGTGACGAATTTCTCTTGCCCCGGTATGGCACAGGTGCAAGGTAGGGGCAGTCCGTTTCTATCATCAAATCGCTAAGGGGCACATACTTCACAACTTCAACTGTTTTCACATTGTTTTTAAAGGTTAAAACACCGCCGATTGAAATTTTCATGCCTAAATCAAGGATTTTTTTAGCAGTCTCTTTACTTTCGCTGAAGCAATGCATCATGCCTCTTCTTTCACCCATATCCGAGCCTTTCAGTATCTCAACACAATCACGGGTGGAGTCACGGTTATGCACCTGAAAGGGCAGATTAACCTCCTTCGCAAGGGCAATCTGACGGGCAAAAGCCTCTCTCTGAATTTCCTCAGTTTCCTTGCCGTAGTAGTAATCAAGACCTATTTCGCCGATTGCAACTACTTTAGGGTGCTTTGCCATTTCTTTAATTCGGTCAAAATCCTCGTCCGTCATAAGATGAGCGTCCGAAGGATGAAAACCAACCGCCGCATACATAAAAGGGTACTTTTCAGCCAGAGCAATACTGTCCATGCTCGACTTTAAATTATAACCAATATTTATAATATGACCAACGTTATTTTCAGGCATTGAGGACAGGATGATATCCCTGTCCTCGTCAAAACGCCCGTCATCATAATGTGCATGCACATCAAATAACATTTTACCTTACCTCACTGCCGTTTGCGATTTCCTTAACGGGTGCAACAAGGCTTAACTCCTCATCGTTTGCCGCAGAGAGTATCATACCCTGACTGAGCTCACCGCAAAGTGTAACAGGCGCTAAGTTTACAACTGCCACAACCTGCTTGCCGATTAAGTCCTCAGGCTTATAATATTTTGCAATACCGGACACAATCTGTCTCTGTTCATATCCAAAGTCAAGCTGAAACTTTAAAAGCTTACTTGATTTCTTAACCTTTTCGCAGCTGAGAACAGTACCGACTCTTAAATCCATTCTGCAGAAATCGTCAATAGTGATTTCTTCCTTTGCTTCAGGCTTTTCCACTGCTTTCTTCGCAGGCTCTTCCTTAGGCTTCTGCGCACTCATAATCTTTTCAACCTCTGCCATTATATCCTCAAGCTTTAGTCTTGCAAAAAGCATTTCGGGAGAAACAGTCACCTTACCCTCTTCGGGGTAAAGACCGCTCTTTTCGCACTCCTCAAAGGAACGGAGAGGACAATTGAGCTGCTCTGCTATAGCCTTTGCAGTTCTGGGCATGAAGGGCTCAATAAGACTTGCAATTGTAATAATACAGTCACAAAGGTTGTACATTACCTCGCTTAATCTATCACTGTTTGCTTCATCCTTAGCAAGTACCCAGGGCTCTGTTTCGTCAACGTACTTGTTACAACGCTTTATAGCCGTAAAGATTTCTGTAATAGCGTCAGCAACACGGAGGTTATCCATCTTCGCCTTTACCTTATTGACAGCTTCTGTTACAACTGCCTTTAAGTCAGCATCCATATCGCCTGTTACGCCTGTTTTCTTAACAGTGCCGCCAAAGTACTTGTTTGTCATGGAAATTGTTCTGTATACAAGGTTACCCAATGTATTAACAAGGTCGGAATTGAATCTTTCCACCATTAATTCCCAGCTTATAACGCCGTCGTTTTCAAAGGGCATTTCGTGAAGAACAAAGTATCTTACCGCATCAACGCCGAAAAGACGAACCAGATCGTCAACGTAGATTACGTTACCCTTACTCTTACTCATCTTGCCGTCACCCTGTAAAAGCCAGGGATGGCCAAACACCTGCTTCGGCAGCTCTTCGCCCAATGCCATAAGGAAAATAGGCCAGTAAATAGTATGAAAACGGATAATATCCTTACCGATAAGGTGCAAATCTGCAGGCCAGAGCTTTTTATACTGCTCTGTGGAATTACCGTCCGCATCATAGCCTATACCTGTAATGTAGTTTGTAAGGGCATCAAGCCATACGTATACAACGTGTCTTGAGTCAAAATCAACGGGAATGCCCCACTTGAAGCTTGTTCTTGACACGCACAGATCCTGAAGACCGGGAAGAAGGAAATTGTTCATCATTTCGTTCTTTCTGCTTACAGGCTGGATAAATTCGGGATGTGTGTTGATGTGTTCAATCAGTCTGTCTGCGTACTTACTCATTTTAAAGAAGTATGCTTCTTCCTTGGCTCTCTTTACTTCTCTTCCGCAGTCAGGGCACTTGCCGTCAACTAACTGGCTTTCTGTCCAGAAGGATTCACAGGGAGTGCAGTATAAGCCTTCATAAGCACCCTTGTAAATATCACCCTGGTCATAGAGCTTTTTGAAAATCTTCTGAACCTGTCTTTCATGGTCCTTATCTGTTGTACGGATAAACTTGTCATAGGATGTGTCAACCATATCCCATAACTCTTTAATAACGCCGGCAACAGAATCAACAAAATCCTGACAGGACAAATTTGCATCTGCCGCCTTTAATTCGATTTTCTGACCGTGCTCGTCTGTACCTGTCTGGAAGAATACATCATAGCCGTCTTTTCTCTTAAATCTCGCAATAGAATCCGCAAGCATAATCTCATAGCTGTTGCCGATATGAGGCTTGCCCGAGGTATATGCTATTGCAGTTGTAATATAATATTTACCTTTGCTCATTTGTAATCACTCTTTCTTTTACCAAGGTTTAACAGCACCTATAAGCTCATTTACATCCTCGATGCCGTGCTTTGTCATATATTCTTCAATTCCGTAGACTGTCTTCACTGCCGCATAGGGGTCAACAAAATTCTGTGTGCCCACACTTACAAGGCTTGCACCCGCAAGCATAAATTCAACAGCATCATTACCGTCCTGTATACCGCCCATACCGATAATGGGAATATTTACATTGTTTGCTACCTGCCATACCATTCTCACCGCAACAGGCTTAACGGCAGGGCCGCTCATACCGCCCACGTTGTTATTCAAAATGGGCCGACGGGAATTGATATCAATCTTCATGCCCAAAAGTGTATTGATAAGGCTTAAGCCGTCAGCACCCGCCGCTTCTGCCGCCTTTGCAATGGCTGCAATATCTGTAACATTGGGGCTGAGCTTTACAACAAGAGGCTTATTGCACTGCTCCTTTACCTTACAGGTAATTTCCGAAACCATACAGGGGTCTGTGCCGAAAGCAACACCGCCGTGCTTTACGTTGGGGCATGAAATGTTCATTTCAACCAGATCAACATTGCTCTGAGAAATAAGTCTGCCCATTTCAATATAATCCTCTAATGTATTACCTGCAATGTTTGCGATAATCTTGCACTTTGAAAATTTTTTCTTCAAAAAGGGCAGATCGTTAACGAGAAAGTTCTCCAGACCGGGATTTTGCAGACCTACACTGTTTAAAATACCGCCGTAAACCTCTGCAATTCTGGGGGGCTTGTTACCCTCCCTCGGTTTTAAGGTTAAACCTTTAACGCTGATACCGCCGATTTCATCCAGGTTATAATACTGGGAATATTCATATCCGAAGCCGAATGTGCCACTGCCTGTGACAACGGGGTTTTCAAATTCCACTCCGCAAAAATTCACCTTTGTGTTCATTCAAACTCCACCTCGCTTGCCTTAAATACAGGGCCCTTCTGACAAACCTTGTCGTAGCCTGACTTTGTCTTGCATACGCATACAAGGCACGCACCGATACCGCAGCCCATTCTCTGTTCCATACTGATTTCTGCTTCAATGCCCTTTTCCATGGCAATCTGTTTAACAGCCTTAAGCATAGGTGTGGGACCGCAGGCATATATAATGTCGCAATCGTCCATTGCCTCTTTAGCCGCATTGATTGCAAAGCCGTTGTAGCCGTAGGTGCCGTTATCAGTTGCAATAACTGTAGGTCCGCAGGCTGAGAAGTCTTCTTCCATACAAACCATTTCCTTGTCACGGAAGCCAAGGAACACCTTGGGGCTTGTCAGATTTTTTGCAAGGTATAAAAGGGGGAAAGAGCCTAAGCCGCCGCCTAAAACAACTGCTTTAGCATCTTTTTTTACAGTAAAGCCTGTGCCCAGAGGTCCAAGAAGGTCAAGTGTTTCTCCAACATTCTTTTTGGAAAGTATCTCTGTACCTTCACCCTTGATTTCAAACACAATTCTTGTAATATTGTCGTAAGCGTCACAAATTGAGATAGGTCTTCTTAAAATGTTCTTTTCGCTTCCGATGTTTATATGCACAAACTGACCGGGCAGAGCTTCCTTTGCCAAAATCTCATTTTCAAGGAGTAATTCCACCTGGTTCTTAGCAATTTCTCTTTTGCCCACTATTTTACAAAATTTTACCTGAGTATGCATTTCTTAAGTGCCTCCTTCATATTGAGGGCTTCCTCTCTCGCTGCCAGACCGAACTGTTCATCCTTCCAGTCGCCCTTTTTGTATGCGCACATAATACCGCGGGAGGAGTTAACAATACCGCCAAGACCGTTCTTGTCAAATGCAAGAGCGCAGTCCTCTGCCTTACCACCCTGTGCGCCATAGCCGGGGATAAGGAAGAAGGTGTTGGGCATTACTTCACGAAGCCTCGATATCTGCTCGGGGTATGTTGCGCCTGTTACCGCACCCACACGGTTATAGCCGTATTCACCGATACTGTCTGCGCCCAATTCTCTTACGATTGCCGCTGTCTTTTCATAAATAGGTGTGCCGTCAATTACTAAATCCTGTAATTCACCCGACGAGGGGTTAGATGTCTTAACAAGAATGAAAATGTCCTTGTCATGCTCATTACAATCCTTAACAAAGGGCTTTAAGCCGTCTGTGCCAAGGTAGGGATTAACTGTTATACAGTCAGGCGTGAAGCTTCTTGCCTTCTTGCCCATATAATCAGTTTCTCCGATATATGCCGCACTATACGCCTCTGCAGTTGCGCCTATGTCGCCTCTCTTTACGTCAAGAAGAACATACATGCCCTTTTCTTCGGCATACTTCATTGTCTTTTCAAGGCAGATAATACCTTCCACACCGTACATTTCGTAATATGCACTCTGGGGCTTAACAGCAGGCACGATGTCATAAAGGTTGTCGATTAAAACCTTGTTGAACTCAAAGAGTGCATCTGCCGCACCCTTAGAGAAGTTATCTCCTGCCTTTTCCATGCAGGGGATTTTTATAAAATCCGGTACGTAATCAAGCTTGGGGTCAAGACCTGCCACTGTAGGGTTCATATCTTTTTCTATAATCTTTTTAATAAGCTTATCCATTATACATTACTCTTCCTTCCACAATAGTCATATGTGCCTTACCTGAAAGTGTATAACCGTCATAAGGCGAATTTTTACTCTTTGACTTGAATTCATCAACCTTAACTGTCCATATTTCATCAGGGTCAAAAATTGTCAGATCGGCAATTGCGCCGAGTGCAATTTCACCAAGACCAAGATTGAGAATATCCGAAGGATTATATGTCATCTTCTTAAGCATTTCGCCCAAAGACAATTTACCTGTCTTAACAAGGTATGTGATAGAAAGTGCCAGCGAAGTTTCCAGTCCTACAATGCCGTTGGATGCATAATCAAATTCAAGATTCTTTTCGTCAACATGGTGGGGTGCATGGTCTGTGATGATAGCGTCAATTGTGCCGTCAACAAGACCTTCAATAATAGCATCCACATCCTCCTGACCTCTTAAGGGAGGGTTCATCTTTGCGTTTGTATCAAAGCCGTTAACCGCCTCGTCTGTCAAAGAGAAGTAATGAGGAGCAGTTTCGCACGTTACCTTAACGCCTCTCTTTTTAGCCTGACGGATTAATTCAACACTGCCCTTTGTGCTTACATGAGCAATGTGTACTCTCTTACCTTCGTGCTCGGCAATTAAAATATCACGTGCAACCATAGCCTCTTCAACTGCAGGCACAATGGGACGGAGACCAAGACGTGTACAGGTCTCGGAATCGTTCATACTTCCCGAGTCAAGAAGCGATAATTCTTCGCAATGGCTGATTACGGGAAGGTCAAAATGGTCAGAATACAAAAGCGCTCTTCTCATAACAGAGCCGTTTGATACAGGTCTTCCGTCATCGGAAACTGCAACGATACCTTCCTTCTTCATTTCGCCCATTTCAGCTAATTCTTCACCCTTTAAGCCCTTTGTAATTGCGCCTACGGGGAAAACTCTGCAGTAGCCAACCTTGTCAGCTCTTGACTTGATATAGCTTACAACAGCAGGGTTATCACATACAGGATTTGTGTTGGGCATGCAGCAAACAGATGTAAAACCGCCTGCTACTGCAGCAAGAGTACCTGTTCTGATATCTTCCTTGTATTCATAGCCGGGCTCACGCAAATGCACGTGCATATCAATCAATCCTGCGGAAACTACCATTCCCTTTGCGTCTATAACCTCAGCCTCGCCATCTTCAATCTTTTCTGCAATCTGTACAATAACACCATCTAAAATGAGGATGTCACCATACATATCTATCTCATTCTTAAGGTCAATAATATGACCATTCTTTACAAGTAATTTCATAAGGTCTACCCCTTTCAATTCAAAATAATTTTGCACAGCAAAATTATTTCCTTAATTTCTCATTACTAATTGCTCATTACTCATTACAAAAATGTTGCAATTACCCAATCAAAGTAGTTTAAAGCCCACCTAATTATTCATTACACAAAATATCCAAAACTGCCATTCTTACCGATACACCGTTAGTAACCTGTTCGTTGATAACTGAGTTTTCACAGTCTGCAACATATGTGGAAATTTCGATACCTCGGTTTACGGGACCGGGATGCATAATAAGTGCATCAGGCTTTGCAAATTTCAATCTGTCAAGGCTCATGCCGAAAAATTCGCTGTATTCACGAACTGTGGGGAAAAGAGCCGACTTCATTCTCTCAAGCTGAATTCTTAAATTTATAATAACATCCGCTTCATAAATAGCCTCTTCAACACTTTCGCAAATTGTTACATTGCCCATCTTTTCAAAATCACGGGGAATAAGCGTAGGAGGACCTGCAATAAATACCTCTGCTCCAAGCTTTGTAAGTGCAAGGGTGTCACTTCTTGCAACACGGGAGTGTGTAACATCACCGATGATTGCAACCTTCAAGCCTTCAATTCTGCCCTTCTTTTCACGGATTGTAAACATATCCAAAAGCGCCTGTGTAGGGTGCTCGTTCATGCCGTCACCTGCGTTTACAACGCTTGCCTTGACATTTTTCGCCAGAAGATGAGGTGCTCCCGAAGCACTGTGACGGATAACAATTACGTCTGTGCCCATGGAATCAAGAGTTTTACCTGTATCTATGAGGCTTTCACCCTTCTGTATAGATGAGCCTGAAGCTGCGATATTTGCACTTGATGCGCCCATATACTTGCTGGCAAGCTCAAAGGATGTTCTTGTTCTTGTGGAGTTTTCGTAGAAAAGTGTAATAAGACTTCTCCCTTGCATATTGGGTATTTTCTTATTGTCCGATAAAACCACCTTCTTCATTTCGGCGGCCTTATCCAGAATATAGAGAATTTCCTCTTTTGACAATTCACAAATACCAAGTAAATCTTTTCTTCCCGAAAGCATATTTAATCCTCTCTTTCTCTTCTGTTATGAAGTATATCCAACACCTTTTTGAAATCCTCAGGCAAAGCTGCTTCATATTGAACCTTTTCTTTGGATTTTGGGTGTATAAATCCTATTTTTCCTGCATGAAGAAGCTGACCTGTCAGGTTAAACTCCTCCTTCTTCACACCGTAGGTCTTATCCCCTGCAATGGGGTGACCAATGTGCTTCATGTGTACTCTTATCTGGTGAGTACGACCTGTTTTTAATTTGCACCGCACAAGGGTGTATAACCCGAAGCGCTCCTCCACAAAAAAATCCGTTATGGCTTCTCTGGAATTTTTACAGGTAACCGTCATTTTCTTGCGGTCGTTTTCACTTCGGGCAATGGGGGCATCAACTCTGCCCTCATCCTCTTTAATATTACCATGAACCAGGGCGTAATATTCTCTCGACAGGCTTCTGTCCCCCAACTGGTCAGACAGGAACATATGTGCATCATTTGTCTTTGCCACAACTAAAAGTCCCGTCGTGTCCTTGTCAATTCTGTGCACAATCCCCGGGCGCATCTTGCCGTTAATACCCGAAAGATTGCCCTTGCAGTGGTATAAAACTGCATTTACAAGTGTACCTGAGCCATTTCCCGGTGCCGGGTGCACAACCATGCCCCGCTCCTTGTTTATAACAAGCAATTCCTCGTCCTCATAGACGATATCAAGAGGTATATCCTCGGGGAAAGCATCAATCTCCTCCGCTTCGGGAAGGGTAAATTCAATCACATCCCCTGCCTTCAGCTTGTATGATGCGCTCTTAACCTGTCCGTTGACGGTAATTTTCCCATCGTCAAACAGATTTTTTATATATGAGCGGGAAACCCCCTCCAGATTCTCAGCAACGTATTTGTCGCACCTTATATTCTCATTTGCAGTAAGCACAATTTTCTCTTCCATATTGCCCTCCCTTAATCCCTTACGTTCAGAAAGGCATAAAGCATAAGAAGACCTGCACCTATGCATATAACACAGTCAGCAAAATTGAAAATATAGAAATTTATAAACTGCACATCTATAAAATCCCTTACATAGCCTAAAAACACTCTGTCAATAAGATTGCCCACCGCACCGGAGGCAACAAGGCTTACAGCTGCAAGGAAAAGCGTGTTTTCGGGTCGATGCTTTATAAAATAGTATATCCCAAAAGCAAAAACCAGCACGGTAACACAGATAAGCGCAATCCGCTGTCCGCTGAAAAGTCCCATACTTGCGCCGTAGTTTTTAAGGTAAGTAAAATTAAGGACATTCTTTATAATTATAAAGCCTTTCCCTTCAACACCGCCCGAGGCATTAACCATCCACATTTTACTGAGCTGGTCAATCACCGTAAGTGCAACTGCAAGCATGCCCCAAAGGGAGTATTTTACCCATCGGTTCAATTTCAAATCAATCTCTCCATATACAATCGTCACAGAAGAATACCTCCTCTGTGACGACAAAATTTTATTCTAAATTAGCAGCACATCTTGCACAGATTGTGGGGTGGTCTGCGTTTGTGCCGACAGTCTTTGATACTGTCCAGCATCTTTCGCACTTTTCGCCCTCTGCTGCAGCAATAGTAATATTATCTTCGCCCTCAGAGACACTTACGGAAGATACGATGAAGATTTCTGCAAGGTCACCCTCGATGCCCTTTAAGAACTCATAGTCAGCCTTTGCTGTTATTTCAACGCTTGCCTCTAAGCTCTTACCAATCTTCTTTTCGCTTCTTGCTTCTTCCAGAGCCTTTAATACTCTTTCTCTTACTTCAAGAATCTTCGCCCACTTTGCTTCAACTGCTTCGTTTGCAAATTCAGCATTCGCTTTGGGCATATCGTTCATAAGAACGGAGAATTCTTCAGCATTCTTCACATGAGGCATATAGCTCCAGATTTCTTCCGATGTATAGCAAAGGAAGGGAGCAATAAGCTTAACGAGAGAGTCAAGAATAATGTACATAGCAGTCTGTGCACTTCTTCTTGTCTTACTGTCTGCCTTATGTGTGTAAAGACGGTCCTTAATAATATCAAGATAAACATTACTCATATCAACAACGCAGAAGTTGTGGATATTGTGGTAAATCATATGGAATTCGTAGCTTTCGTAAGCTCCTGTAACCTTTTCAACAAGCTTATTGAGCGAGTTAAGTGCCCACTTATCCAGCTCGTCCATTTCGCTGTAAGCCACCATATCGCAATCGGGGTTGAAATCTGCAATGTTACCTAAAATGTAACGGGCAGTATTTCTTATCTTTCTGTAAGCTTCACTTAACTGCTTAAGAATTTCATCAGAAATTCTCATATCAGTCTTATAGTCAGCGGAAACAACCCACAATCTTAAGATATCTGCGCCGTACTTTTCGATAATATCGTTAGGCGCAATACCGTTGCCCTTACTCTTACTCATCTTTGCGCCTGTCTGGTCAACAATCATACCGTGAGTGATAACTGTCTTATAGGGTGCGCAGCCACGTGCAGCAACACTCGTCAAAAGAGAAGACTGGAACCAGCCGCGGTACTGGTCGTTACCCTCAAGGTAAACGTCAGCAGGGAAAGTAAGAGACTTCTTAACATCAAGCACGCCTGCATGGCTGCTGCCTGAGTCAAACCAAACGTCCATGATATCCTTTTCCTTTGTGAAGGATGTGCATCCGCATTCACACGCCGTTCCTGCAGGCAAAATATCGTCGTCTGTTACCCATGCAATGGAGCCCTTTTCGCCAAAGCGTGTTGCAACAGCTTCAATAGACTCATCTGTAATAAGAGGCTTCTTACAGTCAGCACAGTAGAAAATCGGGATGGGAACACCCCATGTTCTCTGTCTGGAAATACACCAGTCGTTACGGTCTATTACCATTGATTTTATTCGATCTTCGCCCCATGAGGGAATCCACTTAACGCCTTCAATAGCCTTTACCGCTTCTTCCTTGATGTCGTCAACAGAAGCAAACCACTGCTCTGTAGCGCGGAATACAATAGGCTCGTGGCATCTCCAGCAGTGAGGATACTGGTGGATAATGGGAGTAAGTGCAAAGAGTGCGTTATCTGCTTTAAGTCTTTCAATAATCTTATCGTTACTCTTTTCGTAGAAGAGACCGTTAAATTCGCCTGCAAGCTCATTTAAGTAGCCCTTTTCGTCAACAGGAACGATAATGGGAATTTCCTTATACTTCTGACAAACAATATAGTCCTCCACACCATGACCGGGAGCTGTATGAACACAGCCTGTACCTGCATCAAGTGTAACGTGGTCGCCTACGATAATAAGGCTTTCACGGTCAATAAAGGGGTGGTAGCACTTAACATATTCAAGCTCAGACCCCTTTACTGTAGCTACAGTTTCATATTCTGTGATGCTTCCTGCCGCCATAGCAGATTCAACAAGCTCTGTTGCAACAACGTAAATCTCTTCCCCTGCCTTAACAAGAGAATATTCAAAGTCGGGGTTAAGGGAAATTGCAACGTTTGCAGGAAGTGTCCATGTGGTTGTTGTCCAGATTACAAAGTAAACCTTTGATTTATCAATACCAAGTTTTTCAAATGTGCCGTTGTCTTCCTTAACGTTGAACTTAACGTAGATGGAATTAGCCTTATCCTCAGCGTACTCAATTTCAGCCTCGGCAAGAGCTGTTTCACACTCAGGGCACCAGTAAATGGGCTTAAGAGCACGGTACATATAACCCTTCTTAGCCATTGCACCGAAAATACGGATCTGCTCTGCTTCAAACTTAGGGTCTAATGTTACATAGATATCGTCCCAGTCACCGATGGAGCCAAGGCGCTGAATCTGCTTCTTCTGGTTTTCAACATAACCGAGCGCAAAGTCACGGCAGATTTCACGGAACTTAACAGGACCTGCCTGATCACGGTTAACACACAGCTTCTTTATCGCCTGTCTTTCGATGGGAAGACCGTGTGTGTCCCAGCCGTGGATGTAAGGAGCCTTAAAGCCACTCATATTCTTATAACGTGTAATAATGTCCTTAAGGGTCTTGTTAAGCGCATGACCCATATGCATATCACCGTTTGCATAGGGAGGACCATCGTGCAGAATAAAGAGAGGCTTGCCCTCGTTATGCGCCATAAGACGGCCGTAAAGGTCCTCGTCAAGCCATTTTTTAAGTATTTCGGGTTCTCTCTGAGGAAGGGATGCCCTCATGGGGAACTCAGTTTTCGGAAGATTCAGTGTCTGACTGTAATCCATCTTTACCACTCCTTGAATTAAGAATTTGTGCAACAAGTTGTTTCTGTGCATCAAGTATCGAATCGATCTGTACACTGTATGTATACAAATCGCTTGCAAGCTTTTCCTTTTCCTTAAGGGTCCGGTTAGCAGTAACCCTTGCACCCTCACGGATTAATTCGGCGTCATTTTCAGCCTTCTGTATAATGGCGTTAGCCTTCTCTGCCGCACTCTTACCTAAATCGTCGGCAGCCTTCTGTGCCACAATAAGTGTATCACGCATGGTGTCCTCCATGCTCTTGTATTTATTAACAAGGTCCTCTAAAACCTCAAGACGGTCGCGGAGACGTATGTTTTCCTTGTAAAGTGTCTCATAATCCCCCGCGATGACAGCAAATGTCTCGTCAACGTCGGCGGGCACATACTTGCCCAGTTTCTTTGTGAATTCAATCTTCTGAATTTCAAGTGGAGTAAGCATTTTTCATCCCTGCCTTACATATATTTTTGTACTGTTATAAAAATACGCCCTTTTTTGCTTTTGCCGCTTATTTCACTAAGCCGCGCCTTGCCGTGATGCCTCACGGTAAGTATATCATTCTCCTTAATCTCCCTGTCGCACTTTGTGCACAAAAGCTGATTAAGGTAAAATTTCTGTCCTTCGATATATTCCTGTGCCTTGCTTCGGGAGGTTTTCAGCATAACCGAAACAACGCTGTCTGCCCTGAGCGAATTAACCGTGCCCGTGATTTCTTCAAACCTTATATCAATTTTCACGTCACCAACTTCACACTCAGCGCAATCTGTATACACACCGCCAACCTCTTTTAAGCTTTCCTGTATGTATGATGCGATATTATCTTCGCAGAAGATTATCCATTCGCCCTCACCCCTGACAATGTCGCCTACGCTTTTTCTTTCAAGCCCTAAGCTCATAATACTGCCCAAAAGGTCGGGGTGCTTTAAATTTTCAATCCCCCGTCCCATCACCCTTACAGCCTTTATAGGGAATACTTCATCCTCGTAATGAGAGAAGCACAGCATCACTCTGCCTGCTCCCTCATATCCGCCGAAGGTATGGTAAGGAATGGAATCAATATGTTTTTTACGCTCTTCAACTATTGCAAATTCCCTCTCCGATAAAAAAGAGGTGAACATTGCCATACCTTTCCTTTCAGCTGCCTGAGCCTTATCAAAAACCTTCGCTAATATTTCCCTGTCCTCGCCTGCCGAGGCAAGGAATTTTTCACGGTTATTCATCAGATGTCAAGGGAGAAGTCAGCCGAGCCCATAAGCTCTGCCGCCACGTCGCCTTCGATTTCAATACCGTTAGGAGTAATGAGGAAGATGTCGTTTGATACCTTCTGCATACTTCCGTCAACAGCAAAGGTTGCGCCGTAGATAACGTCCACAACTCTTGCGGCGTCATTTCTGTCAAGACGCGCGATGGAGAACACTACAGGCACTCTTTCCTTAAGGTGGTTGATGATAGGCTTAACGCTTGCGGAAGAGTCAAGCTTTGCAATAACAATCTTGCTTGCGTTTCCGCTTGAAATGGGGACAACCCTTGCTCTTCTCATGCCTGTAAAAGAGCTTTCCTCCCTTACTCTCGCAGGGGCTTTTTCTTCAATTTCCATTTCGTCATCTTCATCAACGTCGGGGACAATGAATTTCTTGATAGTATCTATAATTGCCATAATACTTCTCTCCTCTATATTCTTTTTCCGAAAATCAGGGAGCCTACACGGACCATGGTTGCGCCCTCTTCAACAGCCACCGTATAATCACCGCTCATGCCCATTGAAAGTGTATCAAAATCCACGTTGTCTTTTCTGTAAAAATCAAACAGCTCACGAGCCTTTTTGAAAACCCATCTTACCATCTCGGGCTCGTCGCACTTAGGCGCCATTGTCATAAAACCTCTTACCCTTATAAACGCAAGTTCCCTTATCTTAATTATTATATCTTTTATTTCGTCTGTTGTCAAACCATATTTACTGATTTCACCCGATATATTTACTTCCAAAAGCACATCCTGAATGACATTTTTCTTTTGGGCAATGCGGTTTATCTCTTCCGCCAGCTCAAAGGAGTCAACCGAGTGAATTAATTCCGCCTTGCCTACCACATATTTTGCCTTATTTTTCTGCAGATGTCCGATAAGATGCCAGCTTGCTTCGGGGAAAGAATCAAACTTGTCCATCATTTCCTGAACACGGTTTTCGCCAAATGTACTGCACCCATGGTCATAAGCTTCTCTTATAAGGTCAACACCATGGGTTTTAGTCACCGCAATAAGAGTAACCCCGTCCTCTCTGCCTGCTCTTTTTTTTGCTTTTTCTATTTCGTTTTCAACAAATTCCAGTTGTGTTTTTACATCTGCCATATCAATCCCTGCCCATATAAAGCTCAAGTATTATATCTGCCGCCTGACCTCTTTCAAGGTTTGTGACATCAACTGTAAAGTCGCAGTTTTTGTATGCTTCACGCCTTGAGTCCAGAAGAGCTTTTGCCTCTTCCTTTGTTTTACCCGACAAAAGAGGACGCGATGCGGTATTACCGCCAATATTTTCAAAAACCTTGTCAATATCAGCCTCTAAGCAGAAAACCATATTATTTTCCCTTAAAAGGTCAATATTTTCTCTTCTTATAACCGCGCCTCCGCCCAGAGAAATAACTGCGCCTTTTTTATTTTTAAGCCTTTTTATAACTTCACTTTCTTTATTGCGGAAATGCTCTTCGCCAAACGCGGCAAAAATGTCCTTTATCTCCATTCCCGTTTCTTTTTCGATAATTTCGTCCGTGTCGATAAACTCCGCTCCCGTAAGGGCGCAAAGCCTTTTTGCCACCGTGGTTTTACCCGTACCCATAAAGCCTGTCAAAACAATGCTTTCTTCAAGCTCTGTCATTCGGTAAAGATAATCAACCGTCTCTTTTGAGACCTCGTTTCCCGTGAAAAGCTCAAAGGCAATAACCGCCTGATTTATGAGCATTCCTATACCGCCAACGGTTTTAAAGCCTGCCTCTCTTGCCATTTTTAAAAATGCCGTCTCACGGGGACAATATACAATATCACATACAACAGCTTCTTTTTTCAGCATATCAAGGTTATCTGTTGGTGTTTCATCGGAATTCATACCAACGCTTGTTGTATTGACAATAATATCCGCCTTGAAATCTCCTTCATAGCAACAGGCAAGGTCGGGATAGTATGTATTTATTCTTTCTGCCAGCTTTTCTGCTTTTTCTTTTGTTCTGTTTATGATACCGATTTTTTCTGTGCCCGCATCTGCAAGTGCCATCGCCACTCCCTGTGCCGCACCGCCTGCACCTATAACTACAACTGCTTTCCCCTTCACATCAATGCCCTTATATTCAAGCGAGCGGATAAACCCCGCTCCGTCTGTGTTGTAGCCTTTTATTACGCCGTTTGTGTTCACAAGCGTGTTACAGGCACCCATTTTTTCTGCAAAGGGGTCAACCTCGTCACAAAGCTCAAATGCCTTGATTTTGTGAGGGATGGTTACATTAAAGCCCCTGATGTTAAGCGCACGCATACCGTCTATCGCCTTGCCTGCCTCACCTTCTGTGACACGGAAAGCCGAATATGTATAATCAAGGTTCATTTTTTCAATCATTGTATTGTGCAGCCGGGGTGATATGGAATGGCTTACGGGGTTTCCTATAACACCCAGCTGAATTGTCCTGCCTGTTATGTTCATACTGTCATCTCCTGATAAAGGGTTTTTCCCCTATACGCTTGAGCTTTATATACCACGGTTCATTTTTCTCATCTATAGGCTTAACTAAAATCGTAAGACAACCTGCTCTGTTTCCGCCCCATATGTCGGTAAAAATCTGGTCACCTACAGCCGCTGTCTTCTCTGCCTCAATGCCCATAACCTCTGCCGCCTTCAGGTACCCGTAGGCACGGGGTTTTAATGCGTCGGACACAAAATTTTCAATCCCTATCCTTTCGGCAAAAGCCTTTACCCTCTCATAATTGTTGTTTGAAACAACGCAGATTCCAATGCCGTTATCCTTCATATCCCTGAGAAAATTTTTCACATTTTCCGTAGGATTGGGGTCATCATGAGGCACTAAGGTATTATCTATATCAAGCACCACAGCCTCCATACCCATTTTTGTGAGCATGGAGGCAGTGATTTCACTTATATTTTCCGCATAAAGGTCCGGATATAAATTTCTCATCATAATCTTTCTACCACGGCGTCGCCCATTTCCTTGCAACCGACAAATTCCCCGCCGCCTGCGATATCGCCTGTTCTTATTCCGTCCTCCAAAACCTTTGCAACCGCATTTTCAATGCAATCAGCCTCGTCCTTCATGTCAAAGGAATAGCGGAGCATCATAGCACCTGAGAGGATAGTTGCCAGAGGGTTAGCCTTATTTTCACCTGCAATATCGGGTGCAGAGCCGTGTACAGGCTCGTACATACCGAACGTGCCGTCACCTAAGGATGCTGAAGGAAGCATACCTATAGAGCCTGTAATCTGGCTTGCCTCGTCAGAGAGGATGTCGCCGAAGATATTGCTTGTTGCAATAACGTCAAACTGACGGGGGTTTCTCACAAGCTGCATGGATGCATTGTCAACATAAAGGTAGTCAACACTCACTTCGGGGTACTTAGGCGCAACCTCTCTCGTTACCTCTCTCCAGAGACGGGAGGATTCAAGTACGTTTGCCTTGTCAACAACCGTAACGTGCTTATTTCTCTTCATTGCAATTTCAAATGCGTGGATTAAAAGGCGTTCAACCTCACTTTTTGAATAGCTTTCTGTATCGTATGCCCAGTCGCCCGTTTCATTTCTTCCGCTTTCGCCAAAGTAAATACCGCCTGTCAGTTCACGTACAATCATAATGTCAATACCGTCGCCGATGATTTCGCTCTTTAAGGGAGAAGCAGAGCTTAACTCCTTATACATCGTGGCAGGACGAAGGTTTGCATAAAGGTTTAAGCCTCCTCTGAGACCTAAAAGTGCCTGTTCGGGACGGATACCGGGGATGTTTTCCCACTTGGGACCGCCAACAGCGCCTAAAAGCACGCTGTCACTTGCCTTTGCCCTCTCAAGGGTTTCTTCTGTAAGCGGCTTGCCGTATTCGTCAATACTGCAGCCGCCTGCAAGCAAATATTCGTACTTAAACTCGTGACCGAACTTTTCAGCCACCTTGTCCAAAACCTTTATTGTTTCTTTTACAACCTCGGGACCAATTCCGTCCCCGGGAATAACCGCTATATTCTTAATCATTTTAATTTTCCTTTCTTTTGCTACTTTGATTAGGTAACTGCAACAGTTTTATAAGGAACAGGGACAGGGCTGCTTTTTAAAGTCGGGAGACGACTTTAAAAAGGGCATCTGCGGATGTCTTTTCACCCGCTGTCCCGTGTTGTGGGCTTTAGTCCATTTGTTCCTTAATTCTTCATTTATTATAATTTCTGCTGTGCGTAGCCTACCAAGCCGCCGCATTCAACGATTTCCTGGATGAATTCGGGGAAGGGTGTTGTAGTATATTCCTTACCCTTTGTTTCGTTACGGATAATACCCTTCGACAAATCAGCAGATATAATATCGCCTTTCTCCGCCTCGTTAACACATTCTTCACTTTCTAAAATGGGAAGACCGATATTGATACTGTTACGATAGAAGATACGTGCAAAGCTCTTTGCAATAATAAGGTCGATACCGCTTGCCTTTATTGCAATGGGTGCATGCTCACGGGAGGAGCCGCAGCCGAAGTTCCATCCGCCTATCATAATATCGCCAGAGGCTACATTATCAACAAAGGTCTTGTCGATATCCTCCATGCAATGTGCCGCAAGCTCCTTCTCTACACTCGTATTAAGATATCTTGCAGGGATGATAACGTCTGTATCAACATTATCGCCGTATTTAAAAACATTTCCTTTTACGTTCATGATTAGTCCTCCTTAGGTGCTGTAATGTAGCCTGTAAGCGCACTTTCTGCCGCAACACGGGGAGATGCAAGATAAACCTCACTGTCCACATGACCCATTCTGCCTACAAAGTTACGGTTAGTTGTTGCAATTGCTCTCTCGCCGTCAGCGAGTATCCCCATATGCCCGCCAAGACAGGGTCCGCAGGTGGGAGGTGATACAATGCAGCCTGCATCCATAAATATGTTAAGAAGACCTTCATTCAATGCTTCCTTATAAATCCCGGGTGTTGCAGGTATAACGATAACACGAAGATTTTCCTTAACCTTTTTGCCCTTTAAAACCTCTGCAGCAATACGAAGGTCGGTAATTCTGCCGTTTGTACAGCTTCCGATTACAACCTGGTCAAGCTTTACGCCAAGCTTTTCGGCTTCATCTGCCGTCTTGCCGTTGGAAGGAAGATGTGGGAACGCGACCATGTAAGGCACTTCGCTTAATTCAATATCCATTACGTATTCGTAAGGAGCATCAGGGTCGGGAGCATATGTTGTATATTCCTTAACGCCTGCTTCTTCCATATAAGCAATTGTCTTTTCGTCTGCAATAAAAATACCGTTTTTACCGCCGGCTTCAATTGCCATATTTGCAATTGTAAAGCGGTCATCCATAGTAAGTGCCGATACGCCGTCACCGAAAAATTCCATAGACTTGTAAAGAGCACCGTCAACGCCTATTTTAGCAATAATGTATAAGATAAGGTCCTTACCGGAAACGCCCTTTTTAAACTGCCCCTTAAGATTAAAGCCTATGGCAGAGGGCACCTTCATCCACGCCTTCGCCTTGCTCATACCAATAGCCATATCGGTTGAGCCTACGCCTGTAGAAAATGCATTGAGCGCGCCGTATGTACAGGTATGGCTATCTGCGCCGATAACTGCATCGCCCGCCTTTACAATACCCAATTCGGGCAAAAGTGCATGTTCAACACCTGCACAACCGCCCTCGAAGAATTTCTTAATACCGTGTTTTGCGCTGAATTCTCTTACTTGCTTACAGTTCTGCGCACTCTTTATATCCTTTGTAGGCGTAAAGTGGTCAAGGACAAAGCAAACCTTATCAGGGTCTGTAATTGTAAGATTGCCCTTCTCAAAAACATTTACCGCAACGGGACCCGTTACGTCGTTTGCCATGGCGAGGTCAAGATTGATTAAAACCAGATCGCCCGCCTTTACAGAATCAAGACCTGCCTTGCGGGCAAGAATTTTCTGTGTCATAGTCTGTGCCATATATGTATAACCTCCTAATAAATTTCTACTTATAATAATATTTATGCTATTATAAGCCTAAAATGGTGTTTCGTCAAGGGCAAACAGCCCCCAAAAAGGGCAGGAATAAAATATTTTTGAAAATTTTTAAAAAAACACTTGCATTTTCTGTTTTTCTTTGCTACAATAAGCAATGCATTAATTGATAATCGGTCTTTGTGCCCCGCACAGGACTTAATTTTTGACTTTTGGCTAAGGAGGTTTATTGGTATGGCAAAGTGTGATGTATGCGGTAAGGGTGTTACATTCGGCATCCAGGTGAGCCACTCTCATCGTCGTTCTAACAGAACATGGAAGGCTAACGTAAGAACAGTTAAGGCCCTTGTAAACGGTACTCCCAAGACTCTCCATGTATGCAGCCGTTGCCTTCGCAGCGGAAAGATCGTTCGCGCTATCTAAGAGCGGATTTGAGAGAGAAACAGAAAGCGAGAGGAAATCCTCTCGCTTTTTTGTTAAGTGGGTTTCAGGAAGTTGGTGGTTAAAATAAAAAGATTTATATCAATAATTTTAATATTGATAATGTCTCTTTCTTCATTGTCTGTCGCAGCCGTCGATTATGATGAGGAAGGAGCATACCGGGAATGTTATACCCTTTATCCCGATTTTATCAACAGGATTAAAGCTGAGGGTATAACAGAGAAACAGCTTATGAGCTTTGTTAAAAGTGTTGAAAAGAAAGTTCTTGAGCACAATATTCCTCTCACGGAGGAAAATTTTGACACTCTGATGTTTCAGGGCTTTAAGGATGCCTTTGGCTTGCGAACCAATATCAAGGTGAGGGATGCATTGGCTTCTGTTTACCCCGAATCTGTAGCACAGGCAATGGACGGAGCTATAACAGAGGAATTTATGCCCATCTATATTACGGTAAAAAGATTTCTTTTAGGCATTACCACCCCTGTTGTAACCCTGAGCGGTGATAAGAGCAATACCCTTGTTCATTATGTGCACATGAGTGAAGCTGCCACTATTTTTGTAGCCTTTTATACCCCCGAAGGCGACCTGTTAAAGGCATACAAAAACCCCGAAGGCGAAATGGAATGTGAAGGAGCTTTTTTTGCAAAGGCATTTGCATTTGAGCCGGATTCACTTTCCCCTCTGTGTGAAAGCTTTATACTGAATTTTTAAAAGCACGCTTCGGCGTGCTTTCAGAGTGTCGATAAAGTATTATCGACACTCGACCTCAAAGGCGGATTACATCCTTCAGCACTTTGAGGTCTGTAATTTCTAATGAACAAAGTGCCGATTTCTCGTGCAAGACTCCCTACGGGAGCCCTAAAATCAGC
>JAFYPR010000024.1 GCA_017547445.1 Clostridia bacterium
ATTGCATAAAAAAATAGGGAAAACACTCATGCTCCGTGGTTACTCCGGAACATGACTGCTCTCCCTGAAAGGCAACTTTAATATACCCTATAATTTTAAATGTTGCAATAGAAAAATGTGACATATTGTTACCAATTTGTGTCGTATATCGGAAGGGCACAGAGACCCTCCCCTACGAATTAATTAACATTTACAATCTGCACCTCATGCAAGGGTTCAAAGACTTCTCCGTCCCAGAGCATTGCCTTGCACCACTTTGCACCGGAAGGTACATCAATTGATGCAAAGGTTGTTACAAAGCCCTGAGTAGCCTTCATTGATTCGGTATGAATCAAAACTCCATCCTTATCATAGAAAGCAACTCGCACAACAGGGTCTCTCTGCCATATATCGGTGCAAAGAGTTGTAGCAACTGCAACCTTACCGCTATCAGGGTACGCCTTAAGGGTTACCTTTGTTTCGCCCTCAGATTCACGGCATTCGTAGTCAAAATACGCATAGCAAACCCTGTCCATTACATAAAGCTCAGCAGGATACAGCGAGCTGTCGGTTATCTTGCCGGCAGGCGTGTTGTTGATAACCGTCATGTTTCTGTCAAAGATTGACATATAAACTCCGTCTACCTTTGTAGGTACTATCTTAACCTCGGCACGGTACTTCTTACCTGCTTTAAATTCTTCATAACGGCCTAACGCCACGCCTTCCTCGTCATACCAGATTACGCCGCAATATGCATAGCCGTAGTTTGGGTCGGGCTGATAAAGGTTTGGTCTGTCAACCGTAATTTCCAAATCGGGTCGGCTGCCCTCAAAAGGAACAATTAAATCGTCAATCTTAATCTGTGTTATAATAGGTATTTCGCAGGTAAAGGTGTAGGTTATCTGCTGACTCCACGCACAGTCAGAGCCTGTATTTTTAAAGTTAGCCATATTTCCGTTAACGGTTGCCGAAATCAATATATCATACCACTTATCGTGATAGAATTCGTAGCCGTCTTCAGCATCGAGATAAATAAATACCTTATATTCGTGACTAGGGATAAACTTTTCGTGCTCATATACCCAGTCGTCTTTTGTCGCATCATACCAGCCCACACCATTTTTGATGTAATACCACTTTTCGTTTTTCCAATAAGCGTCATAGTAAGAGTTCTTATTTGTATTAATCTTATAGCCTGTGCCCTTAACTGTTGCAAAGTAGCTGGGGTATTCACCTGCCACAGGCTTGGTTACATCTGTAATAATAACATCTTCAATAATCGAGTCGTTACATACGCCCCAGTCAATATAAAGCTCAATTACCTCCCAGGGGGACTGCTCATAAGCCTTGTTTACCTTAACTGCGTTAGAGTCAATTGTAGCAGTTACCTTTGTTTTAAAGGTTGCACCTGATTTGTCAACTGCAAATACATAACCGTCCTTTGCATAAACCCAGATGGAAACAGAATAACTGTTACCTGCAACAAACTTGTCTGTTTTAGCCATTTCTCTGCCGTTTTCAAACCAGGTTACACTCTGATAGCTGCCGCCTACCAATGCATACTTACTTATATCACCGCTTGTAAGCGTATAATCGGGAGCATTACCCTCCTTGGGGACTGTAAGGTCAAAGAATTCCACATTCGAAATCCTCTCTGCAATCTTCACGTCACAGATGGGACATGTTTCGTAGCAATTACTGCAATATTCTCCACAGGTTTCGCAAAGCTCTACGCACTCTTCACATTCACCGCACTCGTCACAAACATTACTGCACTCTGAGCAGTAGTTTTCACAGCTCGGGCACACATTTGCACAGTAGTTGCACACTTCGCAGCCATAACAGAAGAATCTGCAGCTATAGCAGAAATAGTCATTACAGTGGCTACACTCAATTACATCTGCGCAGTTTTCACAATTACCGCAGTCTGCACAAACATTGGCACATTCATTACAATACCCTTCACAATCGGGGCATATTTCAACACAGTCTGCACACATTCCGCAGCCTTCACATACACCGCTTGAGCAATCCGAGCAAATCAAACATTCCTCACAGTAACCGCTTACATTTTCCAAGCATTCCCAGCATTCCTTACAGTGAAGTCCTTCATTTGCCGCACACTCGTAGCACATATTACACATATCGCACCAGTCTGTACAGCAGTCGAAGCACACACCGCAGCTTTCACAACATGTGCCGTAGTTATCTATAAAGCAGGACGCACAATCGGGGCACGCCTCGCCGTCTTCAACGTGACATTCAAGACAGTTGTGGTCATCACCCTCACTGCATTCGCCGCCGCATTCGTAGCAGCGCCAGCAGTTTTCACAGAGCTTACTTTCTACAGAACAAACACCACAGTCTATACAGTGTGTGCCGTTATCCATAGCACATTCAATACCCATATGACATTCGTCACACCAGGGTTCATCACATTCTATGCAACGTTCACAAACGTTGCATCTTATTTCTTCGTAGTCAACATAGCACAAACCGCAATCTGGGCACACCATATCCTCTGCAAGATGACATTCATAGCATACATGGTCCTGTCCTTCACTGCATTCGCCGTTACATTCGTAGCATATTCCGCAATCGGGGCAAATAGCGTTATCAACCTGACAAGCACCGCATTCGGGACAATGGCACTGGTTTTCCTGTGCACATTCAATGCCCATATGACATTCGTCACACCATGGTTCGTCACATTCTATGCAGCGTTCACAAACGTTGCATCTTATTTCTTCGTAGTCAACATAGCACAAACCGCAGTCGGGGCACACCATATCCTCTGCAAGATGACATTCATAGCATACATGGTCCTGTCCCTCACTGCATTCACCGCCGCAGTTTTCGTAACAGCGTCCGCAATCTATACAAAGCGCTTCTTCCACGCCACAAACACCGCACTCATTGCAATGACATTCGTTGTTCACCGCACAGGGACCGCACATATGGCACTCTTCGCACCATTCATCTGCACTGCTTCTGCACTCACCGCAGTCCTGACAATGGTTTTCCTCGTAGCAGTCTCGTCCGCTTTCCTCACTGCAGTGGTCGCCGCCCTCGCAGATGTAGCTGTCCCCGCAGAAAGCACCGCAGAACTGACAGTCAATCTCCTCATCCCACGCATGGGAATGGATTGGCACCATGCCGACAAGCATGATTAATGCCACCAGTACACTTATTACCTTTCTCATTTTCATAAATATATACCTCCTGTAACAAAATACATATTTCAAGATTGACCTTAACTTCAATCTATGATATACTGTGATGAGTGTGGGGTGATTCCGTGACCATTGGCAGCGCACCCCCGTTTATATGCAAAAATGCAAGGCTCATATCTGCCTTTGCAACTCACAATTTAATTATACAATATACCTGCCCGTCCTGTCCCCACCCGAAGCATTCAAAAAAGGGTGGGAAAACGCATTTTTCTTTTTCTGCAGTGTGGGAAAACGGGTGGGATTCAATTTTTTACACGATTTCTGAAGGAGATATTTTATGTGCAAAGTATCTAAGCTTTTTTTGGCAATTCTGCCTTTACTCTTACTATCAGGCTGCAACTCTATCGGTGACAAAGCAATGAGCATGTCAATAGTTTATCTTTCCGCCGCGGTTTTGTCCTTGCTTCTTTTAATAGCTTGCTTTGTTCTGGTATTTAAGAAAAACATATGGTTTGTATTTTTATTTTCTTCCATTCTTGTGGTAAACACGGGGTATTGGCTTCTTTCTGTTTCAAAAACTGTTGAGACGGCGCTTTTTGCAAACCGCCTCAGTTATCTCGGATCGGTTTTCCTTCCGATGGCAATGATTATGATTATACTCAAGGTAACAAATGCCAATTATCATAAATATTTGCCGCATATTTTGTCGGCAGTTAATATATTTGTGTTTTTTGTTACGGCGAGCTATCCTTATTCAAAGGTTTATTACAAGAGCATTGAGCTTATAACCATTAACGGAGTTTCTGTGCTTGAAAAAGCATACGGCAGCTGGCATGGTATGTATTTCTTCTTTTTGCTTGCCTATTTTTCGGCAATAATAGTAATTGCAATACGCACCACAATGAAAAAGAAGCTGAATACACGGACACAGTCTGTTATTTTGTGCATTGCCGTGTTTGTCAATATATGTGTGTGGTTACTCGAACAGCTTGTACGGATTGACTTTGAGTTTTTATCGGTTTCCTACATAATAAGCGAGCTGTTTTTAATAGGTCTGTATCTTTCAATTGAAGATAACGAAAAAAACGATGCGGTAAATTCTGTTTCGTCACCAACCGCTTATGAGGATGCTCCCCTTGATGAAGCAAAAGTAATTTTCCTGAAGGAGCATATCCCCACCCTTACCCCAACGGAGGCTAAGATATACAACTACTATCTGGAAGGTAAAAGCTCAAAGGAAGTTATGGAATTGCTGACAATAAAAGAAAACACCTTAAAATACCATAACAAGAACATTTACAGTAAATTAGGTGTTTCTTCACGAAAAGAATTATTGTATTTTTCAAAAATGAACTAACAAAAAACCGAACGAGTGACCGTTCGGTTTTTTGTTTATGTTACTCAACTACTATTATTTCTGTATCCTTCACGGGAATCATTTTATTATCTTCGTCCCAGTAGAACAACTGAATATATCCGATTTTTTCATCGTAAGGAATTCTGACCTTTCCTATACCGCTGACAGCTCTGATAAACGTTCCGTCAGCCTCGTAAATACCTATAAATGCCTTGGGGTTAACATCCAGTATTATGTCATTATCCTTTGGTACAGTATAGATTTCTGCTTCCCAGATTGATACAACATTATTGGTGTTTGCCGTAGTATAAATTGTAACGTATCTGCCTGTTGCATATACTACATCAAAGGTGGCAAGGCTTCCTTCTCCGCCGTTGTATCCGCTTCCCTTTGATTTAAGATTTTCTGCAGCAGCCTCTTCGGGAGCTGTAAATCTTCCTCTGTCAACAGTGGGTTCATCTGTTACGTAAATATTATATGTGCTCTCTCTTCCGTCACCAAACCAGTATGTATTAAGCGCAGTAACAGTCTTCTCTTCTCCGAGGTCAATACATATTGCCTGGTTGACGCCTCTGTCATATGCGCTCCACCTTGTTGTCAGGCTTGAGTCAATTATATATTCGGGCGCAAAATCATTACTTTCAGTATACGTTGCCACGGCTCCCGCCGCATCAGTTTTCACACCTTCAATTACGGTATACAGAGCCGCCGTAACACCATCCTCTGCCACAACGAGAACAGTATCATTTATGGACATAAATCCGTTCCCATCCGCATCTGTAAGGCTTACAGTGGCGTTGTAAAGATTTCTCAGCACAAGTTTCACATTGTCAGCTTCAATCTTATCTGTCACAAAAATTGTCCTGTTCCTATTATCAACAATGACACCTTCATCTGCTGTAAGCTCTGTATTATTACGGTAAACCTCCTGTATTACATACTCAGTTACTTCGCCGTTCTGGTCTGTTACCACGAATTTTTCGCCTGTATTGACCCATGTATCATTTGCGCCGACAAATTCCATCGTTGCCTGACCTGAAAGCTTCAGCTTGCTCACGGCATCGCCTGTTGTTTCGCCTGCCCACAGGGAAATGGTCTTAGTGTCCTCATCAATTATATATTCATCACTTGAAAGCTTCCATCCGTAAATTTCAATTTCCCAGATAGTAGGTCCGTATGCACCTACAGAGTCCGTTGTCATAAGGTTTACAAATCTGCCGTATTCGTTCATCTTCTCAGAATGAATTGTTACATATTCCGCCTTGCCTTCTGCCACTACAGTATAACCCTGAGAAGCAAAATCACGTTCTTTGTTTTTATCCTCCCAGTAGTCAGCAGCAGAAGAATCTGCCAGACGAATCTGGAATGTATTGCTTCTTTCATTGCCCTTGTAATAGCTCACATCAACTCTTGTTATATGATAATCCTTGTCTAAGTCAACCTCAATCCAGTCATTCCATACATAGTTCTGCGAAAAGCCTGACCAACGTGTAGAATAGTTTCCGTCAACTGCATTGGTTGCAGGATATCCCGACTCAGTCCATGATGCCTTCACATTTTTATTAAGTGCAAGGCTTTCACCGGATACTTCAAATTCCTTCCATGCTTCACCATCCTCAGCAGTTACCTTCACCTTCATGCCGATTTCCATGATTGTTTCTCTTTCGGTGATTTCATTGCCGTCAGCGCCGATAAGAGCATAGCTTTGTCCGTAGGTTGAACTGATACTGTCCAAAAACTCGCCCCATGTAATAGTATCCTTAACCTTAATTTTATCGCCTGTAACATTCACCTTATCGCTCGAAACGCTTATTGTAATGTTATAGTCAAAGGGCTTGTCAGCAAGTAATTCAGCATCCTCAGTTTTAAGTACAAATCTTAAAACTCTTTCTGCACTGCGGTTAACCTGCCATCTTTCAAGCCATCCGTCATTGAGTGCGCTGTATACATTTTCGGGTCTGGGAGAATCTGCAGGTGCCTTTAAATCGTTACCTGCCTCAATTTCCTGCGCATGGGACACATTCTGTGTTCTGAAGTCCGTCATAACAAAGCCTTCATAACCCCATTCGTTACGCAAAATTTCCGTTAAAAGCTGATAGCTGCCCGAGGTCTGTGTGCCGTTAATACGGTTGTAGGAGGACATAATCGACCAGGGGTTGCCTTCCTTTATGGCAATTTCATAACCCTTAAGGTATATTTCTCTTGCCGCACGTTCACTCATACGGCTATCGTTACCCCATCTGCCTCTTTCCTGGTTATTGAAGGCAAAATGCTTTAACTGTGATGCAAATTTTCTCGACTGTACGCCACGTGTTATTGCCGCACCGATTTTACCTGTCACAAAGGGGTCTTCCGCAAAATATTCAAAGTTACGTCCGCACAAGGGGTCACGATGTATATTCATACCCGGCGCCTGCCAGAGGCTCATACCAAAGTATCTTGCCTCATCTGCCATTGCCGCACCTAACTGTTCAATCAATTTTTCATTCCACGTACAAGCCTGCATTGTAGCACAGGGATAAAATGTAGAGGTTGTTGCCCATGTGGATTGAGAACCGTTATACTGAATACCCGCAGGACCGTTAGAAGTACCTATAATCGGTACGCCGTATGCCTCCAGTCCCGCAATACCCGTTCTGTGACCCTTGCCCGAAACAGGATTTGTACAACCTGTCAGCTTAACCGCTTCAGCATCGGTAAGACGTGCTACAAATGCTTCAAGCATTTTTGTATCGTCTTCACTTTCTTCACCGTCACAAAAAGCCTTTGCAAGCTCATTGAAGGTGATGAAGGAATCCTCGTAGTCTGCTACATCCTCGGCAGTATAAACAGCCTTATATCTTGCGTCAACATCCTCTTCTATGTTGTCGGACACAGGGGCATTTTCAGTTCGTTCTATTTTTTCATATGTACCGTCACTTGTTAATCTTTCATTAAACTTTGATGTATCAGGCACAATATGGTGTTCAAGCTGCCGGGCAACCTCAGCTTCATCGAGGCTGAAAAGGTCAGCAAAGGGTGCTCTTACACTGTTGCCCACATAAAATTCATAATCACCTTTGTCCAAAACATACGCCGCTTCATACCCGCTCTTGCCCATGTCGTCATAGCTTGCAAGAGAATCAAATGGGAATGTTATTGTAACTTCTTCGCTCTCTCCCGTACTTAATTCTTCTGTCTTATAAAAGCCTACAAGCTCTCTTGAAGACTGTGTAAGGTTAGTCTCGGGCTTAGACACATATACCTGTACAACTTCTTTACCGCTATATTCCCCGTTATTTACAACCCGTGCAGTAACCTTTACCTCTCTGTCTCTGCCTTCACCTGTTACTTCTATAGATGTATCTGTTATTTCAAAATCTGCATAGGAAAGACCGAAGCCAAAGGGATAGTTAACCTTTTCCTTAGCACCGGGGATAGTTTCAAAATATCTGTAGCCTACAAAAATATCTTCCTTGTAGTTTGTATAGCTTGAATTACCGAAGTTAGCAGATGAGGGATAATCCGAATAATTTGCCGCCCATGTGTCAACCAATTTACCGGAAGGATAGCTGTCACCCATAAGCACATCTGCCATTGCCTCACCGCCCACCATACCGGGAAGGGAAGCATACAATACAGCATCAATAGCCTCGTCCTTTAACCAGTCGGACTCAATAACACCCGTTACGTTAAGAATAACAATAACCTTTTCAAAGCCTGCATTCTTAACATAGTTCACCATATTTCTTTCTTTGGAATTCAATTTAAAATCGCCATCTCCGCTGCTTCTGTCGCTGTCTTCACCTGCAGGACGGCCTATGGTGATGATAGCAGTATCAGAGCTTTCTGCCGCCTTTTTTACATCATTCTCGCTTATTTCCATTTCGCCCCAGAACTTTATAACAGCACCCTGTTTTGTTCCGTAGCCGTAGGTGCTTCCGTTTTCTCTCCAGTAGCGGTTATAGTAGCTTTCATAGGATTCAAGCAATTCGTCATAAAGAACCAAATCGCCTGCTTCTTCACGGGCCTTTAATGCATCATAAAGGCTTATGTAATCAACTCTTTCGTTTTTACTGTTGAAGTTACCCGAACCGCCACCGCCGTAGATAAAGTCAATCTGGTTAATACCGAATACTGCGATGCTTTCACCTTTGTCAAGAGGAAGAGCACCATTGTTTTCAAGCAGCACCATACCCTCCTCTGCAACAGTTTTTGCCATCTGAAGACCATCCATATTGCCCGTTAAATCACTCGGCTCGGCATTATATGCAAATGCAGGAATAGCAGAATTTGCTACCCCTAATGCTATAATCAATGCTACAAGCTTCTTTGTTAACTTTTTCATTTTCAATTTCTCCTTTTAATGGATATGCATTTTTATTTTACATGACTTTCGCCTTATTTTCAACCCTTTTCACACAAATTTCATACAAATCTTTTAATAGCTATTTTAAGCTTTCTGGCACCTTTTGCATTCCAGCTACCGCCCGATATAATCATCAGATCTCCATTACTTAACGGGCACAGACATCTGGTGTATCCAATCTCAACACAGGTGTCAAAAAGCTGCCATTCATTTGTCTTCACGCAATCTTCATTAACACCGATTTTTTTCGTTCCATGGCTTCCGATTATAACCTTTCCGTCAGGCATTGTTGCACAATATGGCGAACCGCCCCCAAAGACAGAAGGCATCAATACCCCATGGTCTTTGCAATCCCATTTTGCTATATCGTCCGTTATCTTGTAAAATCCCGGATGGGGACTCCCCATATTAACTCCCTCATATGTAAGCAAAAATCTTTCGTCAGGCATTTTTGTCACGATGGGCATACCCGGACGATACTTTGGGTTTTCCTCTTCAAAGTCACAAACCTTTATATCCTCACTCCAGTTTTTTCCATCTGTGCTGGTTTTTACAACAATTCTCTGCCCGCCCTTATTCATGCCTCTTTCATCGGAATAAAAGCAATAAAGAATACCCTTATCCAGAACCAAAAAGCCTTCCCATATGGCACTGCCGATCTCCATATTACACCTTCCGCCCTCAGCAACGGTGGAAAGGTAGTTCCATGTCCTTAGATTATCGGTTGAGTAATAGATAACTATAGCACAGTGGCTATTTGCAACAGTTGTACCTACACATAAAACAGTACCCTTTTTGAGCTGTCCCAAATCCTTACTAAGTTCACAAAATGTAGGCTGATATAGCATTTTCCAGCTTTCGTTTTTGTACTTCTTTCGTGTAAACTCGGTATTATAAATATCACTTATGTGGCTAAAGGTTTTTCCTCCGTCCGTTGACTCAAAAATGGGAAAGTGCTCATCCAACTCTTTGTAATACTCACAGGTTAAATAGATATTTCCCCTGCCTTCACCATGCTTTAATTCAATTCCTCTTCCGTAAAACACTCCGTGATAGTACCAGTTGCCATATATTTCCGGGTCAAAAATTATAGTTTCATCTTTTATTGTCACTATATTAGTCATATAATCACCATCATCTGCTTCAATTGCTTATGTTTATGCAAGAGCCTGATATTTCCGCCTTGCAATGCAGAACAGTTTCTATAACATCTATTGGCACATAGGTAGAGCCTTCAATTATTTCAATTACGGAACCTGCCTTTTTTTCTTCTCCGTCAAAGGTGTATTTATCAGAATTAATTTCAAGCATTGCAAGCTTTCCGCCAAGAATTACAGCTACACAATTCTCTGTTGCTATCCATGCAATATCTGCTCCCATTTCCTCGGAAATCATTCTCAACGGAACAAGAATTTCACCGTTCTGCACTATGGGGTCTCCGCCTTTATGGACAAATTTACCGTTAATTTTCACATTCAATGCATCTGATGTATAAACCTTTATCTCAGCTACATTACATCCCTCTTTTCCGTTTGAGGTATATTTTATATAACGATAGCTTCCGCCCTCTATGTTCACGTAATAGGTAAGACTATTCTTGGGTGCTGCACCTATAGTATGCAGTTTTGTCCAGCTATCTCCATCCTTTGAGCCGTAGAAGCTGCCTCCTGCCATTCTGAATCCGAAATTAAATCTTGTTATATACCCCAAAGCGGTAACATTGTATTCTTTGCCCAAATCGAGCAATATATAGCCGTCCTTTTTTCCGTCGAAAAAGCTGTCGGGGTTATTATCGGTTGCATTTGCCACACTGTTGCCCCAGTTGGGTGTTTCCTCGCCCCAGGGCTCTGTACCGGTGGTTTTTACTATCTTTATCTCGTTGTCAATAGCTATCTTTTCAACCGAGGCTGTAAGCGTTCTGCCGTTCATGGGCTGATGTGCACCGCCGCTTACCAAAAGCAAATCTCCGTTATCCATAGGAAATAATGCTCTTGAATATGCACTTTCAATATCTGTATTGAATATATACCACTCGTTTGTTTCGGCATTATTTACGTTAACCCCAATCTTTTTTGTACCGTGAGTTGTAATAACTATCTTGCCATCATTCAAGGTGGTGCAATAGGGCGAACCGCTTCTGAAGGGCGCAGGAAGCTCAACACCATGGTCCTTATAGTCCCATGTGGCGATATCGTCACTTGTTTTATAATATACAGGCATATATCCGTTGCCCATATTAACACCTTCGTATATAAGGAAAAACTTTCCGTTTGCCATTTTTGTAACAACAGGCATACCTGGGCGATACTTGGGGTTTTCTTCTTCAAAATCGCAAACCTTTACATCCTCGCCCCAATTAACACAGTCTGTTGATGCACGGTATACAAGTCTCTGTCCGCCGCCCTTTGTCATGCCTCTTTCATCAGAATAGAAGCAATAAAGCACGCCGTCCTCGCTGGTAAGAAAGGCTTCCCATATGGCTGTACCCGTGCCCATGGTAAGCGCTCCGCCTTCAACGATTGTTGACAAATAGTCCCATGTCCTGAGTCCGTCTGTTGAATAATAGAGAACTATAGCCGAATAATTATTATTCTTTGTTGTGCCTGCGCAAAGAACTGTTCCCTTTTTAAGCTGTCCGATATCCTCAGGCAGCTCGTATAAGAAGGGCTGAAACTTCATAGACCACCATTCATTTTTGTAGGTAGTTGCACCTTCCTCTCCCTCGGGGACCTGATAATATGTGCCATCCTCTGCCATTTTGTATTTTCTTTGGATGAATTCTGTATCATAAATATCGCTTATATGCTTATATGTTCTCCCGCCGTCACTTGACTCAAAAATCGGGAAATGCTCCTGCCCGTAATAACCGGGGAAATAAAAATATTCGCTGGTAACATAAATATTACCTTTGTTTTCTCCCGCTTCGTCGCACTTAAGCTGTATACCTCTGCCGTACCGCACGCCGTTATCATACCACATGTCTGTCACCGTTGGTTCAAACACAACCTCTGCCGCACCCGCCACAAAATATGTGCACGAAAACAACACACACAATACCAAAATAATACAAATCAGTCTTTTCATTATATTTTCCTCCATGATAAATTTTTCGTACCATTTATTGAACAAATACCTTGTGCCGCTGTTGCCTGTATTGCCCGGGAGATGTTCCCTCAATCCTCTTGAACACCGCACAAAAATAACTTGTATCTGAAAAGCCTGTCTTTTCTGCAATAATATCAATACTCTCTGCGGTTGTAGAAAGCAAAAATTTTGCTATGCTTACTCTGTAACTGTTGAGATATACCATTGGTGTTACTGCATATTTTGCTTTGAATTTTCTGCAAAAATGACTTTTTGACAAGCCGCCTGCCCACGCCATATCATCCAGTGTTACAGGTTTCATATAATTTTTTTTGATATATTCAATTACGGGAGCAAATCCGCCTTTTATATCCTTCGCCTCGCTCTTTTGGGTAATCCTTTCGCAACCGCTCACCAACTGTATCAGTGTGAGCATATTCATCGTAAGGGAGAATTCATATCTCTCATTTTTATTATAGGTTTCAAACATTCTTTGGCAGACGGAAACCATTTCATTAAGTCTTCTGTCATCCGCGTGACATACAAAGGTATCTTCAAAATCAAAATACTCTTTTAACCGTTCAACCTCCAGACCATTAAAAACAACCCATATTACACTCCATTTATCTGATGTGGGACTATATTCGTGGCTCACCTGAGGCGAAAGAAAGAATATATCTCCCCGTTGTATCGGATATTCCACATCATTGACATTGAATATTCCGCTTCCGCCAAGACACAGGCAAAACTGATACTGTCCAAGTCCATTGGGTCTGAAAATATGCTTTTGTGTAACATAATGCCCTATGGAATGAAAGTATATTGGCAACAGCCTTGTCTTTTCATCCAGTATTTTAATTCCACAAAGGTTCCCCCCGTCTGTGAGCTTCATTTTTTCACCACTTCCTGAGCTTAGTTCCTTATAAATACTTTATTATCCTCTCTTGTCATTTCGGCGTTCATTGCATCAATTATAACGGAGGCATCAATAAAGGTCACTCCATCAATAAGTCTTGTCTCTGCAGCCAGCGTCTTTACCTCGCCGTCAATATAATATTCCTTTTTTCCCACCGGGAGCTTTATAAGCTTGTCATTAATAATAACTGCCGCGCTTTGCTCGGAATTTACCCAGCCCACATTTGCACCAAGCTGCTCTGCTATAGCGCGAAGAGGAAGTAAAAGCGTGCCGTTCTCCTCCATGGGTTCAGCTTTGTAATCAAGCACAACACCGTTTATGTTAACTTTCATTATATCATTACTGTAAAGCCTTACCTCAGCCATATTGCACGCCTGGGCGCCATCTGAGGTATACTTTATGTATCTGTAGCTCCCTTTGGAAATGGGTGCATAGTTAAGCATATCATTATTGCCTGTTTGCGGGATTGTATAAAGAAGTGTCCAAGCTTCCCTATCTTCAGAGCCGTAGAACATGCCGCCGCTTACTCTGAAGCCAAAATCCGTTCTCGGGCGGTAGCCTATGCCTGAAACATTCTTCTCTTCCCCCATATCTATTATAAAATGTCCGTCGGGAAGTCCGTC
>JAFYPR010000025.1 GCA_017547445.1 Clostridia bacterium
AATAATAATTATTATTTTTGACAAATACTCTCCCCTGTTATATAATACCAAAGAAAGGTTGTGTTTTAATGAAAAAGCTTATAAGCACATTGCTTGTTTTACTTATATCCTTTATCCTGGCAGTTATTACTTATGAACCGGCTCCATCACCTGACAAAGACACCCTTGCTGTGCATTTTCTTGATGTAGGTCAGGCAAACTGTCAGGTTATCCTGCTGCCCGACAATAAGGTAATGATGATTGATGCAGGTAATAATGACGACTCGGCTTTAATCTGCAATTATCTTGACAGCTTAGGCATTTCAACCATCGACTATCTCATAGGCACCCATCCCCATGAGGACCATATCGGTTCAATGGACACGGTTATTAATAACTATTCTATAGGCTCCGTGTATATACCCGATGCACAAGCCGACACCCAAAGCTATCGTGATTTTCAAAAAGCTATGTCAAGGAAAAGCCTTGGTGCCACACTTACTTCTGCAGGCACAGTCATCTGCGAAAACGAAATGTACAAAGCCGTAGCCGTAGCCCCGGTATATAAATATGATGACCTGAACAATATGAGCATTGTAATCCGACTTACATATAAGGACGCTTCATTTCTTTTCACAGGGGATGCGGAAGAAGAAAGCGAAAATGATATCACGGATGATATATCAGCCGATGTGCTCTGTGTTCCTCATCACGGCTCGTCAACCTCTCTTTCTGATTACTTCCTTAATCGTGTTGACCCTATGTATGCAGTAATATCCTGCGGGAAGAATAATGACTACGGTCATCCCCATTGGGAAACTATGGAAAAGCTCGAAAATGACGATATAGTTACATACCGCACCGATACAATGGGCACAGTTATCTGTACTACCCTCGGTAACGGCGCAAACGACTATTATTGGGAGAGACATTATGATTAACCTATACAAAAATTGCACCCTCTGCCCGAGAGAGTGCAATATCGACAGAAATTCAGGCACAGGCTACTGCGGTGAAGGTTCAACACTCAACCTCACCCGTGCCGCACTGCATATGTGGGAAGAGCCTTGCATTTCAGGCAGTAACGGCTCCGGCACTATCTTTTTCCGAGGCTGCAGTCTTAAATGCATCTATTGCCAGAACTTTTCTATCGCACATAATAAAGGCGGTAAGGACATTTCAATAACCGACTTTTCCGATATATGCCTTAATCTTCAAAAAACGGGCGCACATAATATAAACCTCGTAACCCCAACGCACTTTGTGCCCCATATCGTGGAAGGAATTTGCCTTGCAAAAGAAAAGGGCTTGTCAATCCCCGTTGTGTATAACACCTCAGGCTTTGAAAAGGCTGAAACAGTTAAACTGCTCAACGGCATCGTTGATATATTTCTTACTGATTTTAAGTATATAAAAAGCGAAACCGCAAAAAAATATTCCAATGCCGAAAAATATGTTGACTATGCAAAAGCGTCACTTTCCGAAATGGTTAAAATTGCGCCCTATCCCGTAATAAAAAACGGCATCATGCAAAAAGGCGTTATCGTCCGTGTGCTGCTACTCCCCGACCATTTAATTGAAACAAAAATGATAATAAAATACCTCTATGATACATACGGCGACAATATCTATATCAGCCTTATGAATCAGTATACCCCCATTAAGGAGCACCCATATAAAAACCTCAACCGCACCGTTACGGACTACGAATATAAATCCTTAATTGATTACGCCGCACATCTTGGCATAAAAAACGCCTTTATCCAGAAAGGCGAAACCGCAAAGGAGAGCTTTATCCCCTCTTTCGACTTAACGGGAATCGAGCAACGAGCGCATCCTGCGGATGATTAAGCGAGTGCGGAGAGTTGTGCCGCGGTCGCTTTTGTGCGAATGCATATGAGCAATCAAAATCGGGCACCGCAAACGGGTAAATTTTTCTTAATAAAATAATCCGCTGAATTCTCAGCGGATTATTTTATTTCACCATGTTCTTTTTCAAAATCTGCAATTCTCTTTTTTATCATCTGTTCAAGCTCTTTATTCTTAGTTCTGCCCTCATATTCAGCAATATATCCAAGCTTGTCCAATAAAACAGGGTTTATTCTTAATGTGTATCTTGCCAATATATCCTTCATTTTGACGCCTCCAAGAATAATTATTGACATAATTATAGCGTCATATTATAATCAGTAGTAACAATGACGCATTTTTGACGCAATGTTTTTAGAGGTAACAATCATGAATTGTACATTTTTTGGTCATAAAGATACATCGTTCCTTATATATGAAAAACTTCAGGATACCATTGAATTTTTAATAAAAGAGAAAGATGTTACTCATTTCTATATAGGCAACCATGGTAATTTTGACGCAATGGCTCTTCGTTGTTTAATAAATCTTAAGGAAAAACATCCTTATATCACATTTGAAATTGTATTAGCCTATCTTCCTGAAAAACCTACACCCTACCCTACACTATATCCCGAAGGCATAGAAAAAACTCCACAGAGATTTGCCATTTCTTTTCGCAACAAATGGATGGTTAATCATTCTGATTATATCATTTCCCACATCACACGTGATTTTGGCGGTGCACAACAATTTGTTTCGCTTGCTGAAAGACAAGGTAAAACAGTCATTAACATAACACAATAAAAACTCCGCCTCCGCGGAGTTTTTTCCTTAATTCCTCATTCCTAATTCCTGATTCCTAATTGTAAATACGTATAAGCACACCTTGCTTATACGTATTTACGCATATGGTTTATGGCACTTTTCTCCAATCTTGATACCTGTGCCTGGCTTATGCCAACCTCCTCGGCAACCTCTGTCTGTGTCCGTCCGCGGAAAAACCTCAAATCAAGAATTTGTCTTTCCTTATCGCTTAAATGCTCCATCGCCTCTTTTAAAACAATATGCTCAATCCAAGCCTCGTCATTTTTCTCGTCAGATAACTGGTCCATAATATAAACCGCATCCCCGCCATCATGATATACAGGCTCAAACAAGCTTACAGGCTCACTTATGGCATCAAGGGCAAAAACTATTTCTTCCTTTGGCTTTTCCAATTCCTTTGCAATCTGCTCAATGGTAGGCTCCTTGCCGTAAAGGTTTATAAGCCTTTCCTTAACCTGCAATGCCCTGTATGCCGTATCCCTCACACTTCTGGATACTCTTATTGAGTTGTAATCCCGAAGGTAGCGCCGTATCTCGCCTATAATCATTGGCACCGCATAGGTTGAAAACTGCACCCCCTGCTCTGTGTCAAAATTATCCAATGCCTTTATAAGCCCCACACATCCCACCTGAAATAAATCATCAGGGTTTTCACCACGGGATGAAAACCTCCCTACAATGCTTAACACAAGCCTTAAATTTCCGTTTATAAAATCCTCTCTTGCCTTCATATCTCCCTGTTTTATTCTTTCAAAAAGCTCATCCTTCTCTTTTTTCGACAAAACAGGAAGCTTGGATGTATTAACGCCGCATAACTGAACTTTATTTATCATATCAAAAAATCCTCCTGAGGAAAGATATACTTAAATCATTCCCTGAGAGGATTTTTTTATGCTGTCAAGCTTTGTCTATATTTTGGCAATACGCATTTTACTTCTTAATATTTTTCCAGTAATTCTCTGTTGTCTGCTCCATTTTATTATCGCCGTACTCGTAGTATTTCCTGTTTTTTATCTTATCAGGCAAGTACTGCTGAGGGGTATAATGGTTAGGATACGAATGAGGGTATTTATATCCTTGTCCGTGACCTAATTTTTCTGCTCCTTTATAATGACTGTCCTTTAAATGATACGGAATTTCACCCGTGTCACCCTTTGCAATATCTCCCATTGCCGCATCAATTGCCGAGATTGCACTGTTTGACTTTGGCGCAGTCGCAAGCATGATAACCGCTTCGGCAAGAGGTATTCTCGCCTCAGGTAATCCAAGCTGAAGTGCCGCATCAACGCACGCCTTTGTAACAACAATTGCATTAGGATATGCAAGACCTATATCCTCTGCAGCC
>JAFYPR010000026.1 GCA_017547445.1 Clostridia bacterium
CTGTGCAATCATCATATAAGGCGTCATATATATAAACGCAACCCCCGCCGTCAGAGCAGAGAGTATAAACCACCCGAAAAACGAGAAGACAAGCACCACTAAATTGATTGCAGTATTCCACCCTACCATATTCCATGATTTTGTAATTGCCGACTTAAAGCTCTCACAGTTTGTGTCAGCAAGTATAAAATCAACAAACATAAGCTTGAAGGTTATAAAGTACACGCCTATCTGCAAAACCCACGAAAGCGCGCTTACCATAGCCTCGTCCGCACCCGATACCATAAGAGCTTCAAGCATATAGCTCAACGCCCATGTAAGGGCGAAGGACAATGCCGGACAGATGATTGTAATATACCATTTATTATAGTAGGAGAAGATGTTTCTTATTTTAACATCCCTGCCCCGGAGCATATCAAGCATAAGGCGCACACTTCCTACATTAAGAAACGAAAAAAGTATCATTATTATGCTTACGGTGTTTGCGTAATTTTCAATAACTGTATTGAAATACACCCTCCTCGCCTCAAGGCTTTCAAAGCTTCCGCTGAGGATTAAGTCCAGAGAGTGGCGCATTCCGGGAACAAAGAAAAACATAAGCAATGCACAGCCTGCAATTATAACAGACGGCAGGACTGATACCAGAAGAGCCTTAAAAAACCTTCCTCTCATAGCTTTTTTGGCGCGTTTCTTTAATATATAGGTAGGAAAGAGTGGTTTCATATTGTTTTTTACCCCTTTTGAATGTGTTTTTACCTATTATATATTATAACAGGTAAATTTGCAATACTTCCCCGTATAAGTTTATTTATTCTGCTCCCTATTGCGACAGTTTTTCCCATACAGGTTTTGGTATACTTTAAGCAGAAAAAAGGAAAGGTCAGTGAAACAAATGGATAAGCTCAGGGAAAGTACAAGGAAGTATTACATGATTTTCAGCTCTTTTTTACACAGAGCGCACATACCCCTACCCACCCCTTTGGGAATCTTTTTCTTTATAACAGGTGTTCTGTGTTCACGTGCAACGCTGCTCGGTTTTCTGCGCCCCTTCGGCGGAGCTTTTTTCGGTGCAATTTTTTCGGGGAAATATACCTATGCATATATTGTCGCCGCCATTCTGGGTCAGATGCTGTCAGGTGCACCCTTATATGAAATGGGCAAATATATTTTTGCCATGACCTTTTATGCACTTATTACGGAAAAGCTACCCTATAAGGCAAAGAGCAGAAGCAGTATCCGCGGAGGCTTATTTGCTTTATCCCTTGCGCTTTCGGGGTTGTGCTTTATGTTTACTGCAGCTCACAGCTTTACTTATACCACATTATACGATTTAATGCTTCTTTTTCTGGAATGCAGTGTTTCCTTTTCTGCAACGGTGCTCTTTCATAAGGCTATACCTATAATAAAAAGCCTTCGCCTGTCCTACAGCTTTTCATCTGTTGAGGAGATAAGTCTCGTATCCTTCCTCGGCTGCGCCCTGTGGGGTGCTAAGGATATTACAAATTTCGGCATAATAAATTTATCGGATATTGTCTGCATTTTCATTATCCTGACCTTTGCCATACGTCTGGGCACATCCCGGGGTGTGATTGCAGGACTTACCATGGGGCTTGTGTCAGCTTTGGGCAGCGGAAGAGTTGACATAAGCAGTGTGTCATATGCTTTTTCTGCTCTTGCCGCCTCCTTTGCAGGCAGATACGGCGCAATATGCGGCTGCAGCGCCTTCATCCTGGCAAATGCCTCCGTAACTGCCCTTGCCAACGGCTCCACGGAGGTACTGATAAACATATTCGATATATTTACCGCCTGTATTATCTACAGTATAATCCCCGAGAAGCTTCTTCTGCGCCTCACAAGCTTCGGAAGCCGCGACGAGAAGGACAGGCTTATAGAGGACGGACGCTCTTACTGTGAACACGTATTAAAAAATGCCAAGGGTGCCTTAGATGCAATTGAAGGAAGGATGCTTCGGCTCCGTGAAAAACGCTACTGCAAGGGCGAGGCTGAAAACCGCTTTTTTGAGCGCACCGCCAGAAAGAGCTGTTCAGGCTGCGGCTTAAGGCGGGTTTGCTGGGGCAGGGATGTACAGAAAACAGTAAACACCTTAAAGTATGCTTTGAACGACAGTATCGAAACGGGCAAATTCAAAAGCGAGCTTATGCCCGCCAGCTGCCTTCGGCCTAAGGAATTCCGTGAAGCATTTCTGCAGTCGGCAGAGGTTTACAGAATAGAAAAAATGTGGCAGGGCAAGCTCAGGGAAATGCAGGACGTGTCGCAAAATCAGATGTGGGCATTTTCAAAGATTTTATCATCTGCCGTAACGGCTCTGTCTGAGGTATGCTTTTTTGACCGTGCTCTTGCGGACGATATTGCCCGACGTACAGCCGAGCAAAACATTGAATGCACTGATATAACAGTTATGCGTGACAGCGAGGGGGACCCGTCGGTTATGCTCCATCTGGAAAACTGCGGAGGCTTCTCTTTATGCGAAAAGGGTGTATGCGAAATTATATCCTCTGCCTGCGGAAAGGAAATGATACGTGCCGGCAGACGGGACTGTACAAGCTGTAATATTAAATATGTAGTAAAGAGTCCCCATCCGGTTACCTTTGCCGCTTCGGGGAAAAGCCGCAGCCGAAGGGGTGCCTCAGGCGATTGCGTGCGCTGGAGGGTTATAAACAAAGCCCTTTATGCCGCAGTTTTATGTGACGGCATGGGTTCGGGCGAAAAAGCCTCCATTGAATCAAGAAGTGCGGCAGATACCCTGCTTGATTTGTTGGAAGCAGGTGTAGATGGCGAGGCGGCGGCAGGCATCGTAAACACCCTCTTTATCCCCTATGGCGAAGCCACCTTCTCCGCAGCTGATTTGTATCTTTACAATGCCCGTGAAGGCACGGCAAAAATCATAAAATGCGGCGGTGCGGCGACCTTCACAAAATCAGGCGAGCGGGTGGATGCCCTTTACTCAAAAAGCATGCCTATAGGCTCTGTTTTGAAAAACAAGGTGGAAACCTTTACCCTTACGGCAAAGAGCGGCGATATAACCGTTATGGTATCTGACGGCGTGCTGGAAAGCTCAAAGGCAAATGTTCTTAAGGACACATGGCTCATTGACGAGCTTGAGGGCTTTTCAGGCAGTAATATGCACCGCCTTGCGGATGCAATCGTAAACAGGGCAATGGAAAAATGCGAAGGAGAACCTATTGACGATATAACCGTCCTTACGGCAATTATAGAATAATGTATAAAAACGCCTCCCGTGGTAACACTTTTATGGGAGGTGTTTTTATGAACACAGCAAAAAAGGTTATAATTCTTGATAAAATCAAATCGCCCGTCATAGCACAGGCAATATTTATATTAAAGGACGGAGCGGAGGACGGATTTTCCGCAGTTGAGGAGGCAGAGAGAATAGTTGCCGAATATATGGCAGAGCACCCTGTTTTTAAAGAGAGGCGTCATTTATTGCCCATAATACTGACTGCGCTTTTTTCCATTGGTATTATCTTCGCTCTTATAATGCGATAATTTTTAAAAATTACCACTTCTCAAATTCATATTCTTGTTGTATAATAGGCAGTAAGGACGGTTATATAATATGAAGATTGAGAAAATACATTTAAACAAAATTAAAGTTACGTTTACTCCCGATGATTTAGCCGAGCACAACCTGACATTTTCTGCGGTAAGGGATAATTCGCCTGTAGTGCAGAATGTGCTGATGGGTATTGTCCGTCAGGCAGAGCAGGAGGTGGGCTTTACATCCGAGGGCGAAAGACTTATGGTGGAGGCAATGCCTGCCGAGGGTGACTGTATGGTTATGTACATAACACGCCTTGGCGCAGAGGAGGATATAAAGGACGTTTTAAACGACGTAAAAAGACGTATCCGCCTTAAGGTGAAACAGGCAAATGAGACTCCCAAATCGTTGCTCATAACCTTTGATTGTTTTGAGGATGTACTCTCCCTTGCCTCTTTTGCCGAGGATTTTGACGGCGGCGAGCTGTATTTTTACCGTGGCGCCTACCATCTTATCGTGCCCGGCGGTATATGTGACCGCTTTTCGGAATTCGGCAAAATTACAGGCGATGAAAAGGCTTGTTCAATGGTATGCGAGCACGGCAAAAAAATATGCTCTGATGCCCTTGGGCATTTGAGAAAATATTTCTGAAAAATGTTATGGTTTTTCCATAACATTTTTTTAATTTGCGAATATAATTTACTGAGGTGTTAAATATGACCGACAGATTTTTAATTATAGGCGGAGGAATAAGGCTTGTCAAAGCCTGTGAGGCATTTTTAAGCCGTGGCTACGAAGCTTCGGTATACAATGGCGTTATACCTTTAAAGACCGCCATTGATAAGGCTGATATAATTCTTCTTGGACTTCCCGCATCAAAGGATGATATAAATATTGAGCTTGACGACGGCAAAAAAATACCCCTTCGGGATATCGCCGCTCTCTCCGGCGGCAGAAAAATTGTTCTCGGAGGCAGATTTTCGGAAAAGGTAAAAGCTCTTTTTGATATTTATTCTGTCCGCTGGGCTGATTACGCCGCTACGGAGGAGTTTGAAATTTTAAATGCCGTACCCACTGCCGAGGGTGCCATACAGATAGCTATGGAGGAATTTCCCTTTACGCTTCATAAATCCCGCTCTGTAGTAACGGGCTTTGGCAAGGTTGCAAAAGCACTTGCCTTCAGGCTTAAAGCATTGGGAAGCGAATGCAGTGTAGTTGCCAGAAATCCCTCTGCACGTGCTGAGGCAGAAAGCTTCGGCTTTAAGGCGATTGATTTTTCCAATCTTCCCTATGAAGCAAAAAATTGTCACATTCTTTTTAACACTGTTCCTGCAATGGTAATAGGCAAAAATGTTCTCGGACAGTTAAAGCCTTCCCAGGGCATAATAGACCTTGCCTCCAAGCCCGGCGGTGTTGACCTTGATTCGGCAAAAACCTACGGAGTCAATGTGGTATGGGCGTTATCTCTTCCGGGCAAGGTTGCCCCACTGACCGCAGGAGAAATTATCTGTCAGACCGCTTGCAATATAGCCTGCGATTTAAGAATGCAAAATTGAAGGGAGGATCTCACCCTATGGTAGAGCCTGTAAAAGTCGGCTTTGCACTGACGGGGTCCTTCTGTACCTTTGACAAGGTAATACTTGAGTTAAAAGAGCTTTGCCGGGAATATGACGTAACCGTAATAATGAGCAAATCTGCCTCTTCCACGGATACACGTTTCGGCACAGCAAAAGGCTTTATGGAAAAAGCCGAGGATTTAAGCCAAAGGAAGGTCATAACCGAAATTTCAACAGCTGAGCCCATTGGTCCCAAAAAGCTTTTTGATGCACTCATCATTGCGCCCTGTACGGGTAACACCTTAGCCAAACTGGCTCACGGTATAACAGATACCCCCGTCACAATGGCGGCAAAGGCGCACCTGAGGAATGAGCGCCCCCTTATAATTGCCCCCTCCACAAATGACGGGCTTGGTGCCAATGCAAAGAATTTAGGTTTGCTCCTCAATACAAAAAATATTTACTTTGTTCCCTTTGGGCAGGATGACCCGATTAACAAGCATAACTCTTTAGTTGCAGATTTCACAAAAATAATCCCCACATTACAGGAAGCCTTAAAAGGAAGGCAAATCCAACCGATTTTAGTATAAAAATACCCGTTGCATCCGCAACGGGTATTCCATTATTAACCACCAAGGATTTCCACTTCTGCCAGACTGCTCCAGCCTGAGATTGTATTGCCTTTAACCACTACTTTTACATATCGTGCCTTTTTATTTGTTATATGCTTCATAAAGTCGCCCGAATAAGGAATACTGTTACCCTTGAAAACCGCTTGGTAATTTACATTATCCTCTGACACATAAACCTCGTAGGGGATGTATCTTGCATCAGCATATTTTGTAAAAGCCACGTTTATGCCTGTAATGGTGCAAACATCGCCTAAATCGTATACAATATTCTGCTCTCCCTTTGATGCCCATACGGTAGAAAGCTTTCCGTCACAGGAATTGCCGGCACTGTTATTGCTTTCAGGCTCATCGGTTGCAATAAAGCTTACGGGCGCTATTTTGCCTGTTGCAAGCTTTGTTTTATCCTTTATGCCCAGAGGATTAAGGCTGTTTACCTTGTCCCATATAAACAAGCCTGCCTTACATCCGTCTGTTGATTTTGTAAATGTAAAATCGCCGTATTGGGGAACAGCGGAAAGGGTTATCTTTTTACTTTCAGTAAAAAGCAGGCAATCATCTTTATCATATACAGCACCGATTAATACCCCTTCGCCCTCGTCCTTGTCATAAGCAAGGTATTTTACATTTTTACCCTCCTGAGAAATAATCTGTACGGCAGCTGTTGCCTTCGGGGTTGTATAGGAATACTTAAGGTCACTAAGCGATGGTGATACATATACCCCGCCTTCGCCCGTAACAGATACCCAATACTTCAGGGTTTTAAAGCTTCTGCCCTCAAGAGGGAAGGTTTTTGTGTATTTCTTCAAGCCGTCACTGCCTGCAATATTTGCAATACATACACCCTCGTCATAGTCAAATTCAATTTCAACATACCATGTGGTGGAGCTGCGGTTCATAGGCTCTTCGCCCTCGCCTGTCACCCTCCAGCCTGAGGACTGAATGCCGACAAAATCACCGTCAAGGATTTTTGCCGTTGTGGGGTCAGCAGAGGAGTAGTACCATTGAGCAATATTTATAATGTTATTTCCGTAGGTATCTAAAAACTCAAGACCAAAGCCGTATTCGTGACCGTCCCAGTTCCAGTTTGTGCCGTCAATCTTTATACCGCCTGTGTTGAACTTAAAGGAAACCGTTGCCTTGTTTTTATAATAAGGCGTAAATTCACGGCTGAAATATGCGCCTGTCAGGCTGTCCTCCAGCTTAATGGATGCAAAGTCAACTCCGCCTGTAAAGGATACATCATCTGACGTAAACACGCCCTCGTCCAGAGCATCTATCTTCTCAACACCTGTAACAGCAACGGCGCAGGTATCCGTAAAACCGCCGTCACGTGTTGTGGCTTTGATTTCGCATACACCTTCGCCCATTGCAGTTACCACACCGCCTGAAACTATTGCAACCTGTTCGTTGTCGCTTTCCCATATAATGCCCTTCTTTGTGGCATTTTCGGGGATAAGCTTTGCAGTAAGAGTATATGTCTGCCCTTCTTTTAAGCTTATATTATTTTCGCTTAAGCTCATGCCCTCAACAGGTGTACCTGTTACATAACGGGGCACGGTATAAGGTGTCTGGGGCGCAAGATAGTTCATAACGTTGCCGTTTTTATCTGTCGCAAGAGAATTACTTCCTATATAGTAGCTTGTGTGCGGCGGCTGATTGTATGCAACATTCTGCCATGCAATACCAAGGCGGTATTGACAATCGTGCATCAGGGTTGTAAGACGGTAGGTTGTGGGAATAACGCTTGTCATTATTCTTAAATAAGGCACTTCGCCCTCGCCCTTGCCGATGGGCATTATAATTTCCTCTCTCCAGTCACCCCAGAGGTCTGCCACAAGAGAGGGGGTGTGCTTGGAGTCGTTATTACTTGCACCGGGGATATAGCCCTGTCCGTCATTATAAAAACGGATTGTCCAGCCGTTTTGCGCATCATATTTTGCCAATTGGTTATCATCTAACATCTCACGCGACAAATCGCCGTCCCAGTAAACGAGAAAGTTTGTCATCATTCTTGAATTTGTGGCAGGTCGGGCATTGATTACATTACCCTTTAAATCATGACTTTCACCAAATGCCGCACTCCAGCCGATGGATAATGCATCGGGGTGGGTCTTTGCGTATTCGTCATCTGTATTTGCCATAACCCCTCGTCCGTTATCTGTACCTGAGGAGCCCGCAACAGAGTAAAGAATCTGCCCTGTTGAGGCAACTCTTAAATTTTCTGCATTGGAGGCATTTGACTCCTGTACGGAGAAAACCTCCTGAATACCGTCATTATTAAAGTCGCTTACATGCATGGCATCACCGTGACCGAAGCGAGTATTACCCATAACCGTTTTCCCGTCATGGTCAAGACAGGCAGAGCCGTAAACTATTTCGTCGCATCCGTCATTGTCAATATCCGCAACGGAGAGGTTGTGATTACCCTGTCCGTACATGGTTGAGGAATTATTCTGCTCGGCTTTATGCTCCCATACCATTTTAAGGGTGCTTCCGTCCCACTTGTATGCACGGATTACCGCCGCCGCATAATAGCCGCGGCACTCGATAAAGTGGGGTGTTACACCGTCAATATAGGCAACGGCGGCAAGGTAACGCTCACTTCTGTTCTGCTTACTGTCGCCCCATGAGGATACTGCATTACGTGTAATACCCTCGGTTGTATAAAGAGCCTGACCTGTTTCGCCGTCAAAAATTGTTACATATTCACCGCCTGCGTTGGGTATACCCTTGCCCGAAAGATAAACTGCAGTATTATCTGCATTTCTTATTGCCTCTGTATCGCCAACCTCTGTTACGTATCTTCCCGTGCCGTCAATTGTGCCGGGGGCGGTTTTCATTGCAATTTCGCTTTTGCCGTCACCGTCAAAGTCATAAACCATGAACTGTGTATAATGTGCGCCTGCACGGATGTTCTTACCCATATCTATACGCCACATATACCCTCCGTTATCGGGAGAGATTTCATAGCCGTCAATATATACATTGCCTGTATAACCGCTTGAAGCAGAATCCTTTGAGTCAGATGGGTCCCACTTCAAGACGATTTCGTAATCACCGTCACCGTCCAGGTCTCCTACGGAGGCATCGTTTGCACCTGCATTGCCCGAATAATAAAGGCTTGTACCGCCACCGTGGTTTGTGACATTTTCAGGTCTTACTACGGGCACGTCAATATAGCTGAAGGCATTGGATCTGCTTGTGCCGTTACCCACAAGAGAGCCTCTTGCATACTTTACATGCTCGCTCCATACCTTTACAGAAGGCTCATTTTCTGCATTTTCGCCCTTCTTTACAACCTTATAGATATCATTTTGCGTGCCTTGGGTATCAAGGTAATAGGTTGCAGCATGAGAGGATGTTGTGTGAATTTTTACACTGTTACGGTAAATGTCAAACGCCTGATTTGTAAGGCTTTCGTCGCCGAGCAGTCTCCATGATAAGGCAACACCTGCCTTTACGCCGTTAGAGGGCGCCTCGCTTGTCTTTATTGCGATAAGACCCCTGTTTAATTTTTCCAGCTGACGGGGAACAGTCTGATAACGGGGCATATTCTCATCTGCCGCCATGACAGGTATAAGGGATAACACCATTGCCAGAGCTATTATAAATGATATAAGCTTTTTCATATTCCTTCTCCTATTTTCTGTATTTTGTAGGCGCGACACCAAAGTACGCCCGAAATGCCGTTGAAAAATAAAGCTGGTCTTCAAAGCCTGTGCTGAGCGACACCTGACCTACCGATAAATTAGTTTCCCGAAGGAGCTTTGCCGCCGTTTTCAGCTTATATTCTATAATATATTTTTTTGGGGAAACACCCATTTTTTCTTTAAAAAGTCTGTACAGATAACTTCGGTCAATGCCCACGTAATTACTTATACGGTCAACGTTTATGCTTGCCTCGTAGTAAAATGTATGGATATAGCTTATTGCCGCATTTACATATTCGTCCGCCATGGACACCTTTTTCGGTGCCATCGTCACAAATGCGCCCAAGAAGCGGTACAAAAGACCTGTTATTTCATAAGGGTTTACAGCTTTTGTCTTTGAAAGAGCCAGTATTGCCTCTTCCGCCCCGGGGACAGAGTAAGCAACAGGCTCCTCACGGGTAAAAAGAGAGGCAGAAAAATATTTTGAAATCCCTGTTCCGTTAAACTCCACCCAGCTGTATTCCCAAGGGTCCTCCTCTGATGCCACGTAATACGTAATTTCATCGGGGTATATAAGGAAAGCATCATGTGCCCTCAGTGTGTATTCCTTCCCTCTTACTGAATATGTGCCGCTTCCTTTATGTATGTAGTGGATGAGATAATTGCTTCTTACAAAATTGCCGATGGAATACCCGGGTGCACAATCCTCATGCCCATATTGAATTATGTTGAAATCTGAAAATTCTCTCCGTTGGTTTACAACAGTTTTCCGCATGCTTCTCACATCCTTTATGTTCTCTTTTAAGATATCGCAAAATCCAATGTTTTGTCAACAAATATGTCACAATTACAAATATTTTTGCAACAAAATCATATACAAACCACTCTTTTTCTGCGGTATTATAGAATTAAGGATGGTGTAGAGATGAATTTATTGAAAATTGCGGAAAAAATTGCATACAGGTATATGGCTTTAAATGAGGAAAAGCCTCTTTTGTGGCGTACGTTTTATTCGGGCGGCGTAAGAAGAGGGAGGGACTACCGCTATGAGGCGGACATGAACAAAATATTCCCTTCTGCAAAGACAGGCGACCATGCCCGTCTAAAATGCGTTTATATTTCTGACTCTGAGGGCTCAATCGGTATGAGCATAAGTCTTTTGGGCGCAACGGTGCTTTTTGTAAACGGCGAAAGGCTTTTTTCTTCAGATATCTTTACCGAAAGAAATAACCATATCCCCAACCGCCTTGATATCCCCGTAAAAAAAGGCATCAATGAAATTGAGCTTCAGTTCAAGAAAACCGCATTGGGCTTTGGTTGTATTTTCGGTACGCATCTTGCCAAGTGGGATTATATATTCATGCGGCCTGATGATTACAATCAGGAGGGATGTATATACTGCCTTAATGACGGTGAATGGCTCCCCGGGCTTTATAAATGGCAGGACAATCTGACAGAGGAAGAAAAGTCAGGGCTTCTTGCGGATGAAAAAATGCGAAAGCTTCCCGAAGATGATATGTGGCTGCGACCTTACCACCCCAAGGGCAGCTTCGGAAACTGGAATTACCCCTTAGGCGTTGTGATGTACGGATTAATGCGCACCGCTTCGCTTTTAAGTGATAAAAAAATCGAAGAATATACAAAAAGGCACATTCAGCGCACCATTGACACCTTTGACTATGCCATGTGGGACAAAAATGTTCACGGCGGTGCAACGTCACTTCACAATCTTCTCACAAGCATCGACTCGTTGGATGATTGCGGTGCATTCTGTGCGGCAGTTGAGGAGGCAATGCTGCTTTATAGCCTTGACGGCAGAAAAATCTGTGATTTTGTGGCAGACTACATAGAAAACAGACAGCCGAGAAATCCTGACGGCTCCTTTTCAAGACAAAATCAATTGCACTCCTTCCACAACGAAACAATGTGGCTTGACGATATGTATATGAGCGTACCCTTTTTGGTGCGGAGATATAAAATAACAGGCGAGGAAAAGTATCTGGAGGATGCAGTAAACCAGTTTGTACAGTATAAAAAGTGGCTTTACATGAAAGACAGGAATTTAATGAGCCATGTTTACGATTTAAGGCATGACATACCCACCTGTGTTCCCTGGGGACGGGGTAATGGCTGGTTTATCTTTTCTTTGACAGAGCTTCTGGCAGTTTTGCCGAAGGAGCATCCTAAGAGAGGATTTCTTGAAGATTTCTTCATAACTCTTTCAAAGGGTTACCTTGCCCATCAAACCTCAGACGGCAGATGGCGTCAGGTTATTGACGATGATGAGGCGTACCTTGAAACAAGCTGCACGGCAATGTTTGCCGCAGCCTTTATGCGCGGCTGCAGAATGGGGCTGCTTGGTGAAGAATATAGAATTTCTGCAAGCCGTGCCGTTGAAAGCATCGTTAAAAACTGTGTTGATGAAGAGGGCAACCTGTACGGCGTGTGCAGGGGAAGCGAATTTTCCTTCTCCAACGATTATTATAAATATGACCTTCTTCCCCGTGACAACGATACCCACGGAATAGGTATAGTTCTGTTGTCCATTTACGAAGCTCTTACCTGAGACCCACATGGCGGGACAATGGGTGACAGACATCCGCAGATGTCCTTTAACAAATTGTCCCCCAATTTGTTAAAGCAGCCCTGTCCCCCTACCTTTGCTGAGCTATCCGAAGCGTCAGCGAGGCGAATAGCTCGTATGCGAAAACTGTCTGCGATTGACGAGCCATTGGCGACGTCAGAGCAGGTACAGTTGACCGCTATAAAACTGTTGCAATTACCCAATCAAACCAAAGGAGGAAGATAAAATGACTCTTAAAGAAATAACAAGTCTTGATTTAACCCCTGCGGGCAAATTCTGCCGTATGTGGCTTGGCGATATAAATAACGACGGCAGGATGGAAATACTTATGGTACAGCCTGATTCACACTTTGACGACCGCTACTGGCCCCACAGTGTACAGGCAGTGACCGCCTTTGACTTAGAGGGCAATGTATTATGGCGGATTGGCGAAATCGACCCTAAGGCAGAGCCTTCGGGTGCGGACATACCCTGTCAGGTATATGACATAAACCGTGACGGACAGCTGGAGATTATATGTGCAATGGACGACCATTTATGTATATATAACGGAAAGGACGGCTCATTTATATCCCGTCATCCCCTCCCTGACCCTCATGCTCATGACTGCATTATGATATGCGATTTAGAGGGCACGGGCTATGCACAGAACATAATAGTCAAAAACCGCTACCACAAGGCATGGGCACTTGATAAAAGCTTCAACGTAATGTGGGAGAGAGAGGGAAATACAGGCCATTACCCCTGGTGCTACGATTTAAACAGCGACGGCTGTGACGAGGTAATATTAGGCTACGAGGTTTTAGACTGTAAGGGCAAGCTTTTATGGACAATTGACATGAAGGACCACGCTGACTGCATATGGGTTGGTGATATTAATCAGGACGGCAAAATGGAGGTTGTGGTAGGCGGTGAGGACTTTACGGCATATACCAATGACGGCAAGCTCCTTTGGCGCTTTACCGACACGGTGGAAAGTCAGAACGTTGCAATCGGCAACCTTTGCCCCGAACTGCCCGGTTTAGAGGTTTGCGGACTTGACAGAATTGACCGCTCAAACCCAGGGCTTGACGGGATTTTCCTTGTATCTTCTGCGGGAGAGTGTCTTTACAAGGAAAAGCGCACCATCCCCGGCTGGAGCAGTATATGCACCGTTATAAATAACCTTGACGGCAAGCACTCGGACCATATACTTGCCTACCGCCGAGGCGGAGGAATGCCCAATGCAGTATATGACGGGCATCTGAATACACTCTTCTCCTTCCCCTTTGACGGCTATGTTGCATGGGGAGATCTGACAGGAAGCGGCACCGACCAGCTTATTTTATACTCAAACGACGAGGCGGTTATTTTCTCGTCAAATGATATTGATATTACAAAAACAGAAAATAAGACCCTTCCCCAGCCGAAAAGGCTTTACAACAACACCCGCTACTGGGGCGGAGAGGCATACCACCCTCCTTGCTAAAGCCCACAACACGGGACAGGCGTGTCCCACATTCAGACCAAACTGTTTGAACATTTTTATTTTAGCGAAACAGGCGTGTCCCGACACCTTGTAAAAACGTTCGGTTACCCAATCAAAGTAAAAAAGGAGGATATTATGAAAAAAGTAATTATACCATTGATTATAATAATACTTTCACTTACGGCTATAACAGTCTTTGCCGCACCTGACGGCGGTCTTGTTGCGGTAAAGACAGATGACGGGGTTTACCTTTCATGGCAGATGGAAGAAGGAAGCTATAACCTCTACCGTGATGGTCAGCTTTTAATCCAAACAGATAAGACAAACTACCTTGACCCTTCGGGAACGGAAGGCTCTTTATACAACCTTGAAGGGAAGGAAGAGGTAAAGGTCTGGGAAAGGGGGTATCTTGAAATCCCCGTTATAAAGCCTGACCCCACCCGCGAGGGAGTTACATACTCCCCCAACGACTGCGCAATTGACGATCTTGACGGTGACGGCTATTACGAAATTATCGTAAAGTGGGACCCTTCTGACTCAAAGGATGCGGCAACAGGCGGTAATTCCGATAAGGTTTATATTGATGCTTACGAATTTGACGGCACACATATGTGGCGCATTGACATGGGTATAAATATCCGTGCAGGCGCTCATGATACACAGATGGTTGTTTATGATTTAGACCTCGACGGCAAGGCAGAGGTTGCGCTCCGCACCTGTGACGGCACAGTTGACGGCACAGGCAAAATTATAGGCGACCCGGAAGCTGTTTACACAAACGTGTGGTGCGGTAAAAATATTGACGGGCCTTTGTTTTTAAGCATATTTGAAGGCGCTACGGGAAAAGAATTAACCCGTGTACCCTATGACCCGCAGAACAACGAGCCGGATACACTTATTTTCGGCGACAATGCAGGTAACCGAAGCGAAAGATACAACGCCTGTGTGGCATATCTTGACGGCGTGACCCCTCACTTGGTAACACAGCGCGGCTACTACGGCGGAAGAGCGCACATAGGTCCCGGCAGAACGGTTGTTGCGGCATACACCTTCAAGGATAACACCTTAGAAAAGGTATGGCGCTTTGACACAATGGATGAGGGCAATGAAAAATACATAGGTCAGGGCAACCACAACCTTTCTGTTGCCGATGCAGACGGCGACGGCTGTGACGAAATTTTCTTCGGCGCACTGACTCTTGACAATGACGGAAGTGTGCTCTGGTGCTCCTTCAAGGGGCATGGCGATGCTATGCACTTAGGTGATTTCGACCCCGATAACGAGGGTATGGAGTTTTTCACCGTGCACGAGGGTGCTCCCTACGGCTACACAATATTTGATGCGGCAACAGGGGACATACTCTTCCACGAAAATGCGGGCAAGGACACAGGACGAGGCATGATTTCAAACCCCGGTCCCTTCCGCGGCAACTTTGTTGTAAACGTGGGAAGCGGTGCAAGAAGAATTAATTCCTTAGGCGAAACGGTTACAGATGTTGATGACTGCGGTCAGAATTTCCGTATTTACTGGGACGGGGATTTATATGACGAATACTTAGGCGGTACAGGCATTACAGATGTTAACAGTGAAGGTCACGGTGAGGTTTTACTTGACACATGGAACGACGGCTGTGCGGCAAATAACGGCAGTAAGTCCACACCCTGTCTCCAGGCGGATATTTTAGGCGACTGGCGCGAAGAGGTAATATGGAGAACACAGGATAATAACGCCATCAGAATTTACACAACAACAATCCCTACGGAATTTTCCATCCCCTCTCTTATGACGGACCACACCTACCGCATGGGCATAGTATGGCAGAATTCAAGCTATAACCAGCCCCCTCATTTAGGGTATTATTTAGAAAGCGGTATAAGGCTTAAGATTGACTCCGCTGCTGCTGATATAAACGGGGTTAAAATGACCCTTGACTCCCCTGCATATATCTCAAATAACCGCACAATGGTGCCGCTGAGATTTATATCCGAGGCATTTGACGCCAGTGTTTCCTATGACAGCGGTACTGTTACAATCGAGAAGGATAATACAGTATTTAAAACCAACATAGGTACAAAAACATACACCTTAAACGGCGTTGAAAAAGAAATGGACACAGAAAGCGTAATCGTAAACGACCGTACAATGGTGCCTGTAAGGGTTATTCTTGAGGCATTCGGAATGAATGTAGAATGGAACGGCGAAGAAAAAGAGGTTACCATCAAAAGAGGAAAGGCAAGGCGTGACAAAGTGAAAATTTTTGTAGCAAGTGACTCTACGGCACAGACCTACCGTGAAAGTGCGGCACCTCAGGCAGGCTGGGGACAGATGCTTCATATGTTCTTTGACGATTCGGTAACGGTTGAAAACCGTGCTATGGCAGGCAGAAGCTTAAAGAGCTTTTTCAACGAGGGCAGATGGGGGTCCATCTTAAATGATGCAAAAGAGGGCGATTATGTAATAATTCAGTTCGGTCACAATGACGGAAGCTGGAACAAGCCCGAAAGATTTATAAGCCATGAGGACTTTGCGGTAATGCTTGAGAACGAATACATTAAGCCTGCTCTCAAAAAAGGCTTGAATGTGATTATCGCATCACAGACACAGTCAAGATGGTTTAATACAGAAACCGGTATAATCGGTGAGCCTGATCCCAACGCAGTAAGCTATGCCACACTTTTACGTGATACGGCAGAGAAATATAACCTGCCCTTCCTTGACATTAACAAAGCTTCCCGTCAGATTGCAAACAGCTACGGAATGGAAAAATCCTCTGTGCTTTATCTTGGAGACAATACACACTTCACCTTCCATGGAGCATTTCTTGTTGCCGAAAAGGTAAGTGAGGGTCTGTCGGTTATTCCCGATTTAAAAGCACGATATGATAACGGCTACAGACAACTTGCAACCTTTACGGGAGAAAAAACCTTTGATGTGCGCCCGTGGGGATTTTCGGACAAGTTCCGTGTTGTTATAAAGGGCGGTACAAACGTTACAATAAACGGAGAAACATACCTTACATGGGAAATGGACGATGCTCTTGTTACCGAGGCGCTTCCCGTTAACGGACGTATTATAATTACTGCCTCAGACGAAGCAACAGTTGAAGTGTCGCCCATCTTCACCTTCGCCCCCACAGGAGGTATCAATACTGCACCCGGTGAGATGGAAATTAACCTTCCGAGGGGTACATACGACTTTTCCTTCACAAAGAATGACCGTGAAAGAGGTCATATATGGGTGAACGGCTTTGTTGTGGGCAGTAACGTTGATATGTACGGTACAGTAGGTATACCCGAAAACACACATTATACATTTAACGATTTCCCCATAGAGGATGTGGCAAAGGTTAAAATTGACGGCAAGACAACCTTCTTAAAAGCAATTGATGTTGCGCTCTCGCCTTCAATCATAAACCGCAAAACAAAGGTTTTCGTTGCAGGTGACTCCACCCTTTGCAACTACTATCCTTATCTTCCCGAAAATACTGAAAAGGATATTTTACCCGGCACTGTCCGCACAGGCTGGGCACAGGTTCTGGACAGATACCTCTCTGATGAATATGAGGTTGTAAACCTTGCCGCTTCGGGTGACTGGGCACGTAACTGGCGTGATATTATCTTCCCTACAGTTTTAAAAACAGGTGAAAAGGGCGACGTATTTATCATTCAGTTCGGCATTAATGACCGTAACCGCGACGACAAAACACACGATACTATGAAAAATGCCTTAAAGGATATGATAAACAAGGCAGAGGCAAAGGGCATAAAGGTTATACTCGTTAAGCCTCAGCCCTCGGTTGGCTATTCCTGGGGCAATGCGGATGCCTTTAATAAGCCCAACGGCAATAACGGCGGTTTCTTTAATGCAGTTGAGGATACTGCAAAGGAAACAGGCGTAAGCTTTGTAAATCTTTACGATCTGGCAGGTGAGCATTTTGCAGCCATAGGACGTGACAAGGTTGCCTCTGACTATCAGCTCTGGGACTATAACACAAACCAGATGGCAGATAAACTGCATATTTCCTTTGCAGGGGCAAAGAAATGTGCTGAGCTTTTCAGCAAAAATGCATCAGAGCAGGGCTTACTTAAAACTCGGGAATATATGGAGGTTGTAAGCATAGTTTCCGATATTTATGTTTTTGAAAACAGCACCCATACAAAGATTTTCAACAACTCAAACGAATACAAAACCGTTAATATAGGCACATCCTTTGTAACAATGGCTCCCTACAGCACCATTACAAAAGAAGGTAAGGCACAATGATTATAAGATTTGACAACCTGACAAACGGCGAATATCTTTTAAAGGCAGAAATTACCGCCCAAAGGGATGGAGAGTTTTCTCTTTTCGGAAACCACCGACATTTTTTGTACCATTCGCAAAAAATTTCAAAGGGCGAAAAAATCAACGGCGAATTTGCCGTGGCAATAAAAAATGCGGATTTCCAAAAGCAGGACAATTACCGTGACACAGCCTTTGAGCTTGTGTGCCAGGGCGATGTTTTACTGACCGCAGCCCTTGAAAAAAAGGACTTTCCCACTCTTTACACATTAGGCGATTCCACAGTCTGCAATCAGACGCACTTCGGCTCAGGACCCCTTTTCCGTTGCGGCGGCTGGGGACAGGCGTTAAGCATGTTTTCTGCCACACAATACGCCGTTTCAAACCATGCCGAGCAAGGCACTCATACTCTCGATTGTCTCAATTGCCATGTTGTCCCTGTTCTGGAACAAATAAAAAGGGGCGATCTGGTTTTGTGTCAGTTCGGTCACAACGACCAGAAAAACGCCTGCCTTGACCCCATGGGCGGATATTACCGAAACCTTGTAAGACTGGGCGAGGCAGTAAAAGAAAAAGGTGCAGACTTTATCATCTGCACTCCTATAAACCGTCTTATATACATTGACGGCAAAATAAACAATTATCTTGACCCCTGGTGTGAGGGAGCAAAAAAAGCGGCTGACGCTTTAAGCGTAAAATGCATTGACCTGCACACATTTACAACCCGGATGTATATTTCTATGGGGGATGAAGCAGAAAAGCTTTTTTATCATTCACCCGTTCTGGACCGCACACATCCTAACGATTTCGGTGCAATACAAATTGCCCGCTTCGTTTCTTCCAACCTGCAAAGGAGGTAAATCATGAAAAAAATAATTTCACTAATACTTTGCGTTATGCTTTTATCAGGCGTATCAGCCACTGCCGTTAATCTTGAAATTGACGGCAATGGCACAGAAGCCGACATGGTTTTCAAGGATGGCACCGCTTATGTGCCCCTTGTATCCGTCGCCGAGGCTATGGGCACAAGGTATTCCTTCGATAAAAAGACACAGTCTGCTTTTGTAAACGGTATAAACCTTTTCCCAAAAGAGGACGGAAATATTAAGGTATACGTAAACGGCAAGCTTTACCCCAATACACAAGATGCCTTTGTTCGCAGCGGCTCGGTTTACCTTCCCGCCCATCTGGCAGCGGACGCAACAGGCATGGATGCCAAATGGTACGCAGATACGGCAACTCTTGTTTTCTCAAAAAAGACAATGCCTCTTGCCGCCTTTACCCCTCAGGAGGGAAAAAGCTATGCAATAATAAACCTTGATACAAAAACGGCTCTTACCGCAGGTGAAAATTCACTTTCTCACACAGACTATACAAAGACTGAAAATCAGTCCTTCAGGTTTATAAAAACAGAATTTGATGGCTGTTATCACATTCAGTCCGTGCAGACGGGCAAAAATCTTGACGTTAATGCTCATGGCACAACACCCGGTGTTTCCATTATCACATGGGAGATGGGTACAGGCGACAATCAGAAGTTTTTTGTTGAAAACGCCCCGGGCGGCACCCTTATATCTGCAAGAAGCTGTCATCTGCCCATTGAGGTAAAGCCCGACGGCGGAATTATGCAGAATACAAAAACACTTTCCGATAGTCAGAAATGGGTTATTATCCCCTTCGGCGAGGATTATACATCCGTTACATCTGTTCCTCAAAGGATGGATATAACATATACCCCTCCCGTGGAGGATGATGCTTTAAAGCTTCCCTTCCGTACATTTTCCATAGGGGATATGTATCTTTCCGATATTGACGGATTGAAGGCTATGGCAAATGACAATTCGGACAGCTTTAAGTGGAAGCTTGCCGAGTATTCAAAGGACGTATACGTTATTGAAAACGTCACCACACAAAAAAGCCTTGACGTAAATGCCCGTGCCCTTACCCAAGGTGCCTCAATCATCACATGGCAGACAAGCCGTGATACTAACCAGCGATGGATTTTAGAAAAAAACGGTGACGGCTCCTGTTATATAAAAAGTGTACATTCCGGTCTTTATCTGACGCTTACGGAGGAAGGCGCTCTTATCCAGCAGGTAAAAGATGCCGCATTAAAACAGCGCTGGACTGTTACAGGCACAAATTAATTGTGCACCTTGTCCAAATTGAGGGTGGTTAAATTATCAAATAGCACCAAATTGACTAAATCACGCTACTTTTTGTTTGACTTTTCCCATAATTGTGGTATCATAGATTACACAATAACAGAGTGCACAAGCACGTAAAAAGTAGACATGATTTTTAGTCACTAAATTAAGGGAAAACAAAAGACGAGCTATAAAGCTCGTCTTTTTGTTTCTTAAAATCACCTTATACTGCTTTAACATTTGCCGCAAGGCAAATTTACCAGCATAAATATCCTCTGCCCTGGTTATACACTCTCCATGCATTTTTAACCTTATAGCCGTCATCGGTAAACTGACACAGATACACCTTTTCGATATCTGTTATGTGGCTTCCCCCGGGAAGCTGTGTACAAATGGAGTTTATTGCCCCTATAAGGGAAACCTTTGCATCCGTACCTGTAATTTTTATCTTAGGCCACACTCCCGAAAGGGATGCAATATCACCATTTTCGTCAAGGTATACATCAAGATATACCCCCTCTGCGCTGACAGAGTCAATTTTAAGCTTAACATAGCCTGTCATGGGGTCATAATACATACCATCGTTACCCAGTCCAAGCTCTTTAACTGCATTTAAAATATCCCGTCCAACCTTAGGTGCGCTTTTCTTCAGAGTGGTAAATTCCATCTTTTCGCCTTTTATAATCAGCTTTTTATCGTCAGCAGGAATAACAAGACTGTCTCCCTCGCTTACATAGCTTATAGTCTGCTTGCCTATAAAGATTTCGGTCAGGTAGTCAATATCAAAGGCAGCTGCCGAAACAATGCTTCTCGTCTCATAAGAGGAAGGCACAAGAGAAGCTTTGATTGTGATGCCGCTCTTTTCCAGAAGGTTTTCAAAGCTTTCGCCCACGCCTTCGGGTAAAGCTTGTGACGCAAACTGACCTAATGCCATATTCATCAGTAAAAAGAGGTTTATAAGAACTAATATAATTATCATTATGTTTTTAATCTTTGACCAGTTCATATTTGCCCTCCATTATTTTTTAGGATATCTCTGCTCGGAATTGTTTATTTCACAAAGCCATGTTGTTTTAAGAACACCTGTATTCTGCCCGTAGTCAAAATAACCGGGGTATAAATCTGTAATAACTGTGTTTTCGCTATATGCAAACTGTCCTACAAAATAGTCAAGCGCCAACATAAAGTGTTCCTGTCTTGTAGTGCTTGATGCGGCAGTATAGCTTCTTAAAAACTGCCTGTAGGATATAATATTACTGCCTGAGGTTTCAATTTCTATTGCATGGTACAACCCTTCTCTGCCTTCCTTTGCCACTTCTACGGCAATCTCACGTCCGCCGTAGTAATAATCCAGCACAAAGCGGTTGCCTGCTTCGGTTTTTTCAATACCCGAAACCAGCACTGACAAGGGCTCATTCGAAACAGAGGACCATACCTTTTCTGCAAAATCAATGGCGCGGTTTAAAATTTCGTAATCGTTGGCGCCGTATTCGCCTAAATTAATACCCTTATCGCTTTCAACGGCACTGTATTCAATATACCCGTCAGGGAAAATTGTGACCGTCGCATAGTTTTCAACATAATTTGATGCACCGTAGCCGTCGGTATAATACCTCAGCGGCTTGGGGTTAAAGGAAAAGCTCTTTAAAATTTCCCCGTGATTTTTGCCCTTGATGGGGTTTGAGCCGATAATATCACGGTTTACAGCTTCGTTATCGGAGAAAAGCACCATATCCGAAACCTTTACATTACCCTCACCTAACCCTTCGCTTAAAAGGGTGTTAAAGGCAAATTCGTAATAACCGTCACGGCGGTATTTATTTGTATACATCAGAAGAACTTCCTCGGGGAAGGAAATATCTCCGTCCTTAATCAAAAACTTATATGACGTATTTGTGTCTGCATCCCTTAATGCAACATACACAGAATCTTCAAAGGCAGGTATTATTATAGCATCGCTTATAAGCTCAATTTCCGAGGGGAGACGCTCAAAGTCTGTATTTAAGACCATCGCAAGCATCCTTGGCTCAAATCTTACAGGATATTCCACATAAACGCCCGGGCGTGCAAGAAGACTGAGCCATGAATTATAATCAATACGCTCTGTTTTTTCGATATTACCCGAAAGCAGGCTTTTTATAATTGCGCCTGTGTTGTCATCGAGATTGCCGAAGGCATCGTCAGTGTTATAATAGGGCACCCATAACTCCCCGTCGTTGACAACAATCTTTCTTGGCTTTGAAAGATTTTCCTTCGGTACGCTCACAAAGCTGTCACGGGCAAAAAGGCGCACTAAAGGAAGGTCCGAAAATGAAAAATACGGCCAGTCGGGCCCTAAAAGACCGCTTTTAAACCAAGACTGATATGTCAGCATAACAAGGTTTATTATAAGCACAACAATTATTGAGGTTTTAACTTTCTCTTTAAACATAAACTTACCCCATTATTCAAAACAAGGCTACAGCATTATTTGCTGTAGCCTGTTTTGTACTCTCAGTTACTTAGTTAAGCCAACCGTTCAGCTTGGATTGCATATTCAGAGAAAATGAATTGATATCTGTCATAACACTGTTATTTACAACAGTAATTGAAAGATAGCTGAGCTGATAGGTTCCGTCACTTGCTTCTGCTCTTACCATAATGCGGTTTTCGCCTTCTTTAAGCGCAATCTGACGATAGAACACGCCCGAGGAGCCGATTGTATATGTAGCAACCGTATCATCGCCGTTCTTCTGAGGAACAAATTCTGTCCCATTGTACGTATAGATACATATACTCACGCCCTCATTGCCGACACCTGTAATTGAATAGGTTGTTTTAACGGTGGACGTAGCTGCGCTGTCAGGCTTTTTTATAGTTATTAAGTTGGAAACCGTACCCTGGCTCCCATCTGCAACAGACAAAGGATGAGCAAAAACCGACAATGAAGCGGTCATAATGAATACAAAAACCAAGAGCACGGAAATAATAGTTTTCTTCATAACCAATACCTCCGTGAGGACACTCCAATCTTCCTCATACACATTATACACCACTAATGTTACAAAACAATAACAGACAGTTTAATCCTATATTACAATTGATTATACATTAATCATAGGCAAGGTAATTGTTACACTTGTACCCTTGCCTTCACGGCTCTTTATGTCAATTTTACCGCCGTGCATTTCAACAAGCTCCTTTGCAATTGCAAGACCGAGACCCGTGCCGCCGCTTTCACGGCTTCTTGCCTTGTCAACACGGTAAAATCTTTCAAAAATCCTGGGCAAATCCTTATCGGGAATACCAATACCATTGTCGCTTACACGGATATACGCCTGTGTGTACTCAGCACCGCACACCACCTCAACCTTACCGCCTGAGGGGGTATATTTAACTGCATTTGACACAATATTTGTAATAACCTGCTCCATGCGGTCCTTATCACCGTAAAAGAGGGATGCATCCCCTTCTTTTCTGAAGGAAAGTGTCAGTCCTAAATTATTTGCATTAATTTCAAGCTTTTTAACAACGCTCTCTGTAAGAAGGGACAAGTCAAAGACCTTTTTATCAAGGGCCGTGGCAGAATTATCAAGCTTCGAGAGTGAAAGAAGGTCTGTAACAATCCTTGTCATGCGGTCAGCCTCCGAGTCAATAACCTTTAAGAAGTTGGTTTCGGGGGCATTTTCATCCGCCATATCTAAAATTGTTTCGGCATAGCTTTTTATTGTTGTTATAGGTGTTCTCAATTCGTGGGACACGTTTGCCACAAACTCACGGCGCGCCATATCAAGCTTTGTCTGCTTTGTAATATCCTGCATAACAACTACGGTACCGCCGTTCTTATCAGCTTCGTCCGCATAGGGGGCAAAAAGAAGTCTCACAATTCTGCCCTTAACCTCGGTTTCCTTTTCAACAACACGGTTGCGGTCAAGATAAGTGAGCTGTTCAATGGTTAAGGAAATACCCAGCTGCTTTACAAAGCCGTCAAAGGTTATACCCTCCTCAAAGCCTGCCAGCTCCTTTGCCGCATTGTTGGAGTGAATCATTTCCCCTGATTGGTCAAAGGCAACAATGCCGTCTGTCATCTGGCTTAAGATTGCCTCTACCTTGTTTTTCTCGGCAGAAATATCAGAAAGGCTCTTGTCAATACGTGATGCCATTTCGTTAAAGGCAAGGGTAAGTCTGCCGATTTCGTCACGGCTTCTTACCTCGATACGGTGCCCGAATACACCTTCTGAGAGTTGCTCTGCCTTTATCTGCAGATTGGAAATAGGCATAATAATCGTTCTTGACAGGATAAGACCTAAAAAGGCACTTATCAGAAGTCCGAAAACAAGCGCCCAGAGAATATTTATGAAAATATTTCTGGTAATATCATATAATTCGTCCTTGCTGTCCATTATATATGCAATATACCTTACCTCGCCGCCGTCTGTGATGGGGTATGCATAATCCATAAAGCTTGCGGAACGGTCAATCTCCTTGCCTACCTGACCGTCCATTGCAGAAATAAGGTTAGGTGTCAGCAAAACCTCCCCCGGCTCGGCAAGACTGCTTGAAAGCACCTCTGCTCCGTCTGATGAAAGAAGATAATAATTTCTGTAGGAGTCAATCATCATCCTGACAGAATATATGTTCATAATTTCGGTAATTTCGCCTACGGGGTCGGCATTTTTTGATGCCGCATCAAGCTCGGCACATACCGATGGAGTAAATGCCTGGGCTGAAAGGGTTGTGGCAAAGTCATCATGGTAATAGGCAGAAATATTCTGCAGCAAAAAAGTACCTACAACTATCATAACAAATAGTGTAAGCAGTAAGAAAATCGCTATTATTTTCCACTGAATACTTTTAAACATAATAATTACCGCCTGTTAGTTTTAAGGAACAGGGACAGGGTAGCGAAGCGGCGACGAGGTAGTGAATGACAATCCGGTGGATTGTCAGAGCCGAGTCGTGACCGAGCCGAGTCGAGACATGCTTTTTGAAATCGGGAGACTATTTCAAAAAGGACCTCAGCGGAGGTCTTTTCACCCGCTGTCCCGTGTTGTGGGTTGCAGTATGGTCAAAATGTTGCAATTACCTAATCAAAGTCACCTAAACAAAAACCTCGGGTTATTTGTTCAGGTAATACCCTATGCCTCGTTTTGTCATAATAACCAAAGGATGTGCAGGGTCATCCTCAATCTTTTCACGAAGTCTTCTTATGGTAACATCCACAGTTCTTACGTCACCGAAATATTCGTAGCCCCATACCTTCTCAAGGAGCATTTCTCTCGAAAATACCATGCCCGGCTGAGCGGAAAGGAACTTCAGGAGCTCAAACTCACGCAATGTAAGCTCAACAATCTCAGAATTTTTTGTAACCTCGTAGCGTGAATAATTGATAGCCAGATTGCCGAAGGTTGCAATCTCTGAAGCTACAGCTTCCGCTTCGCTTACAGTGCGCCTGAGATTAGCCTTTACTCTTGCCAAAAGCTCACGCATGGAAAAAGGCTTTGTGATATAGTCGTCTGCACCCCACTCCAGGCCGAGGATTTTGTCAACCTCTTCTTCACGGGCGGTCAGCATAAGGATAGGCACATTCTGCTTGACCTCTCTTACCTTTTTTAAAACATCAAAGCCTTCCATCACGGGAAGCATAACATCAAGCAAAATAAGGTCAACACTCTCATTAAGCGCCTTATTCAATCCGTCCCCGCCGTCATATGCGCAAAGAACTTCATAACCCGATTTTTCCAGATTAAATTTTAAAATATCAGAAATAGGTTTTTCGTCTTCTACTACAAGTATCTTTTTTGTGCTCATTTTCCCATCTCCTTTTCATTATAAACCATATTATCTTAATGTATATTTTATAATAAATCCTTCCTTATGTCAAGTTTGACCCACGTTAAGAAATATATTGATTTTAAAGGCAAATACTGATATAATTGTTATAACTAAACAAAGGAGGGTTTTACAAATGGACAAGACAATGATTGTAAAAGATATCGAAAGCGGCAAAACCGCACTTGGTATCGAATTTGGTTCTACAAGAATTAAGGCGGTCCTTATCGCAAGCGACCATTCCCCTATCGCATCGGGCGGTCACGACTGGGAAAATAAACTGGAAAACGGCATCTGGACATACTCTCTTGACTCTGTATGGAAAGGCGTGCAGGATGCTTACGCAAAAATGGCAGCAGACGTTCGTGAAAACTACGGTGTTGAGTTGACTACGGTCGGAGCACTGGGCTTTTCCGCAATGATGCACGGCTACATAGTATTTGACAAGGATAACAAGCAGCTTGTTCCCTTCCGCACATGGAGAAACGCCATTACAGAAGAAGCGGCTGACCGCTTAACAAAGCTCTTTAACTTCAATATTCCTCAGAGATGGACTATTGCTCACCTTTATCAGGCAATCCTTAACAGGGAAGAGCACATTAAGGATATCGCATTTGTTACAACACTCGCCGGCTACGTTCACTGGAAATTAACAGGCAAGAAGGTACTCGGTGTTGGCGAAGCAAGCGGTGTGTTCCCCATCGACTCCAATAAGTGCGACTATGACCAGGATATGGTTGAAGCATTTGACGGACTTTTAAAGGTTAACGATTTGCCCTTCTCTCTTCGTGAGGTTATCCCTGCTGTTCTCAATGCAGGCGACGACGCAGGCGTATTGACAGAAGAAGGCGCTAAATTGCTTGACCCCACAGGAAAGCTCGAAGCAGGTATTCCCATGGCTGCTCCCGAGGGTGATGCAGGCACAGGTATGGTAGCTACAAATTCTGTTGCCCCCAGAACAGGTAATGTTTCTGCAGGTACATCTATCTTTGCTATGGCAGTATTAGAGAGAGCACTTAAGGGCGTATATACTGAAATTGACATGGTTACAACACCCACAGGCGCACCTGTTGCAATGGTTCACTGCAACAACTGCTGTACAGACCTTGATAACTGGGTTAAGCTGTTTGGTCAGGTGTTAAAGGCAATGGGCGTTGAATATTCCACACCCAGGCTTTACGACACTCTTTATTTCGAAGCTGAAAAGGGTGCAAAGGACTGCGGCGGCATTCTTTCCTACAACTACATCTCCGGCGAAACAATCACAGATGTAGCAGAAGGCAGACCCCTTGTTACAAGAAAGGCTGACGTTAAGCTTACTCTTCCCGAATTTATGCGTGCACAGGTTTATGCAACTATGGCAACACTTAAAATCGGTATGGATATCCTTTTTGAAAAGGAAAATGTTGAGCTTGACATGCTTCTCGGTCACGGCGGTCTCTTTAAGACTGAAAGAGTTGGTCAGTCCCTTATGGCAGCTGCTATGAACACACCCGTTACTGTTATGAGCACAGCAGGCGAAGGCGGCGCTTGGGGCATGGCACTTCTTGCGGCATACGCTGTTGAAAAGCAGGGCAGAGAAACTCTTGAAGACTTCCTTAACAAGAAGGTCTTCTGCAACTACGAAGGCACAACAATTGCGCCCGACCCTGCTGACGTTAAGGGCTTTAACGATTATATGGCAACATATAAGAAGGGCGTAGCAATCGAAAAGGCTGCAGTTGAAAATTTCTGAAA
>JAFYPR010000001.1 GCA_017547445.1 Clostridia bacterium
AAATCGGAGGGGTTAATCGCATTCACCCCTCCGAAAGTGGCGATTTTAGGGCTCCCATAGGGAGTCTTGCACGAGAAATCGTCACTTTATTCCTTATAAAATTCAGACCTCAAAGTGCCGAAGGGCGTTAGCCCGCCTTTGCTTGAGCGTGTCGATAACACTTTATCGACACGCTCAAAGGCATTGCTTTCGCAATGCCTTTTTAAAGTTAATCAGTCGAAAATGATATAAATCATTCTGAGTGAACCGCTTGATGTATAGATAATAACTCTGGAAGCGTCTTCACCATAGTTTGTGTAGTCAAGAACCTCAGAAAGGTCTGCATCTGTCACAACGTCACTGTTTCTGCCGCCGCGGTCATAGCTGAATACCTTTACGGAAGAGCTGATTTCCTCAGTAATCGAACTCTTATTCTTGTCGCTTTCCTTATCAAAGTAATCCATATCAAGACCGTCTTCAACCAATACGCCGGAAACTGCAATAAATTCTTCTTCCTCATCATCCTTCTCTGTTCCTTCCGGATTGAGAACAAGTTCTGTTACAGTACCGAACTGGAGACGGAATGTAGCAGTAGGATAGTTATACATGGGTTCTGTCTGGCTTGAGGCGATTTCAATAATACGGTTTGCACCGTCTGTGTCAATCTCTTCGTCAACATACAAATCACGGTTTGTACTTACAGGCTCAAGCTGACAAGGATCACTTGCATCAAACCATGTCTGATAATGAACAAGCTCACCCTTACCATCAAGAATATATCTGATGATATCGCCCTTGCCGACACCTGCCACGGAAGGACCGTCCTCTTCAGAAACCCGTACAGTCTTCAAGGAGTAGCTTGTACCTGTGTAACCCTTGATAACAGCACCATCCTTTGTATTACTCTTGGATGCAACAATCATCCAGGGAGAAGAGGATGTGTAAATTCTGGAGTCGTTCTGCTTGTACATAAGAATAAGAGATGCTGTACCGCTTGTGGAAAGACCAAAAGCTTCAACGTGGTAATCTCTGTTATTTGCGAACGCCTTGGAGTAAGAAGTGAATGTGAGATAATCGTCAGATGCACTTCTGTTATCGGGAATGAACATAATCTTTGTGGAAGAGGATACCTTAAAGTCTGTAAAGCTCTTGGAAGAGGACTTATAGGCTCTCTCGTCATACTTTACGAAGTATGTTTCACCATCTTCACCTTCTTCGTTCATCACCATGGAAATATCTTCATTTTCTTCACTTAAAACAGTAAAGATTGTAGAAATAAGACCTTCGGAGTTTGTCTGATAAATAATGGGCTGACGGCAACCTATATTTTCAGCACCGTCATCTATTCCGTAGAAGGAATGTGCCTTTTCGGCAGAAGCTTCAAGGTCATCAAGAATATCTTCATCAATAGCCTTGTACTTCTTTTCGTTAAGAATAATCTTGCTCGCTGTACCAATCTGGATAAACTTACCTTCTGTTGTATAAAGCTTGAATTCAAGCTCATATTCACTATCCTTATCATTCTGACGAAGTGCATAAAGATAAGCATACTTTTCGGAAGATATATCATTCTTTGCCTCAGCTGCAGCAACAATCTTGCCTTCAGCATCAAGGTAAACCTGAGCATTCTCACCTACAGAAAGGTTAGGTGCATCCTCGCCGCCTTCTTCAATATACTTAAGCAAGGACTCTGCTACACTGTATTCTTCGTCGTTAATTACGATTAAGCCTTCATCATCAGCATCCTGCTCGGTAATCTTGCCGGAAACAGTCTGGCGTGTAACGATTACTTCGTAAAGACGTCTGCCTTCAGCATCCTCGGGAGATTCCTTAATATTAAGGACATCCCACTTTGCAATATCGCTGAACTTGATTTCCTTACCGTTTCTCTTAAGAGAGAATATAACGGATGTGGATTCAGAGGGGAATATAATATATTCCTCATCCTTATACTCAGCACCGTACATAGGAGTAATCTTCTGAGTGGAAGAGCTCTTGGAAGCAACTACAAAAACTTCGTAGGAATTAACTCTTACAACGTCATACTTCTTGTCGCCGTTGTTGTCAACAAGTACAACGCTTCCGTTTTCAAGATCTTCTTCAAGGTATTCAAGGTCGTAATCATAAGCCTTATTGTTGAAAATCACAATATAGTCTTCATCAATCTTAGCTTCCTTTACACTGCCGTCTCTTTTTGTCTGGTATTCAATTATACCATCAACGAAATCGCCCAAAAGGTCTGCCTTGATTTCAACAACATTAGTTTTTGATGTTTTTTCCATACCAACAACAACAGGGTAGTCGTTAAAGTTTTCTGCCTTCTGTACCACAGCCTCAACCTCACAACCAAGGAATTCGTTGGGGTCAGCAGAAAATCCGATTTCATAAACTTCATCGTCAATCTGTATGCAGTCTCTGGGAACAGAGCTGTCAGCATCTTCAAGCTCTGTAAGGAAAGTACCTGTCACAATACCCTTAACCTCATCATAACCGAGAGATTCATCGGGATTTTCAGGCTTCCAGCCTTCAATACCTGTATTGTCATTTCTGTCAGCATCAAGAGCATTAGCAACTAAAATTGCCACAGTACCTCTTGTAGAAGGTCTCTGCTTATTTGCAATGGAAGTGCCGCTTGTTACACGAAGCTCCATAGCCTTCTTTACATAACCGCTGGACCAGTCACCTGCGATTGTGGGAGCCATTGCTTCCTTTTCATAACCGAGAGCGCAAACAATCATTTTGATTGCCTGTTCGTATGTCACAGGGTCTGCCGCACGGAAGGTCTTGTCCTCAAAGCCGTTGATAATGCCTAATTCTACAGCCTTTGCAACGTAAGGACGTGCCCATGCATAGTTAGCATCTGTATCAAGGTCTTCAAAACCTGTAAGTGCTTCAGTATTAATGTAGTCCTGCTGTGCCTGGAACTTAACCATAACAACGCAGAATTCAGCTCTGGAAATAGAGTTTCCGGGACGGTATGTTCCATCCTCGTAACCATTGATAATGCCTCTGGAAACGAGCTTTGTAACCGCCTTACCTTCAGCGCTGGATGCGTCAATGTCAGTAAGCACCAAGCCATCTGCCATAGCAGGCATAACAGCCACTGACAACAGCATTGTCACTGTCAATATAAAAGACAATAATCTTTTTGTCTTCATATCGTCATCCTCCTTAATTATTTTTGTCCCGGGGCGAAATTGCCCCAGAAAACCATACTGCAATTCTAACATAACATTTCAAAGCCGTCAAGTTTTGTTGCAGTATCTCAACATAAATTTCATCAAATTGTAACATTACTGCACAGATATTTGATTAATTTCTTTTTTATCGCGTTTTTTGATGTAAAAAAGTGTTGCAATTCCTCCGATTATGCTTATAAATGACACCAGCTGGCTAACCCGTATAACATCTTCTATCAGCCATAAGCTGTCCATTCTCAAGCCTTCAATCAAGAATCTTCCCGTGCCGTACCATATGAGGTAGAAAGAAAGACAAAATCCGTCCTTTTTAAGTAATCTGTAAATTATAAAATATGAAATAATAAAGCCCGCCGCATTCCAGAGCGACTCGTATAAGAACGTGGGATGGCACGGACCAAAAGGCGAATAAGGCTTAACATCAGGTCCTTCCACAACCATTGCCCAGGGCAGGTTTGTCAAGTCCCCAAAAGCCTCAGCATTCACAAAATTCCCCCACCTGCCCAAAGATTGAGCAATAAGAAGTCCACAGGTGGCAACATCTGCAAACCACAGGAAAGGAATTTTCTTCATCCTTGTAAAAACAACTGCAACAACAGCACCAGCCATTATACCTCCGTATACTGCAAGTCCGCCCTTCCATATCGCCAGAATGTCCTCAGGGTGCGCCTTGTAGTAGCTCCATTCAAAAATCACATAATAAAGCCTTGCACCAAGTATGCCCAAGGGTATCGCAAAAAGTACAAAATCCGCTAAATCATCACTTTGAAGTCCTTTTTTTCTGAACTCAAAAAAGGCAATACACATAGCCAGAAGCATTCCCGCTGCAATAATTATTGCATACCAGTAAATTTTCAAGCCGAATATATCAACCGTCTCACTGAGGTGAAAATCCAGCCCAAGATAGGGAAACGAAATATGATTCATACTCTTCCTCCTCATTATTTTTCCGTCCGTTATATGTATACGCACCCTTAAAGGGCGCGCAATAAGCATTATTTCTTTATCTCATCGCATTACCGACGTCGTGCATTACATTATTCGCACCTCTGCCGATATCTTCCATGGCGTTGCCAACACCGTTCATGGCGTTACCAACACCGTTCATGGCTCTGTCGGCCATGTTATTTGACGAACGGGTTCCCATACCGGTTTCGTCTGTAGCATTCGTATCATTTATAATGCCGTTGTCCGCAGTATTCTTATCAGGTTTGTTCTTATCTGTATTACTTCCGACAACATTCCCTTTATCTGCATTGTCATTACCTGTAATACCGTCATTATTTGTATCATTTGTGCCTCCGCAACCGGAAAGCATCATCACACAAACCGTAAGAAGCGCAATAAGCCTAATCATATGGCGTCCTCCTTTTTTACATAGTGAGATATATTAAACCTCATAACTATTATTATCAAGTAACAGAGTGAAATTCAAAAAAAAATTTCCACATACAGTAACAACATTTCTTATTTTAAATATATATGTAGCGTAGGGAGAAATTCCCTCAACACAATTTCTGAAACCTGAAAGGAGAACATTTATATGTTCGGATGTAATAACAACTGTAATTGCGGCAATGACTGGATCATTATCCTTATTATACTTTACTTCCTCTTCTGCGGATGCGGCAACGGCTGCGGCAACAGCTGCGGTAACTACGCAAACAACAACGTTTGCTGCAACTGATTTTCATCAAAGACGCGGTTTAATCCGCGTCTTTTTTTAATTTTTTACCATTTCTGCCAATGCGCGCAGAGCCTTTCCCCTGTGGCTCATGCTGTTTTTTTCATCAGGTGTCATTTCTGCGGCAGTCTTACCCATTTCGGGCACATAGAAAACAGGGTCATAGCCAAAGCCGTTGGCGCCCTTCATTTCATGTGCAATTACACCTTCAAAAACACCTTCTGCTTCATATACCCTATCCTTTGTCACAAAAACAATTGCGCTTACAAACCTTGCGCCTCGGTCTTCATCTTTAATATCCTTCATGTTTTCAAGCAAAAGCTTTGTTCTTCCCTTATCGTCAAGACCTTCACCGCCATAACGGGCACTGTAAACTCCGGGTGCACCGTCTAATGCATAAACCTCAAGACCGCTGTCATCTGCAAGGGAGGGTATTTTTGTTTTTTCAAAAATTGCTTTTGCCTTCAGAAGGGCATTTTCCATAAATGTTGTACCTGTTTCTTCAACATCAAGGTCAATTCCTGCTTCCTCCTGTGTAATAATATCAAAATCGGGAAGAATTTCTTTAAACTCCCTTACCTTGTTTTTATTTTTTGTCGCTGCAATTATCTTCTGCATATCTGCCACCTCTTAAAACTTGAATTTGTTCCATTATACCACAATTATTACTTATTTGAAATATTTTTTCAAAAATAACTTGACATTTCTGAAATAACGTGATATCTTAAAGTCAAAGAAAGTCAAAGTCAAATTATCGAGGTGTTTATAATGACAATATCAGATTTAATAGAACAGATGCTTGTAGAGATGCTTTCTTCTTCGGACGGGAGCGTTGAAATCAGGCGCAATATTCTTGCAAACCAGTTAAACTGTGTTCCCTCCCAGATAAATTATGTTATCAAAACCCGCTTCACTCCCGAAAGAGGCTACAGTATCGAATCCCGCCGTGGCGGTGGCGGCTCTGTTACAATCCGCCGTGTGGAGCACGGCTTTGACAGCCTTATTTCGTATCTTATAAACTCCATTGGCTCATCTTTGGATTTTCCCACAGCCAATGCCTATATCTCCCGTTTACTTGAAACCTCTCTCGTCACCGAGCGTGAAGCAAAGCTTATGCTCGCCTCACTCTCCGACAAGAGCATTTTATCAGGGCAGAAGAACGAAGCCAGGGCAGTTGTACTTAAAAATATGCTGCTGTCCCTTATGTAAAAGAAAGGATGATTAATTATGATGTGTGAAAAATGCGGTATGAATCCTGCGGCAGTAACCTTAACACAGGTTATCAACGGCAACAAAACCGTTAAAAAGCTCTGTGCAGCATGTGCACAGGAAAACAATATCTATAAAGACTTAAACATGGACTTAGGCTTTTCAAGCCTCTTTTCTTCCTTCTTCAATGAAGGCGAAAGGCTGAACACCGAAGAAAAATGCCCCCTTTGTAATATGACAAAGGGCGAATTTCTCAAAACGGGCAAACCCGGCTGTGCCAACTGTTACGAAGCATTTTCTTCATCCATGATGCCCCTTTTGAAGAAAATCCACTCAACAAACACCCATACAGGTAAGGTTTTAGGTACATCGGGCAATGTAAGCGAAAACAAGATTGATATTTTAAAAGCTCAGCTTAAAGAAGCAATCGAAAAGGAAGAATACGAAAAGGCGGCACGCCTTCGTGACGAAATCAAAGAAATGGAGGGCAGATTATAATGACAAACTATCAGTCAGGCAGGGTAAGACTTGCCCGTAATTTAAAAACCATCCCCTTCCCTTCAAGAATGAATGCCGATATGGCACGTGAGGTTATAGACAAGGTATGGGATGCATTGTCCTCCTGTGCTCTTAAGGATACACTTAAAATCATAAAATCCGAGGATTGCGACAAAACCCTTCTTGCCTCTCTTTCCGAAAAGCACCTTATCAGTCCCGATTTTTTAAAGGGTACTCTTCCCCGTGGGGTAATCATCTCCGAGGACGAAACAATTTCCATAATGATAAACGAAGAAGACCATATCCGCATCCAGGTTTTTGCACAAGGCTCTTCCCTTGATGATGCATACGACACGGCGGATAAAATCGACAATCTTTTATCGGAAAAGCTCGACATAGCCTTCAGCGAAAAATTCGGTTACCTCACCGCCTGTCCCACAAATGCAGGCACAGGTATGCGTGCCAGCTTCATGCTGCACCTTCCTGCCCTTACCATGAGCAATTCCATCTCCTCCGTCCTCACATGGGCAAATAAGTTAGGTCTTGCCGTCCGTGGTATATATGGCGAGGGCAGTAAGGCAAAGGGCGCATTTTATCAGCTTTCAAACCAGATTACCTTAGGCGCAACTGAAAAGGATATTATCCAGAGGGTAAATCTTGCAGCCGAAGAGCTTATGAAAAAGGAAGAAATGGTAAGAAATACTCTCTTTGAAAACAACCGCATAAGATTAACCGATAAATGTATGCGCTCCTATGGTATTTTATCAAATGCCTATGCCCTTTCATCAGAAGAAGCCTTTTCTCTTACAAGCGATGTTCTTTTAGGCATTTCTTTGGGTATAATAAATAATATAACCACCCAAAAATTATCAGATACTCTTTTTTTAACCCTTCCCTCATCACTTGCCCAATCGGGTAAGCTGACAGATTCCGACCCCGTAACACGCGATGTGCTTCGTGCACAGTATTTTCGTGAAAATCTGAACATGGGCAAAAGAAAGGATGATTAATCATGAATGAAAACAACTTCACACAAAAAGCAAGAGAAGCCATTCGTCTCTCACAAATTGCCGCACAGGAAACAAGCTGTAACTTTGTAGGCACAGAGCACCTTCTCTTAGGCTTATTGAAGGAAGGCAGCTCCTTTGCCGCTAAATTCCTTTCTTCTCTTAACATAACAGAAGAAAAAGTAAAAGAAAAAATCTCCGAAGCAACCGCACCCTCTCAGTCGGGCTTTGCAGGCTTCACCCCCCGTACTACAAGATGCCTTCAGCAAAGTGCATACGAGGCAAGAAAAACATATTCCTCATACATCGGCACGGAACATATTCTCTTAGCCATTCTTCGTGAGCGTGACAGCGTGGCATTCAGAATTCTTCTTGCATCAGGCGTTCCTGTCACAGTTTACAACGACCTTCTGGAAGCGGTAACAAAATCCTCCTCCAATGCAAAAGGCGAGGACAAAGCTGCCGAGGCTGTAAAAAACACACCTACACTCAATCAGTTCGGACGTGACCTTACCCGCCTTGCTTCTGAGGATAAATTTGACCCCGTAATCGGCAGAAGCGAAGAAATCGCCCGTGTTATACAGATTTTGTCGAGACGTACAAAAAACAATCCCGTACTCTTAGGCGAGCCGGGTGTTGGCAAAACCGCTATTGCAGAAGGCTTGGCACAGGAAATTGTATCAGGCAACGTCCCTGAGCTTTTAAAGAACAAAAGAGTCTTCTCCGTTGACCTTTCGGGCATGGTAGCAGGCGCAAAATACCGTGGCGAATTTGAAGAAAGGCTCAAGAAAGCCATGGAAGAGGTTACACAGGACGGCAACGTGATTTTATTCATCGACGAAATTCATACAATAATCGGTGCAGGTGCCGCAGAGGGTGCAATAGATGCGGCAAATATCTTAAAGCCCGCCCTTGCCCGTGGCGAAATTCAACTCATCGGCGCAACAACACTTAACGAATACCGCAAGTATATCGAAAAGGATGCCGCATTGGAACGCCGTTTCCAGTCCGTTATGGTGGGCGAGCCTTCAATTGAAGATACTGTCGAAATCTTAAAGGGTCTCCGTCCCAAATACGAAGCACACCACGGCGTAAAAATTGAAGACAACGCATTAGAGGCAGCTGCAAAGCTTTCTTCACGTTATATCACAGACCGCTTCCTTCCCGATAAGGCGATTGATTTGGTGGACGAAGCCGCAAGCCGTACAAAGCTTAAAAAATTCACCGCTCCTCCCGAATTGAAGGAGCTTGAGGACAAAATCAAGGAGACACAAAATGCCAAGCACGAAGCTATAAATTCACAGGACTTTGAAAAGGCGGCTACACTCCGTGACGAGGAAAAATCCCTCACTGCCCGCTTCGAAAAAATGCGCAGTGAATGGAGCGATAAGACAAATGCCCTTTCAGGCATAATAACAGAAACGGAAATTGCCTCAATCATTTCAAGCTGGACAAATATCCCCGTTGACCGCCTCAGGGAAGAAGAAAGCGACCGCTTAAGAAACCTTGAAAGTGTCCTTCACAAAAGGGTTATCGGTCAGCACGATGCAGTAGTTGCCATATCCAGGGCAATCCGCCGGGGCAGAGTAGGCTTAAAGGACCCCAAGCGTCCCATAGGCTCCTTTATTTTCCTCGGTCCCACAGGCGTTGGTAAAACAGAGCTCACGAAGGCTCTTGCCGAAGCACTCTTCGGTGACGAGGATGCAATGATACGTGTTGACATGAGCGAATTTATGGAAAAGCACTCTGTTTCCAAGCTTGTTGGCTCTCCTCCCGGCTACGTAGGCTACGACGATGCAGGTCAGTTAACCGAAAAGGTGCGCCGCAAGCCCTATTCTGTTATTCTCTTTGACGAAATCGAAAAGGCACATCCCGATGTTTTCAATATACTGCTCCAGGTTTTGGAGGATGGTATATTAACAGACTCCCAGGGCAAAAAGGTTGACTTCAGAAACACCGTCATCATCATGACAAGTAACGTAGGCGCAAGTAAGCTTACACAGGCAAAAAGAGTAGGCTTCGGCGAGGCTGACACCAATACCGAAATCAAAAAGAATGTTATGGACGACCTGAAGAAAACCTTCCGTCCCGAATTTTTAAACCGCCTTGACGAAATCATTGTCTTCAACCGCTTAACAGAAGAGGAAATAAAGCAGATTGCAAAAATCATGCTTTCCTCTGTCTCAAAACGCCTTGAAGAAAACGGTATACACGTCACCTTTAACGACACCGCCGTGTCACTTCTCAGCAAGGAAGGCTTTGACCCCGTCTATGGCGCCCGCCCTTTGAGACGTGCCATTACTTCAAAAATTGAGGATTTGTTCGCAGAAGAAATCCTCTCAGGCAATGTAGTAAAGGGCGATAAAGTCTCCGTCAGCGCAAAAGGCGATAAATTCGTTATAAATCAATTGAAAAAGTAACACAAAAACACGGAACTGCAATTGCAGTTCCGTGTTTTTTCCTTATCATTACTGATTATCAATTAACTCTATTGCTTTTTCAAAATTAAACCTTGCTTTTTCACGAAGGCTTTCGCAATCCGTCAGGCTTACAGAGGTCAACGCCATTTCCAAAGCCTCAATTAAACCTTCATGGGTAATATTCTCCACGTCGCAGACCCCGTCAAGTCCCACATATTCCATAAAGCCGTCAATTTTCGGGTCATAACGGAGCGCCACTGTTTTAACTCCCTCCCCTACGGAATATATCATACTGTGAAGGCGCATTGCAACATTCATACTGCTTTTTGTAACAACCCCGATTATTTCGCGTATGGATGCACTCTTTTCAATAACGTATGCCCCATCACCTACCATTAACGCAATCCTCTTTGAAATTTCCACATCATGTGGGTATTGCATAGGCACGAATATCACATTCAAATTATTCTTTCGCGAAAATTCAGCCAGTGCCGAAGCAACGTTTTTTTCAAAATCGGGAGCATTCCTTTTCCACTCTCTTACAGATACGGATATAAAATCTCCCTTGGGGATATTTTCTCTTTCAAAAAGCTTTTCAATAGCTTTTTCATCCGCCCCCTGTAAAAGGAGTGCAGGGTCTGCAGTAACTAAAACGGGCAAAGTAACGCCGATTTCTTTCATCAGATTTTCAGACGCTTTATCACGGAGGGTTATCACATCAACATTTTTATTGATGATTTTTGCCGTAAGCTTGCGGTTGAACTCTCTTTTAACAGGGCCGAAGCCGTTGGCAAACTGGCATACCCTTGCCCCGCATTTTTTTGCAAGACTTATTATGAAAAGGTAATACCATAAGCTCTTACTGCTGGTTTCGTCCTGCAAAAGCGAGCCTCCCCCGGATATGAGAATTTTTGTCCTTTTCATAACAGACATAAGCTTAAAGGGATTAACCCTCAGCACCGCATCGGTACGATAAAGCTTTTTTGTTTCGTCCGGTCTGTTGCTTAAAACCGCTATTCTTGCGTCACTCTTTAATTTTTTAATATTTTCAATAATTGACAGTAAAAGTGCATCATCACCGTTATTATGAAAGCCGTAATAGCCTGATATAACCGCGTCATATCTCTTTTTATCGTGATAATCCTTAAGGATTTTTTCATAGATTTCAATATGGGTTTGGGCAAAATTATCGTTTGTAAAAAGAGTAGTTGCCCTTCTTTTTATGTTTTCTCCCATCCGACGGGTCATTTCAGGCTCGTCAATAAGCCTTATAAGCTTATCAGCCATCTGGGTATAATTACCGCTTTCAAAAAGAGCACCTGTCTCACCTTCTATTACAAGTGAGGGTATACCGCCGACTCTACTTGCAACCATACACTTACCCATCGCCGCACCTTCAAGCATGGAATACGGGAAGCTTTCGCACAATGATGTAAGGCAGTTTATGTCAATAAGGTTCAAAAAGCCGTACATATCCCTTTCAAAGCCGAGAAAACGGATGCGGTCACCATGCCCTGTTTCTTCTGCAAGGCGCATGAGCTTTTCACGGTCAACCCCGTCACCTGCAATGAGAAATTCCACATTATCTCTTTTTTCTAAGACCTCGCCTGCCGCTTTTATAAACACATCAACGCCCTTGACTGCGTCAAAGCGTGCGGCAATACCCACATAAATTTTATTTTCATCATAAACAAAATTTCTCTTCTGCGCAAACTCACTCTTGTCGGTAACATTTTGGGGCACATGGGAAAAATCCATCCCATTATAAACCGTATGGATAGCATTAGGTCTGAAGCCTCTCTCAATCAGCATATCCTTAAAATTATCGCTTACCGCAATATAATAAGGTATCTTTTTAAGTGCCCATTTATTAAGGTTTGTAAATACGAGCTTTTTTACAAATTGGTCAAAATCCAGAAGATAATCGCTGTGTACGGTAGTAATGGTAGGTATATTGATTTTTTTCATCACAAAATATGCAACAAAGTTTGCCCTTGCGCCATGCACGTGAAAAACATCAAAGCCTTCATTATTTATCATATCTGCAATAGCATCCACAACAGACAAATCAAAACGGTTTTTCTGACTAAAAAGTACACTGTCAATATCTTTTTCGAGAATTTCCTTATAGAAAACCCCCTCCATAAGACAGCCCACTCTCACATCTGCCCTTGTCTTTAATTTGTCAAGGAGCGAAAACAAATGTGTTTTCGCCCCGCCAGAATCGCCACCTGATATAAGATGCAAAACCTTCATATTTAATCATTTCCTTTCCGCCTCCCTTGTGTAAAGGGAGGTGTCAGCTATCAGCTGACGGAGGGATTGTCCTTCTGCATTTTTGCAATCCTTGCAACTGCAAAAAGTAACCCCGGCACAATCCAGAATGCAAACATAACTCTCGGATAAAACCAGATATACTCAGCGCAGCATACAAATGCGATACCACTGAGTGCCGCCACACCTGCCACTGCATAACCCTTTAATTCTTTATCCATAACACGCATACTGCCCGCCGCCTTTTTAACTGCGGCAAAAATGTATGCAAAGAAGCTTACCGCACCTAAAATGCCCATTTCAAGGATAATTTCCATATATAGCATATGACTGTGGGGCGCAGTAATCGCCACAGGGGAAGCATATCCGGGGTATATCGCCCTGAAGGACTCAGGCCCTAACCCAAGACCCTTTATTCCGTAATCCTTAATCATTCTTATACAGCTGTCCCAGATATAAAGTCTGTATGAGTTTGAGGAGTCGTTCATAGATCCTATTGTGAAAATTCTGTTCATAATCGTATCAGGCAGGAAGGGTATTGCCGCCACAACCAAAATTCCGAAGGGAATTAAAAGCCTCTTATCATAAATGCAGACAAAAACAACTGCACTAAGCGCAAAACCAACCCAGCCTGAGCGTGAATATGTCATAGCCAACGCACCTAAGCATACGGCAAAACCGCCTGCTACGCATATTTTGTCAAGCTTTGTCTTAACAGATAAAAACAAAGGCACCATAAAAGGCATAAACAGAACTAAAAGCTGAGCAAAGTTGTTGGGGTTCGAGAAGGTGGAATAAACTCTTCCGGGCATACCCTCGTTTGCAGTAATATCAACAAACTCCAGATCAACCTCAACACCCATAATTCTCTGTGCTATGCCGTAAAGACCCGTAAGAGCCACAAAGAATAAAACAATCTTCAAAAATCTTACAAGCTTTTCTTTTGTATCAACACTTGCATATACGCAATATGCAAAAATCACCGATGCCGTAAGGAAAAGCGCAATTCTCAAAGCATCAGAGGGCACATATGCAGTAACCGTGCTTATACCGACTGCCGCGGCAAACACGATAATTGACAAAGAAACCTTTTTAATATTACCTTTAATTTTGCCCGATGCAATATTCCATACCGCCCATAGGAAAAATCCCATTGCACCTAAAAATGCATAAAGGTTATTCCATAAATTATGGGGAGCAAGGAACATCAACCCCATAAAAAGGGCAAGGTATACATCAAGCGAGAAAAAGCCCTTTTTGTTTAACCAATCAAACAAATAAAGGGAAAATGAATTTTTAAAAATACGTCTTGTAAAAAGCTGAATTGCACGGATTATCTTAAGCGCAAAGCTCCATACACCATCCAAAAGGGCATATACCAAGGAGCCCTCGGCAAACCTTTCGGTAAAATCCCGCTTACCGAGATATGCATAAACACCGCTCTCTGTAATTTTGCCCTGTACCCAATCAAAAAACGAAATAAGCACATTTATGATAAAGCTGCTCTTAACCTTAGATACCGCAAAATTAAAACAAGACGTTAAAATATGCCATGTAAAAGAACGTGAAATCAGTTTAATCACCCCTTTTATAACCTTGCTTTAATCAGTCTATCTTCTTGATACCCGATACTCTGCCGAAAATCTTTGCCTTACCTACACGGATAGTAATGGAGTGACCCACTCCGTACTTGGAGGAGCCTGCAATCATACCAAAATCATAATCCTGACCTTCAACAACAGTTGTAAGTGAAACACATTTATAATAAGGCTTTCCCACACACATTACTTCACCGTCATCTGTTACTACGTATGTTCTTGACTCAGAAAGCTCAACTGCTGTAACCTCACCTAAATCTGTATCCTTCTGTTCATCAAGCACCTTGTCGCCTACTTCAATAACAGTTGCCGCAAAATCGGGTACTTCTTCGCAAAGGTATGTCACTTCATAAGCAGAAGCACTGCTGCCGCCTAAACTTCCGCCGAAAAACATCATGCCCACAAAACCTACCGCAAGGACAATTACCAAAATTACAACAACGTCAACAATGTTGAACTTAAACTTCTTTTCCATAATAATTTTTCCTTTCCGTGCATTGCACCTTAAAAATACTTTGTATATGTTTCTTCCAATAAAACATCAAGATTAAACTTTTCACAGGCTGCCCGTCTGGCATTATCTGAGAATTGGGAATATATATCCCCATCCTCCATAATTGTTTTAATCGCTTCTGCCATAGCCTTTGTATCGCCGTATTCAACCAGAATACCGCAGTTATTTTCCTTATTTATAATATCGCCGTTACCGCCCACATTTGTGGCAACAACAGGCAACGCAGTATCTAAAGCCTCAAGTATCGCAAAAGAGAGCGCCTCATAGCATTTTGCACTGTTAACATACATATCGCTGGCTCTTAAAATCTCATTAGCGTCACTTCTGAAGCCCAGCTGTTTAATCTCATTCTCCAGTCCCAATGCGGCAATCTGCTTTTTTATATCACCGAAAAGCTCACCATCACCTAAGAATAAAACAACAAACTTCTTATCCGTCATCTTCTTAAGCCTTGCAACTGAATTTGTAAAGAAATCAAGTCCCTTTGCCATATGGTATCTTGAAAGGGTAACTATCACAAAGGTGTCAGGGTCAATGCCCAGCTCTTCCCTTTTCTTTATATTCTTTGAAACCTCTTTTGACGGCACAATCCCGTTAAATACAACATCAATCTTTTCCTCGGGTACACCATTGCCGATTAAAAGCTCCTTACCGTTGTTGCAAACAGAAATTATCCTGTGATTGTGCTTTGTCATTATCTTGTTTGTAATCTTCCATAAAAGAGAAGTCTTCAATGTTAAATGGCAGGTATACACAACCCTTGTTCCCGAATAATAAAGCCTTGATAAAAGGGCAATATAATTTTCTCTCGGGTACTGGGTATGGATAACATCAATGTTATTTTCTCTGCAAATCCCGGCAATACGCTTTGCCGCTTTAAAATCAAAGGGATTTTTCATTTCTATGCGGAAGGCTTCAATCCCCATCTCTTCCATCTGCTCACTTAAAAGTCCACCCTCAGAATATGCAAAATAACATTTTGTATTCTTTTCCTTATATGTCTTCACAAGGTTGTACACATATTTTTCCGTACCCGCCTTGCCCGCATGATTTATAAGATACAAAACCTTCAATTTAGGCAAATCGCTTCTCTCCTCACGCATTTTTATCACCCTTGCAGGCACACCGCCCACAATTGCCAAATCAGGCACATCCCGTGTTACAACCGCACCCGCACCTACAATAACACCGTTACCGATTTTAACGCCGGGCAAAATTATTGCATTTGCGCCAATCCAGCAATCGTTTCCGATTACAACCTTTTCCTTCGGTGCAGTCTGCAGCCTCATAGGCTTATAAATATTCTCCGTCTCGTGGTTTTGTGTATAAATGCTCACATTCGGCCCCATCATCACATCATCACCGATTGACAAAGGTCCCGAAATACGTGCATTCAAACCGATGGCAGAGTTATTGCCTATTTCAATCTCGCGGCCTCCGCCGAAAAATGCACCGTGCTCAATAACCACGTTTTTACCCACTGACTTAAACATACCCTTAACACAAAGCCTTCTCAGCCTTCCGCTTCCTAAGCTGTAGGGCGCGAAGCTTCCGGGCAGATGCCTTGCCAGAAAATAATAAGTCATATAACTTATCGCATAACCTAATCTACTCATATTTTTCCTCTTTTCAGGATTTTGCCCGTAAACTCCGTAACGGGCTTTATTTTAAGAATAATTGCCATTATATAATACACCAAAAGACCTGCACCCACAGGCACAAAAAGCCTTATTGCACGCATAATTACGTTTGGTGCATCGGGGATAAGCATATTTAATCCCTCTACACACAAAAGCATCACAAAGGATGCCATAATGCACTTTAACGCAGTTTTCCCTAAATTCTTTGCATAGCTTCCCGTCTTTTTCTTTATTGCATACAAAAGTACACCCATACCGCAAAGAGATGCAACAGAATATGCCACGGGGATTCCGTATGCGCCGATATAATGCATCAGCACAAGACTTAAAGAAATATTTACTCCCATTATAACAACGCCGTTTACTGCGCTTATTTTAGTGTTACCCAAGGCATAGAGTGCTCTGTCTAAAATTTCCTTCAAGCCAATGCCTGTAATGCCTATCGAATAACCGCACAAAAGCATTGCCGCACGGGAAATATCGTCACTTGTAATCTTGCCCCACGCAGAAATAAGATTAAGAAGACTCTCTCTTACACCTATAAAACCAAAAGTCATAGGAATCAGAAGTGCACAAACACTCATAAGTATTCCCGAAAGTGTGTTTTTAAAGCTGTCCATGTCGCCCTTTGATGCACTCTCTGCCAGTCGGGGATAAATAACAGCCGTTATGGAATACACAAATGCCAGCACAAGATACACAGTGATATTCTGCACAAACATCAGAAGGGTTACCATCCCCTCAAAGCGGGCAATCATTGTGTTGTTATAAAACATATTAAGCTGATATGCACCCACACCTAAAAGCACGGGCACAGTCATCTTCCCCGCCTTTATAATATCAGGGTGCTTCAGCTCAAATTTTGGTCTGTAAACATATCCACCCCTAACAAGTGGCGGTATAAGTATAATCGCCTGAAGGCTCAACCCTATAACCGTAGCAACCAGAAGACCGCCGACACCGAAGCGATGACCTAAAAGAACGGTATACAACATAACAACCAGACTTGACGGCACGCTCACAAATGCAGGGAGGGAATACTTGCCGACAGCCTGAAGCATACCCTGAAAAATATAATTAAGCGCATAAAAGAACATAACGGGCATTACCCAGATAAGTGCCGTCACCGCAAAATTATATGTTTCCTGATTCTCTGCAAAAGCAGTTGCCTTAGGAAGAAGCGGCGATATCGCCATACCAAAAAGCACCAGCGCAAGAGTCAAGCCTAACGAAATGGTAATTATATTATCTGCAAAACGTTTTGCTTCATCATTCTTTTTCAATGCAATATGCCCCACATAAATGGGTATTACAACAGTTGACAGCGCAGTACCTACACAGGTAAAAATAACGTTGGGAATGCTTATCGCGTAAGAATAAATATTCAGATAAACATCCGTTGCACCAAAATGCGACATATATACCTGATTGGCAACAAGGCTCAATAGCCTGCTGAGCACCATTATAACCATAACCGAGGATACTGCACCTAAGATATTTTTCTTCTCTTTCACTTAATACACCTTAAGCTTTCCACGTAATATTTTCTTTTATAACCTTCGCAGGGTTGCCTGCCACAAGAGAGTGAGGCGGTACATCACGTGTAACAACACTTCCCGCCGCCACAACAGCACCTTGTCCTATTCTTACACCCTTTAAAACGGTGCTCCTTACGCCAATCCACACATTGTCCTCAATTACAACAGGCTTTATAACCTCTTTTTCCGAGTTAAAAGCATGGTAATCACGGTCTAATATATTGCAGTCCCATGCAATGTTAACTCCGTTTCCTATCTTAACCGCTTCTCCCGAATGGATTTCCGTACGGTCACCGATGTATGAATTATTTCCTATCTCAATTTTTCCGCCGTAAGCCGAGAGCTTTACAAACCTGTGCAGAAAAACTCTGTCGCCCAGTGTAATCCCGCCATTATTTTTCATAACCCGTACACCCTTCTCCATACGAAGAAGACTGCCTGATTTATTAAACTTCCATTTATTCAAAATGCCTCTTAAAACGGCAACTGCGTTAGATAAAATATTCTTTATATTCACAAATCTACCTCCCTAAAGCCCACCTGACGGGACAGCGGGTGAAAAGATATCCGCAGATATCCTTTTTCAAATCGTCGCCCGGTTTGAAAAAGCAGCCCTGTCCCTCTACATTATAAAACTGTGGTCTCAGATAAAAGTTAACAGGTGCGCATTCTGCATTTACCCACACTTATCCTATTTTAGTAATTATACCATATTATGTTTTTTTAGTCAACAATCCGATATGCCGATGTAACAAATCGTTTACAACATATATCTTTTCTTTTCACCCTTTTTATGTTATACTCATATACGGAAAGGACTGATTCAATGAAAAAAACAATTTCTGCACTTGTTGCACTTTTACTTATGAACTCTTCCGTACAGGCTGCTATATATGAGAGCGATATAACATCTACAGTAACCGAAGGCATCACTCACCAAAGGAAAGAGACCTTCGACGGGACAAGCTGGGTAAAGGCAAATATTATCCGCATTGACCTTACAAACGAGGATTTATCCCTTAAGGTTATGACCTCATCTGACGGTTCTTCGTGTCTTTCCACCGTAAAGACAATGGCTAAAGAAAACAACACAAAGGTCAGTATAAATGCCGACTTTTTCAATGTAAAATCCGGCGAAACAAATATGCTCGGCATGGTTTATCAGGATGGCGAATTAATTTCAACCCCCTCAAAGGATAACTTTGTATCCTTTGTGGTAACCGAGGAAAACGAGGTTTTATTCGACTACTTCACCTTCACAGGCACACTGTATGCAGAAAACACATCTCTTACCGAAGAGGCAGAATGTGAGCTTTATCAGATTAATAAAGCCCCCATTGCAAAAGGTAATGCCATAACTATGATAACCTCTGCCTGGGGCGAAACCGTAACAGTACCCGAATATACCTATGCTATGATATGCGCTCCCTACAGTGAGGACGAATACGAAATGATATCCTTTTCCTGGGGCGGCGAAAAGGTAACTATACCCCAGGGCGGTGCAGTTTTCATTGCCGACTACATGACAAATAACTTTCTTAACGCAAACTTTGCCACAGGCGATATAATAAGGGTCGAAAAGTCAATTTCTCCTGATGTTGAATTAATAAAGGAAGCCTCAGGCGGTAATACCCTCCTTTTAAAGGACGGCGAAATTTTTGAATTTACAAGTAATATCACAGGCAAGGCACAGCGCAGTGCAATGGGTCTTGCAGATGATGGCAAAACACTTATTCTGGCAACAGTTGACGGCAGAGAAACTGACTGTCCCGGCTTCACCCAGACCGATATGGCAGAATTTATGCTTAATTTAGGTTGCACAGATGCCATAAATCTTGACGGTGGCGGAAGTACAACATTAGTTACTCCCGACCGTTATACAAATGAACAGACAATTCAGAATACAGTATCTGTCCCCCGCAAGGTTTCAACAGGATTAGGCGTTATTTCTCACGCCGACGAAGGCGAGGCTGAAATGGGCGAAATGAAGTTGTCAAAAGATACAATCATCGCAGGCGACAGCGTGGAAATACAGACAGTTTTCTACGACGAAAACTACAACAACGTCCCCTTTGATTTGTCAAAAATCAGAATTTCCTGCTCCGACCCCTACGCAATTATAGAGGATAACCGTGTTATGCCAACCACAAGCGGTATTCACACCATAAAAGTAAAATATAAAGGCATCACACTTACAGAGGATGTCCGCGTCATAGACGATATTTTTGCTATCAATATCTACCCCGAGTCCGTCAACGCCTCCGCATCTGACAGAACAATGACCGTAACAGCATATGACCAGAGCGGTTACTCTGCCGCTATCCCCGAAAACCTCATAACCTTCATTGCTGAAGGCGATATCATAATGGAAGGCGACACAGTCAAAAAAGGTGACGGAGCCGGCACAGTTACCGCAATATATGAGGGTTTAACTTCCGTAGCCGTTGTCAACGGCGAAAAGCATATGCGGGCAGATGATGTTAAAGCTTTGGATAATTTTGAAGGCTTTATTGAAGAGGGCGAAAAAATTGTCATAACAGGCGCAATAGAAGAGAGTAAAAACCTCATCGGCCGCTTCCAGACAGAACAAAGGCTTAAGGATTTATCTCTTCGCGGTGACGTTTATGCCCTTTCTGATGAAATCTATGACCCCAAGGGTATTTTCACAATTTACAGAGAAACCAACGGCTTCACACAGCGAGTTATCGAAAACACACGCATTATAACAATTGCCAACTCAAAATCCTCCTCCATACGCCTTAGCGAGGAAAATGCATGGGGCAATCTGCAGATTGCACTTGATATGATGACTGAGAAAAACCTTGTACTCATCACAAATGAGCCTGTCTATAAGATGAATTCGGGCGAACAAACCGTCTGGGATTGTTATATGGCTGAGCTTTTGGAAAAGGGAGTAAATGTCTTCGTTGTTTCAATGGGCGAAAAGAGTGAGGCAACAGTTAAGGACGGCGTAAGATACCTCTATGTAGGTCAGGTGGGCGAATGCACGAATGCCTCCTTTGACTATGGCTTAAAAGCCTCCTCTCCGCTGACCTTTACATTTGATGGCAATGAAATAAAATACACATTCGAATAATTATATTAACAAATTTATCCTATATATGCACTATTATTGCCACAGCACTTCAAGCTATTGACTTATAAATTAAATTTGCTACAATCAAATTGAAATTTATAAGAAAGCGGTGTGTAAAATGAAAAAATATCTTATTATCATTTCCATGGTACTTGCTTTACTTACAGGCTGCGGTGCTCCGTACTCAAGTGATGAAGGTTGTCTGTATTGCGGAGAGAAGGATGCATATATCTACCAGATTGAAGAACAGAAGCTTTCTCTATGCACCGATTGCTACAATGCAAAGCTTACAGAAGCTGAACAGGCAAAGGACAATTTAATAAAATAAAATAACGGAGCAGCTGCTCCGTTATTTTATTTGCAGTTTTCTGTATTCTGTAGGTGCAACACCCTTCATTTTTTTAAATAGCCTCGAAAAGTACAACTGATTTTCATACCCGACAATCGAAGAAATTTCATTCACCGAATAACTTGTTGTCTCTAAAAGCATCTGAGCATTTTCAATTCTCAGGTTAAGAATATACTGCATGGGACTCATGCCCGTCACCTGCTTGAAATTTCTCATAAACCAGCTGACACTCATAAGCCTCGACTGAGCAAAGTCACTTATATTGATATCCTCACTGTAATGCTCAAAGAAATATTTTTTCGCATAGCTCACCTCTGCCTGAGCAAAGGTGTTAATCTGAGGCTTCCGTTCAATACGGGTGCGCTGAATTGTCATAAAAAGCTGTCTTAAATTCATTTCAATCATTTCTTCGTAATGAACTGACCGGGTTCTGAGCTCGTGAATCATACTGTTAAAAAGCATCTTATATTCTTCGCTTGAACCTGAATAAAAATAGTTTTCATTAAAGGGAATATCAAAGTGTCTCATAATTCCCTTTACATTACTTCCCGTAAAATGCACCCAGTAAGCCTCTGTTTTATCCTCACCGAAATATTCATATTTCTGCTCTTCTCTCGGCACGTACACAACCATGTGCCCCGCAGGAACAACCGTGTCCTTCCCGTCAAAATAAAAATGCGCCTTGCCCGCTGCGATATACACTAACTGGTAATCAATCCTCCCCTTCGGACGAAGGGTTGGCACCCGCTTTTTCTTCTTCACATGGTATGTACCCGCACTTGTTACAATCAAATCCTTTGATTTGTCGTTCACAGGCAATCTGGAGTTATTAAGATATCCTTCATTTATATACATATATCTCCCCCCCGTATTCATCTTACCTTTTGCAATACTATTGTATCATTTTGTGCATATTTAATGCAATAGCGTTTATAGACATTTTGCATTTTTTTGTCTTATAATTTAATTGACAAGAGGGATAGGTCATCCGGAGGCCTTCTTCCCCAAATTAAAAGTTAGGAGAATGAAAAATGACTACAAATAAAAAATATCTGAAATGGTATCATAAAATCGGCTACGGCTCAGGCGATATCGCAGGCAATGTTGTATATGCACTTCTTACCTCCTTCATGATGTTCTACTTAACAGATTCCATCGGCATGAGTATGGGGGTTGTAGGAACACTGATTGCACTTTCAAAGGTTTTTGACGGTGTAACCGACTTTTTCTTCGGTCGTTTAATAGACAAAACCCACACCAAAATGGGCAAAGCCCGTCCATGGATGTTATGGCCCTACATAGGTTGCTCTGTGTGTCTTATAGCCTGCTTTGCAATCCCCGAAAGCTGGGGACAGACCGCACAGTATGCCTTCTTCTTCATTTCATACACATTGCTTAACGCTGTTTTCTTTACCGCAAACAATATCGCTTATGCATCACTTACAGCACTTATCACAAAAAACACCAACGAAAGAGTTCAGCTTGGTTCAATCCGCTTCATCTTTGCCTTCGGTGCAAGTATGCTTATTCAGTACATTACAATTGATGCCGTAAACTTCTTTGGCGGCGGTGCAGAAGGCTGGAGAATTGTTGCCATCATTTATGCAATCATCGGGCTTGCCGTAAATACAATTTCCGTATTCTCCGTTAAGGAATTGCACGAAGCCGATGAAGAAATGGATAAAGAGCGCTCTGAAGAACATAAGCTTACCTTTTTCCAGTCCTTTAAGCTCCTTATAAAAAACAAATACTATTTGCTCATCTGCTCAACTTATATTATGACACAGCTTTATGCCTCCGTAATAGGCATGGGCATCTATTACATGAAATATATTTTAGACAACGAGGGCTTATTCAGCGATTTTGCATTGGCAATCAATATCCCCATGGTTTCACTGCTTTTAATTCTCCCCTTCATAATTAAAAAAATGGGCGGAATGTACAAATTGAACGTTATCGGATACCTCATAGCAACACTTGGCAGAATAGGCGTAATGGTTGCAGGCTACATGGGCAATATTCCCCTTATGCTTATTTTCACAGCCATTGCAACACTGGGCATTGCACCGCTTCAGGGAGATATGAATGCACTTATAGCATCCTGCTCTGACTATACCGCACTTACAACAGGTCATCGCCTTGACGGCATGATGTATTCCTGTTCATCCTTAGGCATCAAAATCGGTGGCGCATTGGGTACAGCTATCTGCGGTTGGCTCCTTGATGCTGCAGGCTATATGGAAAACGCCCCCATTCAGACTCCGTCCACAATTAATATGCTTCAATTCCTTTACCTTTGGGCACCTGCCATACTTTGCGGCATCATTATAATTCTTCTCTCCTTCCTTAAGGTAGAAAAAGCAAACAAAGAACTTCTCAACGCAAATGGGGACGGGTACATTTTGCGTTGAAATTTAAAGAAAAGGAGTTAAAGTTATGTATATCGGCATTGATTTAGGCGGTACAAATATCGCCGTCGGACTTGTTGACAAAAAAGGTAAAATCATTCAAAAGGCATCAACGCCCACACTCAGACACCGCCATTGGTCTGAAATTATACGTGATATGGTCATACTCACTCATAAGGTCACCGCTGCCGCAGATAAAAACCTTGCCGACATTAAAGTTGTAGGCATAGGCATCCCCGGTAATATTGACAATGAAAACGGCATTGTGGTAAGAGCGGCAAACCTTAACATGGTAAATGTCCCCATCGCCGAAGAATTCAGAAAATATATTGACATCCCCGTCAACCTGGAAAACGATGCAAATGCCGCCGCATATGGCGAATATTTCATGCAGGACCCCCACCGTGACAACTTTCTTATGGTTACATTAGGTACAGGCGTCGGCGGAGGCATTGTAATTAAAGGCAAAATTTTCCGAGGCTTCAATGGTGCAGGCGGAGAAATCGGTCATCATGTAATACATGAAGGCGGAGAAAAATGCGCCTGCGGAAGACTGGGCTGCTACGAAGCATATGCATCTGTTACTGCTCTCATCAATCAGACAAAGAAGAAAATGGCGCTTTGCTCCGATTCTCTTATGCACCAATGGGCACAGCAGAACGGTGCAATCAACGGCTTTACCGCCTTTGACTGTGCAAGACAGGGCGATACTGCGGCAATTGAAGTAAGGGACAAATACATAACATATGTTTCCGAAGGCATAGTAAATCTTATAAACATTTTCCAGCCTGAAACAGTTGTTATCGGCGGAGGTATAAGCTTTGAGGGCGAAACGCTTCTTGCCCCAATCCGTGAATTTGTAAAAAAGCACGAATTTAACAAGCAAGAGCCCCGCACACAAATCGAGGTAGCAAAGCTCTTTAACGACGCAGGCATCGTAGGTGCCGCAATGAGCGCAAAAAAGCAAAAGTTTTTGTAAACAACCTTCTATTATATAGTTCCCTCCTCTCACCCCTCGGGTTTCATCCATGCCCCGAGGGGTGAAATCTTTTTTATTATAGACAATCGTTATATATTATGCTATACTTACCGTATATTTACATCAGGAGGATTTACTCAATGGCATGGTATGACGAATCAATTTTTTACCACATTTACCCTTTAGGTATGACAGGTGCGGAAAAGCAAAATCCCTATGGCGCACCCAACCCAAGACTGCGCACACTCTTCCCCTGGATTGACCATATTAAAAACTGCGGCTTTACCGCAATTTATATCGGTCCCCTTTTTGAGTCTGTAGGTCATGGCTATGAAACAACAGATTATAAAAAGCTCGATAGCCGCTTAGGCACAAATAAAGATTTAAAGGAATTTGTTGCTCTTTGTCATAAAAAGGGTTTAAGGGTTATATTTGACGGCGTTTTCAATCATACAGGAAGAGATTTTTTTGCATTTCAGGATATTAAGAA
>JAFYPR010000027.1 GCA_017547445.1 Clostridia bacterium
AGTGCTCGTTTTGTATATAAAGAAAAAAGATAGCCTTAGTCGGCTATCTTTATTTCTTTGTATACGTCTTGTTTTCTCATTCCGCGGTCCTTTGCAACCTGCTTTATGGCATCCTTTTCGCTTAAGCCCTGTGTGATATGAAAGTCAAAATGCTCTTTTATGCTCATCTGCTCCCATGCGGATTTTTCTTCCTCGGCAATTTCTTCCTCGCTTCTGCCCTCTACAATCAGAACAAATTCGCCTTTGGGGGGGATTTCCTCATAGATATGCACAGCCTCGGAAAGTGTAGTTCTTAAAAATTCTTCATGGATTTTCGTAAGCTCGTGACAAATGGTAATTTGTCTGTCGCCCCAGTATTTATACATATCCTCCAGGGTTGCCTGAAGCTTATGGGGCGCCTCGTAAAAAATCATGGTGCGGGTTTCGTTTTTTAACCTCTCAAAAAGCTCAATCCGGTTTTTCTTATTTGTGGATATAAAGCCCTCGAAGGCGAACTTTATAGTGGAAAGACCGCTGGGGATTAATGCGGTAACTGCCGCAACGGCGCCGGGTACGGGCACAATGGGCACGCCCGCTTTTATACAGAGCTTTACCAAATCCTCCCCGGGGTCGCAGATGGCAGGGGTGCCTGCATCCGATACAAGAGCAATGTTGCATCCCTCCAAAAGCTTGCCTACAAGGTAGGGACCTTTTTCAGCCTTGTTATGCTCATAGTAGCTGGTAAGCGGCTTTTCAATGCCTAAGTGGTTTAAAAGTCCCAGGGTTCTTCTTGTGTCTTCGGCGGCAATGAGGTCAACCTCGCCTAAGGTTCGGACACAGCGGTAGGTTATATCTTCTAAATTGCCAATAGGTGTGGCACAAAGGTATAATGTTCCTGACATAGGTTTTCTCCTTATAATTTATCTGTAATCTGTTGTATATAGCACCCGTCATCGTCATACATGCAGACGGGAGGGGTTATCTTAAGCTGAGATTTGCCGTAAAGTGCGCCTTCTATAAGTATAATGTTTGGTGCGCCCTTACTGTTTGGCTGTACCATGGAAAGACGCTTTGGCTCAATTGAATATTTCCTGAAGGTGGTTATCACATCGCAGAGTCTGTCGGCACGGTGTACCATAAAGAGCTTGCCGTGAGGCTTTAACATATCAGCACTGATACGGACAACATCATCAAGTGTACACATGATTTCATGCCTTGCAACTGCTAAATTGTCCTTGGGGTTAACAAGACCGCCACCCTTATTCATATACGGAGGGTTACAGGTTACTGCATCAAACCGGCGTTTGCCGTAAATTTCCACACAGTTTTTTAAATCTGCATTTACTACCCTGATTTTATCAGAAAGGTTATTAAGCTTCATCGTGCGCTCAGCCATTGAGGCAACGGAAGGCACGATTTCTACCGCATCAATGGAAGAGAGGCTGTTCCTTGCCCAGCAAAGGACGGGAATAATGCCCGTACCTGTGCATAAATCAAGTACACGGTCACCCTTTTTGAAGACGGCAAATTTTGAAAGAAGAACAGCGTCACTGCCAAAGCAGAAGCCGTCCTTTGTCTGTATTATTTTATAACCTCCCATATTCAGATCTTCAATTTTTTCGTTATGTAAAATTAAATCTTCCATACAACCACCGATTTCTAATTAAAAACGCCAAGGTACACCTTGGCGTTTTTAATTTACGTGTAATTACTCTTCAACAGGAGCGCCTACAGGACAAGCACCTGCACAGCTACCGCAGCTAACGCATTCGTCAGCGTTGATTTCGTACTTAGCGTCGCCTTCTGTGATGCAACCAACGGGGCAAGCAGATGCGCATGCGCCGCAGCTGATGCAATCGTCATTGATGATGTATGCCATAGTGAAGCACCTCTTTCTTAAAAATCTAAATACATTGTATCATAAAACAAATAAAATTCAATACCTATTTTATAAAATATCGTTGTTTTTTTGCACCATATTATATATAATTAGGTTATAAAGTGAGGAAAAAGCAATGGAAATTAAGTTAGGTAATATAAAATTGAAAAATAATGCCTTTTTAGCCCCCATGGCAGGAGTTACAGACCTTGCTTTCCGAAGAATATGCCATAAGATGGGTTGCGCTCTTTCTTATACGGAAATGGTCAGCGCAAAGGCTTTAAGCTTTGAAAGCACCAGAACTGAGGGCATGATGGAAACTGAAAGTATGCCTTCTGCAGTACAGCTTTTCGGGCACGAGCCTTCAGTTATGGCGTCGGTTGCTCAAAAAGCAGCTGATGCCGGGTTGTTTCTTGATATTAACATGGGTTGCCCTGCACCGAAGATTGTAAATAATTCAGACGGCAGTGCCCTTATGAAAAATCTGCCCCTAGCCCGTGAAATTATCCGTGCAGTTGTAAATGCCGCCGAAAAACCGGTCAGCGTGAAAATGCGCCTTGGATGGGATAAGGATAATATAAATGTAATTGACCTTGCCCGTATCTGCGAAGAAGAGGGTGCTTTTGCAATCTGTGTACACGGAAGAACACGTGAACAGTTTTACTCGGGTGTTGCTGATTGGGAGATGCTTGGAAGGGTAAAAGAAGCGGTAAGCATACCCGTTATCGGTAACGGTGATATTTTCACCCCATATGATGCTGTCCGTATGATTGATGAAACAGGCGTTGATGCTGTTATGATTGGCAGAGGAGCGCAGGGAAACCCGTGGATTTTTTCACAGATTGAATCGCTTGCAAAGGGCGAAGAACCCTATTTCCCAACCATTGAGGAAAAAATGAAAACCGCCGTGGAGCATATTGAGATGCTGTGCGCATTAAAGGGTGAATATATCGGAATACGTGAAGCAAGAAAGCACGCCGCATGGTATATAAAGGGAATTGAGGGTGCCGCATCGGTAAGAGATATGATAAACCGCACCGAAACACTCTCAGACATGAAAAATGTTTTGATTTCTTTAGCAAAATTCGGTTGACGGAAGAGATAAATATTGATATAATAAGTAAAATAACATTTCATGCAAAGAAAGGGGTAAAAATATGGACAAGATTCTTTATGAAGGCCTTACCTTTGATGATGTACTTCTGATTCCTCAGAAGAGTGACGTTTATCAGGTTGGTATCGATCTTTCCACAAGACTGACAAACAAGATTAAATTAAACATTCCTCTTATGAGCTCAGCTATGGACACAGTTACTGAGTCTGCTCTTGCAATCGCCATTGCGCGTGAAGGCGGTATCGGTATCGTACACAAAAATATGACTATCGAAGCGCAGGCTAATGAAGTGGATAAGGTTAAAAGAAGTGAAAACGGCGTTATCGTAAATCCCTTCTCTCTTTCCGCAACCCATACTCTTCAGGATGCAGATGCTCTTATGGGCAAGTATAAAATTTCAGGTGTGCCGATTACAGATGAAGAAGGTAAGCTTATCGGTATTCTTACAAACCGTGACTTAAGATTTGAAACAGACTTCAACCGTCTTATTGGTGAGGTTATGACAAAGGATGGTCTTATTACAGCTCCCGAAGGTACAACCCTTGACCAGGCACAGGAAATTTTGCGCCATCACAAGATTGAAAAGCTTCCCATTGTGGATTCTGATTATAAGCTTAAGGGCCTTATCACAATCAAGGATATTGAAAAGGCTATCCAGTACCCCAACTCTGCACGTGATGAAAGAGGCAGACTTCTTGCAGGTGCGGCAGTAGGTATTACAAGCGACGTTTTAGACCGCGTAAAGGCATTGGTTGATGCTTCTGTTGACGTTGTTGTGCTTGACTCGGCTCATGGCCACTCCAAGAACATTATGACATGTATCGATAAGATTAAGTCAGCTTATCCCTCTCTTCAGCTTATCGCAGGTAACATTGCAACCTACGGCGGTTGCGAGGACCTTATCAAGGCAGGTGCTGATGCCGTTAAGGTTGGTATCGGTCCCGGCAGTATCTGTACAACAAGAGTTGTTGCAGGTATCGGTGTTCCTCAGCTTACTGCTGTTATGCAGGCTGCTGAAGCTGCTGCCAAGTATAATATTCCCATTATCGCTGACGGCGGTATCAAGTACTCAGGCGATTTGCCCAAGGCTATTGCCGCAGGTGCTGATGTTATCATGATGGGTTCGCTTCTTGCAGGTTGTGACGAATCTCCCGGAGAAACAGAAATTTATCAGGGCAGAAAGTTCAAGGTTTACCGTGGTATGGGCTCTATCGCTGCTATGGAAAAGGGCAGTAAGGACCGTTACTTCCAGTCAGGCAGTAAAAAGCTTGTTCCCGAAGGCGTTGAAGGACGTGTTCCCTATAAGGGACCCCTTTCCGAGACAATTTTCCAGCTTCTCGGCGGCTTGAGAGCAGGTATGGGTTATTGCGGAAGTGCTTCCATTGAAGAATTGAAGAAGAAGGGTCAGTTTGTGAAGATTTCTTCTGCAGGTCTTCGTGAAAGCCATCCCCACGATATCTCAATCACTAAGGAAGCTCCTAACTATACCACAGGTGTTTAAAATATGAATTTATCTTGAAAGGTGGATATATATGGATAAGGAAATCGTAATTACCAGATTAACAGATGCCGGTGTTGTTGCTGTTGTAAGAGCCGAAAACGGCGAAAAGGCAAAGAGAATTGCTGATGCATGTATGGAAGGCGGAGTGCCCGCTATTGAGCTTACATTTACAGTTCCCATGGCACACAAGGTTATTGAAGATTTAGCTAAGGAATACTCTGACGGAAGCATGATACTTGGTGCAGGTACTGTTCTTGACAGTGAAACGGCAAGAATAGCTATACTTTCCGGTGCTCAGTACATCGTAAGCCCTTGCTTTGACCTGGAAACTGTTAAGCTTTGTAACCGTTACCGTATCCCCTGCATGCCCGGCGCTATGACAATCAAGGAGGTTGTTACAGCTATGGAAGCGGGTGCTGATATCGTGAAGATTTTCCCCGGTGAAGCTTTTGGTCCCAAGATTTTAAAGGCTATCAAGGGTCCCCTTCCTCAGGCTAAGATGATGCCTACAGGCGGTGTTGACGTATCTAACGTTGGCGAATGGATCAAGGCAGGTGCTTGCGCAGTTGGTGCAGGCGGTGCACTTACAGGTGGCGCGGCTACAGGCGACTACAAGGCTATTACTGAAAAGGCGAAGGCTTTTGTACAGGCTGTTAAGGAAGCACGCGGTTTATAATTAATACAGAATGAATGAAAAAGCCGCCTACAGGCGGCTTTTCTGAATAAGAAGGAGAAATTGGTATGAATTTTGAACAGTTTTTAACAACTCTTGCCGAGCTTGGTGTTACACTCGGCGGAAAAATTATTGCGGCACTTTTGATTTTAGGTATCGGGCTTAAGCTTTCGGGCTTTCTCGTAAAGCTGATTGTTAAGTCAAGACCCTTTGAAAAAATTGATATTACTGCCCAGACCTTTTTAAAGAGCATTATAGCTATTTCTCTTAAGGCTATTGTTTTTGTAACAGCTATCGGCGTGTTGGGTGTGCCTCTTACAAGCGTTATAACTGTTGTTGCATCCTGCGGTGTGGCTGTAGGTCTTGCATTGCAGGGCGGTTTATCTAACCTTGCAGGCGGTATCATCATTATCATTTTAAAGCCCTTCAAGGTTGGTGATTACATAGTTGAAGGCGGTGTTGAAGGCACAGTTGAAGCTATCGGTATTTTCTATACAACGCTTTTAACCCCCGACAACAAGAGGGTTATTATCCCCAACGGAGGTTTGATGAATTCCACTGTTACAGCTGTTAATCAGCTTGACACAAGAAGAGTTGACTTCAAGTTTTCTGTATCTTATTCCTCTGATATTGACAAGGTGAGAAAGGTAATAGCTTATGTAATCGAAAACACAGAAAATATTATTGCAGACCGTGGTGTTGATATTTTCCTTTCCAATCACGGCGAAAGCAGTATTGATTTTTCCGTTCGTGTATGGACACAGACAGAAAACTACTGGAAGGTATACTTCTCTGTAAATGAAAATGTCAAGAAGGCATTTGACAAGGCGAATATTGAAATACCCTTCCCTCAGATGGACGTTCACGTAAAGAACAACTAATTAAAAGTGCGGCATATGCCGCACTTTTATATTACTTATTCACTATTACATAGTACTTATTCCCTGAGAATAGTCCTTACGGGAATATTCTCACTACCGTGCCTGTGTTTGTGATATCAAAAAGCTCTTCGATATCGGAATTATACATTCTTATGCAGCCGTTTGAGGCGGCGGTGCCGATGGACTCGGGGGCGTTTGTGCCGTGTATGCCATAGCCTTTTTTGCTTAGCCCCAGCCAGCGTGTGCCGTAGGGACCGCCCGGGTTAAGCTGCTTGTTTATAATGGTAAAGGTGCCCTGTGGTGTAGGGGTGGAATCCTTGCCGATTGCAACCGGATATTCCTTTATAAGAGTGCCGTTCTGGTATACGGAAAGGATTTTTGAGCTTAAATTTACGCGGAATTCCAGCCTTACGGGGTTTTGGGGGATACATAAAACCTGACCTATGAAGAGATTTTCGCTAAGACGGGGGTTTGCGGCAAAAATATCCTCAGCAGTAAGGGAAAAGGTTTTTGCAATGGAATAAATACTGTCGCCGCGCCTTACCACATAGTAATTACCGCTTTCGCAGGGGGCAGGCGGGCGGTTTACCTGACCTATGCAAATAATCTGACCTACTCTTAAATCCTCAGGGTCTGCAAAGGGGTTTAAGAGGATAAGGTCTTCAGCGGTAACATTAAATGCACGGGCTATTGAATTAAAGGTATCGCCGGGGCGGATGCGGTATGTTGAACTTCCTATAGGACAGCTCATTTTCCCTCCACCTCCAGTATGGTGCCCACGGGGCAGGAATTGAAAATCTCAAGCATTGAATTATCATCTGTTATAACGAAAAGACCCCTTGAGTCGTTCATCTGTGCCTGACCTCTTATGCCAAACTCATAAGGGGAGAATAACAGCTCCTTGGCGCCCTCGACATCACCGGCTTCCAACCGTTTCTGAGTAAGGACAATATTGCCGGGGATAAGCTCTGACGAAGATGAAAGCATGCTTTCGTAGTTTTTTGTGTTGCCCGTTTTTTGGTTTATGACGCTTATGCGGGACCCGTCAGAGGAAAGCGACATACACACGGGAGATGGTGCAACGGGGATGCAGAGGATAATACCTGTATAAATGTTTTCGGGGAGAACACCCATATTGGCGTTTATGATTTCTTCTGTATCCACACCGAATTTCTGCCCGATGGAAAAGAAGGTATCGCCTTCCTGTGCAATGTAATAATTTGTGGTGCGACAGGCGGGGTATTGTTCGTCCGGGAGGGGGATGCAGATTGTCTGCCCGACGTTAAGATTATAGATGTTTAAATTGACGTTAGCATGAAGAATTGCTTCAACGGAAGTGGAGTAGCTTTGAGCAATTTTATATAAAGTGTCCCCTTGTCGGACGATGTAGGGAAGGGATGCAACGGGACACTGTTTTGTCCTGGGACATGGCATAATTATCATTCCTTTCCCTACAATATATGAAAAGGACTGCTTATTCGTGCAGTCCTTTAAAATAATCTGTCGTATTTTCGCAATCTGATGCGATTTGATTTTTCAATTCCTCCACAGAAGAAAACTTGGTTTCCGCACGGAGGAATTTATAAAAGGTTATTTTAATTTCCTTTTGATAAATATCGCCTGAAAAACCTTTTATAAATGTTTCTATCCTCAGGTTATTGTCGTTTACGGTGGGGTTTACGCCAATGTTTGTAACGGATATATATTCCATGTTGTCAATGGTGGTTTTTGTGGCATATACACCGTAGGGTAAATCGGGAAGATTATCGGGATATATGTTTGCGGTGGGGAAATTAAGAAGCCGACCTAACTTTTTGCCTTCCTGAACCACGCCTTTAACTTCAAAGGGGCGGTTTAAAAGCTTGTTTGCCGCTTCGACATCGCCCTTAGAGAGTGCATTGCGGATTTCGCTTGAAGAGACGGTTATGTTGCCGTCATTCATACAGGGGATAACAAAAACCTCAATGTTGCGCTCTTTGCAAAGCTTTTTCAAAACATTGCTGTCCCCTTGGGCATTTTTGCCGAAGGTGTAATTGAAACCGCAAAAAACGGCACAGGCGTTTAATTTATCAACGAGGATACTGTCAATAAATTCCTCACAGGAGAGGGAAAGTGTTTCCCCATCGCAGTTAAGCACGTGCACATCATCTATTCCCAGATTATGCATCAGCTCTTTTTTCTGACCGAGTGTGGTCAGATATTTAATTTTTTTGCCGAAATATTCCAGAGGGGATTTTTCGAAGGTGAGAGCGACACTTTTTAAGTTATGCTCTTTTGCATAGGCAACACATTCGCTTAAAAGCTCAGTGTGTGCTTTATGGACACCGTCAAAAAAACCCAATGCACATACGGATTTTTTCATCAGTAAAACCCCTTAATCATTTTAAGGCAAAATCTGCCGTCAATTTCTTCTACACGGGAGAGGGCAATAAAATCCCCTGTGTTGTCGTAAACCCTTACGGTCTGCCCTTTGTGGGAATTATAGTAAATGGGCACACCGTTTTTAACCATTTTGGATTTCTTTTCGTCAAGGTCAATTCCGGCATACTCCATAAAGCAAGTATCAAGAGGGAGGAGACAGTCTTGGGGATTTTCGGCAATCTCCTCAGGCAAGTGAGCCTTTGAGATATCGAAAACCCCTGTTTTTGTACGTCTTAAGGTTTTAACACAGGCAAGAGTGCCTAATTTTTCGCCTATGTCATCAGCTAAGGTGCGGATATATGTACCCTTGGAGCAGCTGACACGAAGCGTCACCTCGGGAAGTGAAATATCCATGATTTCAATATCGTATATTGTGACAGGACGGCTTTCACGCTCAATTTCGACCCCTTGTCTTGCAAGGGTGTGGAGCCTGACGCCATCAACAGAAAGAGCACTGTACATAGGCGGTATCTGCTCGATGTCGCCTATAAAGGAAGAGACGGTTTTGCGGATTTCTTCCTCCGTTACCCTAACATCTCTTTCTTCCGTTACCTGACCTGAGATGTCAAGAGTGTCTGTCCTTACACCTAAAAGAATAGTTGATACATATTCCTTATCTTTTGACACAATAAGCTCTGCGGCACGGGTGGCATTGCCCACTAAAATGGGGAGCACGCCCGTTGCATCCGGGTCAAGTGTGCCTGTATGACCGACCCTTTTTGTGCCGTAGGCTTTTTTTATCATACCCAGTGCCTTAAAGCTTGTAATGCCCATGGGCTTATCCATTATAACTATGCCTTTCATTATTCCACCGCCTTTATAAGGTGGGGGAGAATAAGGCTGTGCACCTCTTCTATGGAGCCTTCGATTGTGGCGCCTGCCGCCTTTTCATGTCCGCCGCCACCAAAAAGAGAGGCGATTTTTTCAACGTTATATTCGCCCTTGCTGCGGAAGCTTATCTTGCATAAGCCGTCGTCCTCTTCCTTGATAACGGCAGAAACACATACCGTGCCGATGCTTCTGGGCACATCTGCAAGTGCACTTGCCTCATTGCGGGTTGCACCCACCTTTTCCATCATTGCCTTTGTGATAAAGGCTGTGCCTACCTTGCCCCGGGCAAAAAGCTCGATAGTGCCGATAGTCTCACCACGGAGCTTGACAAGGGAGTAGGTACTGTTAAAGAAAAGCTCATTTGAAAGAGCGGAAACGTCTGCCCCTGCCTCGATAAGCGCGCCGAGCATTTTTGCGCTGAAGGGCGTTGTATTCTGATAACGGAAGCTTCCTGTATCCGATGCAAGGGCAAGATATAAATATTCTGCAACCTTTTTTGTAAGGGGAATATTAGAGTCGACCATCATTTCATAAACGATTTCAGCTGTTGCCGCCGCAGAGGGGTTAACAAGACTTACGGGAGCATAGGTTTCGTCACTTAAGTGGTGGTCAATCCATACCTTGTCCTCTGTTTTTTCAAAAAGAGGCAGATTGCTGCCTAATCTTTCTTTAGTGCTTACGTCAACACCGCAAACGGTTTCGTAAGCATATTCTTCATTTTCGTTATATAAAAGCACGTCTGTTTCCATAAAAGAAAGATGACCAGAGAGGGCATCAGGCACGAAGATGTCGGCTTTTATGCCATTTTCACGAAGAATGGTTCTTATAGCCATACATGAGCCTAAAGCATCCCAGTCAGTTGAAATATGGGGCAGAAGTGCTACAGATTTCCGTGTTAATAAATAGGAAAGCGGATTCATAATTTTCACAACCTTTAAAAAATATAAAGACCATTGAGGAAAGTCCCCAATGGTCTTTGGTGTTACTCTTCCTCGGAAGGAGTATCTTTTATAACGGACTGTAAAAGCTCATTTATATGAGCGCCGTGTTCAATGGAATTATCCAGTTCAAAGTGAAATTCGGGAAGTGCACGGAGTAATACCCTGTGACCGATTTCCTTACGGATAAAGCCTGCCGCACTTTTTAAACCCTTTATAGCTTCCTTCTTTGCTTCCTCATCGCCCATTACACTGATATATGCCTTTGCATACTTCAAGTCCTTTGTGACAGATACGGAAACGACACTTGTCATTAAAGGAATTCTGGGGTCCTTCAATTCACGGATAATATCCGAAAGATGCTTTTTTACTTCTTCACTTATTCTGTCGGTTCTCTGATAATTAGCCATATAATCAAATCCTTTAAAATTGTGGGTTACAGTTTAGTTTGATCAGGTAACTGCAACATTTTTATAGCGGTCAACTGTACCTGCTCTGATGTCGCCAATGGCTCGTCAATCGCAGACAGTTTTCGCATACGAGCTATTCGCCTCGCTGACGCTTCGGATAGCTCAGCAAAGGAACAGGGACAGGGCTGCTTTTTCAAATCGGGAGACGATTTGAAAAAGTACATCTGCGGATGTTTTTTCACCCGCTGTCCCGCACTGTGGGTTGCAGTTTAGTTTTGCTTGATTTCTTCCATTACGAAGCATTCAACATTGTCGCCGACCTTGATGTCGTTGTAGTTTTCAAAGCCCATACCGCATTCGTAGCCGGATGCAACCTCCTTGGCATCGTCCTTGAATCTCTTAAGAGAGGAAAGCATGCCTTCGTGGATAACGATACCGTCACGCACTATTCTCACCTGACAATGGCGCACAATCTTACCGTCTGTTACATAGCTGCCTGCGATTGTGCCTACGCCGGAAACCTTGAAGGTGTCACGGATTTCAGCATGACCGATAACTGCTTCACGGAACTTGGGAGAAAGCATACCCTTCATAGCGGCTTCGATTTCTTCTATAGCTTCGTATATGATACGGTATGTCCTGATATCTACATCGTTTGAATCGCTTGCGCTTCTTGCACCTGCATCGGGACGTACGTTGAAGCCTACGATAATAGCATTACTTGCGGCGGCAAGTGTAACGTCGCTTTCGGTAATAGCACCTACTGCGCCGTGGATAACTCTTACCTTAACCTCTTCGTTACCAATCTTTTCAAGTGACTGCTTAACTGCTTCAACGCTGCCCTGAACGTCGGCCTTAACTATAATATTAAGTGTCTTCATTGCACCTTCGTTCAATACATCAAAGAGGTTGTCAAGACTTACCTTTGTGGCAGCCTTAACCTTTTCGTCCTTAATCTTCTGCTTTCTTGCTTCGACAACATTACGTGCGGCTCTTTCGTCATCTACAACGTAGAAGGTATCGCCGCCTTCGGGTGTTTCAGAAAGACCGATGATTTCAACGGGGGTTGAGGGACCGGCTTCCTTAATCTTTCTGCCTGTGTGGTCTGTCATGGCTCTTACTCTGCCCACGGCTGTGCCTGCAACTATGATGTCGCCTGATTTAAGTGTACCGTTCTGTACAAGTACTGTAGCAACGGGACCACGGCCCTTGTCAAGCTTGGATTCAACAACTGTACCCTTTGCCTGACGGTTGGGGTTGGCCTTTAACTCCTTCAATTCTGCTGTAAGAGTGAGCATTTCAAGAAGGGAGTCGATATTTATATTCTGCTTTGCACTTACTTCGACACATACTGTGTCGCCGCCCCATTCTTCGGGAACGATGCCGTGCTCTGTCAATTCCTGCTTTACTCTGTCGGGGTTTGCACCTTCGCGGTCAATCTTGTTGATAGCAACAATGATACTTACCTCTGCCGCCTTTGCGTGGTTGATAGCTTCAACCGTCTGGGGCATGATACCGTCGTCAGCGGCAACTACGATGATGGCAATATCTGTTACCATAGCGCCGCGGAGTCGCATTGCTGTAAAGGCTTCGTGACCGGGTGTATCAAGGAAGGTAATCTTCTTGCCGTCAACCTCAACTGTGTAAGCACCGATATGCTGTGTGATACCGCCTGCTTCTGTTGCAGTAACGTTAGCCTTTCTGATACAGTCAAGAAGAGATGTCTTACCGTGGTCAACGTGACCCATTACAACAACAACGGGAGGACGGGGAAGAAGGTCAGCTTCGTCATCGGGTGTATCGTTGAAGAGCTTATCCTCAGCAGTAACGATGATTTCTCTTTCAACCTCAGCGCCCATATCCTCAGCAATCATGCTTGCTTCATCAAAGCTTATAGTCTGGTTAACGGTTGCCATGACACCAAGCATCATAAGACGCTTGATGATTTCAACGGGACTGCACTTCAATTCCTTTGCAAGATCGCCTACCGTAATCTCGTCGGGTATAAGGATATGAAGCTTTTCCTGCTTCTTTTCCTTCTGCTTCTTTTCAAGAATTTCCTCGTTGGAGGGCTGATTCTTCTTTGACTGGTTGTTCTGCTTGTTCTTGTTCTTCTTAATCTTCTGCTTGTTTGTTTCAGTATCCTTGATATGAACATTTACAAGGCTTTCAGCCTTTTCTGTTTTAAGCTGCTGATCAAGGTCAACTGCATTTGTACGTGTGTCAACGTATCTTACTTCTTTTTTGCGTGTGATTTTTTCGTCCTCGGGAGCTTCTTCATTAGCTTCAGCCTTTTCAGACTTTGTTGCCTTTTCCTTCTTTGCGGGAGCTTCCTCTTCCTTTGCCGCAAACTGAGAACGAAGGAACGCCTGTAAATCTTCGCCCTTATCCATTTTCTGAGTATAGTATTCCAGAAGAATATCCATCTCATCAGATTCAAGGGAGCTCATATAGCTCTTGCCTGTTACGTTATACTTTGTAAGCACTTCAAGAATTTCCTTATTGGGAACACCGAACTGCTTGGAAATTTCATGTATTTTGGGTTTAGCCATTAATGCCACCTCCATATAATTTTAAAATTGCCGATTTGAAGTTTTCATCACATATTGCAAGGGCGGTAACATCCTTTTTACCGACTGCACGGCTTAAATTTGCCTTGTCGCTTACAGCGATACAGGGGATATTTGTATTTTTGCACTTTGCTTCAATGCTTCTGCGGTTGCTTGCGCCGATATCTGAGGGCATTATAACAAGCTTTGCCTTCCCCTCGTCACAGGCAGCCAATGTGAGAAATACACCAAACTTAACCTTGCCGGCTCTTACTGCCAATCCGGTCATACCGAGAATTTTATCTGTCAATTAAATCATTCCCCAATTTTTTCATTTACTGCAGAAAAAACCTCTGCAGGGATAAAACATTTCAGAGACCTTTCAAAACCCTTTGTTTTAGGAAGCTTTTCAAAGCATAATCTGCTTGCACAGATATAAGCTCCTCTTCCGGGCATCTTGCCTGTAGGGTCATAGGAAATTTCCCCTTCTTTGTTTTTTACAACGCGTATGAGAGATTTCTTTTGCTGCATCTTTCTGCATACGACGCACATTCTTTCGGGAGAGCTCACCGTAAACAACTCCTTTATCAGTTTACCTGACTGTCGCCCTTGATGTCAATCTTCCAGCCTGTAAGTCTTGCCGCAAGACGTGCATTCTGACCTTCCTTACCGATAGCAAGGGAAAGCTGGAAATCGGGAACTGTTACAAATGCGCTCTTATTTTCTTCGTCAACCTTTACTGTGGAAACAGTTGCAGGATTAAGAGCTGCGCTGATGTACTTTGCAATGTCTTCATCGTAAAGGATGATATCAACCTTTTCACCGCCGAGTGCATCAACAACTGCGGCAACTCTTGCGCCCTTGGGGCCTACGCAGCTGCCTACTGCATCAACGTTTTCGTTGTCGGAGTAAACAGAAATCTTTGTTCTGCTGCCTGCTTCTCTTGCAATGGACTTGATAACAACTGTTCCGTCCTGAATTTCGGGAACCTCCTGACTGAAGAACTTCTTCACCATGCCGGGATGTGTTCTGGAAACAAGAAGCTGAAGTGCCTTTGTGGACTTCTTAACCTCTAAGATGTAAACCTTAACCATATCGCCTACGTGCAATTGTTCGCCGGGAACCTGCTCGGAGGGAGCAAGAAGAGCTTCTGCATTACCCATATCAAGGTAGATGCCCTTCTTTTCAATCTTAACAACCTTACCTGTTAAAATGTCGTTTTCCTTATCGGAGAACTGCATAAACACATTTCCGCGTTCTGCTTCACGAATCTTCTGTACAACCATCTGCTTTGCTGTCTGTGCGGCAATTCTGCCAAAGGTAGCAGGGTCTGCGGGAAGCTCAACCACATCGCCTATCTGGTAACGGATTGAAATTTCTCTTGCTTCTTCAAGTGTCATTTCAGTTGATTCGTCCTCAACCTCTTCCACAACTGTCTTTTCTGCCCATACCTTCATAGAGCCGTTCTTTCGGTCAACAGTTGCATAGCATACAAAATTGGGACCGTAGTTCTTTTTATATGCTGTGACAAGTGCTGTTTCCAAGGCTTCAAACATAACTTCCTTGGGTATGTTCTTTTCTTTCTCAAGTGCGTCAAGTGCCGCAATGAGTTCTTTGTTAGCTTTCATTTTTTGTCATTAGCTCCTTTCAAAATGTGATAGCAAGCCTTACGGATGAGGTCTTGCCTTTTTCTATTCTTACAACTCTTTCGCCAATTTTGATTGATAAAAGAGCATGGTCATAGCCTGTCAGGGTACCTGTGAGAGTCTTGCTTCCTTCAAAGGGGGCAAAAAGCTTTAAATCAACCTCTTTGCCGATTGCCTTTTCAAAATGCCAGTCACGTGTCAATTTGCGGTCAATACCCGGTGAGGACACTTCAAAAATATATGCTTCCTTAATGGGGTCGAGAATATCAAGCTGTTCATTTACAGCCCTGCTTACCTTTTCGCAGTCTTCGATAGTAACGCCGCCGTCCTTATCGATATAAAGCCTGAGGTAAAATTCGCCGCCTTCCTTCTTGTACTCGCAGTCATACACGAAAACGCCCAATTCTTCACAGATGGGAGTTGCAATCTGCTCAAGTACAGCTTCATTTTTAGCCATAGGTAGTTCACCTCCAACAATACAAAAGAGTGGACCCTCTGCCCACTCTTCCTTGAATACAACTGCATTATACCATTAAAGTTAAATAAATGCAAGAGTTTTTTCTATATAAACAAGAAAAAACTTGAAGAATTGGTACAATAATAGTATAATATTCAGCAAAAGTAAACTAAAACCCACTATGGGGGACATACCTCACCCATAGGCAGGGTAGATGACAGCATTTCCCGAAGGTGTGGAGGAGGTGTGTCCCCATACCTTTAAAAAATGTTGCAATGAGCCAATCAAAGTAAACTAAAACCCACTATGGGGGACATACCTCACCCATAGGCAGGGTAGATGACAGCATTTCCCGAAGGTGTGGAGGAGGTGTGTCCCCATACCTTTAA
>JAFYPR010000028.1 GCA_017547445.1 Clostridia bacterium
CATCCCGCACACAGATATACGCGGTAACATTTCGATTTTCTTTTTTGAGGTATCTGTCAGCTGTCATATAAAACAGAGGGGTACCGTCAAAGCCGTAATGAATAACTCTTGCAGTGGTGCTTCTTCTTTCCGCTCTGTCACGCTTGATGTGAAACACAATAACATCTCTTCCGTATTCATCCTTGGTAAAGGAATTATGCCCGGGACCATATTCATGCTCCACGTGATTGCTTTCCAGAACAGGGTAATTTGTAATCTTCCAGCTTTCAGGCAGAGTTAAGTCAGCATCCTCATCTGCAGTCATCATTCCCACACAATAGGTATCTCCTACACCACTGCCCGAGAATGTAAGATATACTTTCCCGTTATGCTTTAGTGCAAATGGTCCTTCATTGATGGGAGAAGTTCGTCTGTCCCATCCGTAGTCTGCCTCTCTGATCATAACAGGATCACTCTGTATTCTGTAAGGATCCTCGGGGTCCATTTGGGCAATCGAAATATATCCGTGCCCATTACCCTCTGAGGTGATTTTCCTCTCTGCCCAACAGTAATAGTGTTTTCCGCCCGCCTCAAAATATGTCATATCAAGGATTATACCCGCTTCCATAAGGAAGCTTCCGTCCTTTTTCATGATACGCACAGGCTCGCCCCAGCTTTCCTTCCGCATGGGGTCTCCGCTGCATTTTATGATTCTTGACTGAACTCCGCTCCAGCCTCCGCCTGTGCTTGAAGCAAACAGACAATACAGCTCGCCGTTAATTATGTGCAATTCAGGTGCCCAGTTACATGAAGAATGGTCGCCCGTTTCAGTATGTGTGAAAAATCTCATTTCTTCTGCATCCGCAAGTCCCGCTATGGTATCAGAGCAACGGATTTCCAGATCAACGCCCGATTTATCATTTGTGGCAATAAAATAGTACTTGCCGTTAAACTTTGTTATACAAGGGTCTGCTTCCTCATATATCATGGGACTCGGATAATCAAAAGCTACCGCCTCTCCCGTTACCTTATACATACCCTGCTTGGTAAAGTCAATCTCCTCAAGCTCATTCATATTCCATATTACGGGAATTTCACCCTTTGAGCCGTCAGAATAATTTGCAATAAGATTAGGCAGCTCATATACAGCCTCGCCCACCGCTGTGTCTATCCTGATTGTTTCAACATCCGTATTTTTTACCTCACCGAGCTTTTTTACAAGGTATTCCTTTTCCTCTGCCGTAACGGGGAAAATACAGCTTGCATTATCAATATCGGCAGTTATTCTGTCAACGGTTTCATAGCCTTCAACCTTATCGACGGTTCCTGCAACGGTATATGCGCATAAATCCGGGGTTTCCCATATGGTGTAAAAATCATCCTTTACTCCCGCGGTTGTCATGCATCTTGCCGCCACCTGAATTTTCCCGTCATCCTTTCGATAGATATACGGTTTTTCCAGAACCTTTGTTGTTCCGGCAATATTTCCGTCATGCATATCCGCAGTTGCAAAAAGCACACCTATATTAAAGTTCAGCTTTTCCCATCCGTTTTCGCCCTTTACAGCCAGATGCATGCTCTTTCCCGATGCCACAGATTCATCTGTTGTATATGCAAGCACGAATTCATCCTTTTTACCCATAACCATCACATCAAAATCCTTAGTTTCATTTCCCACCGAGGCAGTAATTGTTTTATATACTGTTCCATCCTCTGCCTCAACGGTATCGCTCCATTTAATTTCCTTTCCGTAAATTTTTTCAGGCAATGTATACCCTTCTTCAATATTATACGGAACATAAATGCTCTCAACCCTGTAGGCATCATCAACTTCTCTTGCCGTTATATCAAGGGTGGGTGAATTGAAGTTTACAATACCGTTTGTTTTAAAATACCCGTCTTCACTGCGGCAGGTAAGATAAAGCCCCACAGAGGTTTTTCCGCTCATAACAGCATCGGTTATATCCAGAGCTGTTGATACATCCTCGGTAAGAGTATTGATTGTGCCGAGGACATTCCCCATTTCAACGGCAGCTCTGAGTCTTTCACTTGTATCGCTGCCGCCGGTAAGGCTTACATCGCCTATCGTATCCCCGTCGGCAGAAATAATCGTAACAATGGGTGCCTGTCCTGATTTTCTTCCGTTATTGAAGCTCATGTCTGCAGACAACACGGCAGTAATGCGGGCATCCTTTTCTTTGTACAAAAGTATTTCCTCGGGAATTTCAAATTTCATAAAGCAGGCACGATAATCTCCCCAGCTTACACTGGTGGGAAGATTACCGTTTTGCTTATTTGTCGTATAATTCCAGCTGAAGGCTCTTTGAGCTGAAACCTTCACGTTTGTTTCCGCAGCAACTGCACATAAGTGGGAAAGTGCCATAGCAAGTGCAATAATCAAAGCTGTAATTTTTTTCATACTATTCCCTCGCATTAATTTATTCTGTCAAAATTACCTCACATTTACATAAAGGCTTAAGGGATTGATAGCTTTCCATACAGAAAACCTTTACCATTGCCGCATCGGAAGAAACCGCAAAGGGCTGCGTGTACACATCTGCCGAAATCATCTCATTTTCACTTGTGTAGCATGCCACCACAATCAGTGCATTCCCGGGCGCATTTTCGCTTGTAACAGTCAACAGCCCGTTTTCATCAATTACAGATACTATCTTTACCTTATTTGAAATTTCTGCAATCTCTTGTTCTGTAAGCGCAACGTCAAACAAAGTAAAATCATCAATCGTGCCGCAGAAATCCATATTATCATCACCAACAGAAGTATTCCACCACTGTGTTCTGCCTATGTAATTGCGGCTTCCCGAAATAAGATAAGGCTCAATCTTAAGGTTTGTACCCTCTCCTGCTATCTTTGAGTCAATGTAAATCCTTGTTACACCGCTCTTAGCGTCATAGGTTACGGCAAGGAAATATTCCTTCCCTGCTTCAAGCGATATTGAAGGAGAAAGCATTGCAGTTGTCGCATTGTTATGCTTCACACCCGCTGCAAAGCCGTCACCTCTTAAAAACAGGCTGTTACCTGTATCTTTGCCGAAGTCATAAAATCTCGGCTGATTATCAAAATGCTCTGCCTTTATTCTGAGCGCAATACTGTAGCTTCGCAGATTATCAAGCACTCCCCCGGGAGCTGATGCATAACCGTTTGTGTCAAAATCCGAAGTGTTTGCAGATAAGTCAAGCACTCCCGTAACCGATGCACCGCCGCATATTACGCCATCATTTCCCTTGCCCGATTTGTCCTTTACGTAAAGCGTATTATCTTTGGTATAAATATCATTTTCTTCGAATTCGTATTTTAAAACAACGTTATTCTTTGTTATATCCCTTGCCGGCACCCTGATATTGAACTGTCTTTCTCCGTAAGGAGTTGTAGCCGTAAGGGTAACGCTCTCTTCGCTTTCGGGGTTATATACAAGACCGTCTCTTGTGACTATGCTTTCATCTGAGCTTGTCCATGTAATTTCCGCTCCGTCAAAGGTTATCTCAGGAAGAGGGATATCACCCGTAAGATACTCGGGCAGGCTTATTTTCTCCAACCCGTAGTTATAATCAAACTCGGGTGCTTCGCCATGCATCATAATGCTTGTTGGGAATGCATCAGGAAGAGAATCGCTGACAATCCAGTAATAGTACAAGCCGTTCATCCATGTAAGACTGATGCGGTCGTTTTCCGAATCTGCGCCCCATGCCATAAACGGGCGTACATTATTATAACGGGAATTTTTTGTTATCTGGGTTTCGCTCTTTATCTTAACCCCGTCCATTTCTATTTTCCATATTTCGTAAACGTCGCCGTAAAAGCCCGCGGTAGGCTTCGAGAGATAAAGCACCGACGGATCTGAATGGTCAAGACACATACCGCCCGAATAGCATTTTTCCGAGCTGTTTGCATTCTGATGGAACCATTTGCCGCCATCTGCTATAAATGTTTTTTCCCAGATTTTTTTATCGGGGTTCCATTTTCCGTAGTAGTAATCATGCTGCCTTTTATCCGATGAAAGTCTGGTAAATAAAATTACGGGATTTTGGTCACCATCCTTGCATACATCCCACACCCAGTCACGGTTATTTGAAGGGTTATCCACCGTTAAGGAGCCGTAATCCGTGGAAGTGTTGATGTTTTTATCTTTGCCGTAGGGAAGATTATTTCCTGTGCAAAGAAGGTCTCCTTCAATGTTATAAAGATTGAGTGTGTTTATATCAAGCTCGCTGTAATAAACCCAGTTGGGATTTGCGTTGTCGGGATGCGCCGTAGTAAAGGTGAAATAAATTCTGTCCTTACCGTTGGACTCATACTTTACATAAGGTCTTGCTCCGACAGAATCCACAATCTGTGTAGGCTTTATTTCGCATACGATATTATCGTCTGCATCAGGAAGAGAATATTTTGCAATTGTGGGATGCCATGAAACACCTCTCCAGCAAAGGAAAAAGGAGTCAGGCGCATCTGTCATGTAGAAGGGCGACGGATATGTGTAATTGCCGTAGCCTTCAACACTAACACGCTTTTCCTCGCCTAAGGTAGTGATATCATCGGGCACCTGCGATACTCTGTAATACCAATAGGGCTCCATTGTATGCCCTGCCCACAGAACCATAATCCTTTTATCAGGCAGATAAAGGAAGGTGGGATTGTTATGGTCATCTGCCTGGAAATTTGTATCCAACACAACATTTACGGCTTTACCCGTAAGATTATCGTACTGAATTGCCTTTACCGTACCGTCGGTATCAATGGCACCAACAAGAGTTTTGCTTGACGCGGGAAGCACCAGCTCCCCGTTTTCATATATATCATCATGCTTAAAGGTTACGCTTCTTGGGTCTGCAAACCAACAGGTAGCGCCTCTTTCAATAAGTACATCACCGCTGTAAAAATCATCGGCACTGCATTTTTGGTATACAATTTTCACCGTATTTTCTCCGCCCTCTGAAAGGGTTATTTCCGTCAGGGATGCCGAAGCATCATAAACGTAAAAGTAACCGTCCTTTTCAAAGCTTTGTTCAATTTCGCCCGTATATCGGTAGCTTCCCTCAATTGCTGTAAAGGCTATATCATCCGAAAGCTTGTTTCCGCTGTTGTCACAAAATTTTACAACACCCTCCACAAGCTCTCCCGTGGAAACCGTAATATAAGGAGTATTGCCTTCAACTGACACATTAAGCCCTGCCGCAGGCACCTGAAGCCTTAAAACAACCCTTACTTCTTCACTTTCGCCGTTATCCTTTTTCAGTGCATTTACTACAGCACGGGTAACGTCCATTGTTTTCCAGCCGAGGCTCGATTTAGAGCATTTCTCGTTTGTCCAGAATGCCGCCTCGTAGGAATAATCATCATTGATTGCAGGGTATAAGCTTCTGTCCATCCCGCCTGTTGAATAGGTTAACTTCGGATTTTGTGTTTCATATGCCGCAAGCAGCATCCAGCCTGAGCCAAGGTTTCCGTTTACGGAATTGACATGAATGTTAAGCACTGCACTCTTTACGGCTTCAGGGTCAATACTGCCGTCAACCATAAACTCCAATGCGCCAACTCTTGCACTTGCAACCTTGACGCTGTTATTACCTGTTATTCCTGAAATATACGGAGCACAATCTACGCTCCCGCTTGTTCCCACGGCACCTATAAATAAGCCTGTGCCTGTAGCTGAGCCCGAATGCCCACAGGCGGTAGCCGTAAAATTATGTTCGGCTATTTCTGCAAATGCTACATTTGCCATAGCTGCAATAATCATACATACCGCAAGTACTGTTGATATTATTTTTTTCATTTCCCTTTACCTCGCCAATTTAATATTGATAGCTCTTAAAATACTCACAATCAAAGGTCTGGCTCCAATCGGTGGAATCGTCGGGAACATACTCCCATCCGCCTATACCGTGGTTTATGATAACATACATATTCCTCTGCTTATCAAGCATGTCTGTATTTGTCACCGTCTTTTTAAGCTTTCCGTCGATATAATAATTTATATATGTACTTGTCCAGTCAAGAGAGTATGTATGAGTTGCACCCCATAAATCACCCATGGAAACTGTTGTGGCAGAGCTCTTTGACGAGCTTTGATGCACATTAAGATACATGGAATACCTCAGCCTCTGGCTTCTGTATTCGAAAATATCAATTTCAGGTGGCCATGAGTTGTTGCCGTTGAGCCAGAATGCATCCCACCAGCCTCTTGTTGCAGGGGTTTTAAATCTGCCCGACATGGACACAGGCGGGTTATACACCTTATGGGAATATATTGCACCCATATAGCCCTGCCACTTCTTCCAGCCCTTACTTGCACTGTCAGGCCCTATATTACATTCAATTCCCGTTCTGCCCTTCGTATCCTCGGGCCATTCATCGGCAGGGATTTTTTCTGCATGAAGCTTGAGCTTTCCGTCCACAACCTCAATCATGCGGGTGTTTGCCAGACCGTAATGATTATGATGCTTACCCCATTTATAGTTTTTACCCCAATTGCCGCTTAAGCCTGTACCGTTAAAATTATCTGCCATTGTAGGCGTAGCTTCGCTCCTGAATTTCCATGTGGCATGATTGATATCATCATCGGAATGAAGAGTTGAATATCTCATTGCAGGCGCTCCCGACAATTCTATACTTGGGTTGTATATAAGATACTGATTTGCATTTTCATATGAACGGTAAGAAACACGGCTTTCATCATCAAGTCCGGGAATTTTATACCATGTACACTTTGCCCTGTATGAAGCTGTATCCTTATATTGAACAAGGTATATATTCTTGTCAGAATCGCCTCTCTTCACAAAATACCCGGGATAGGTCAGCGATTCAAAGGATACACCGTCACTGTCTGCAAGACCGGGTCGTTCAATAAAGCGTGAGTCATCATAGCGATAATGATTGGACCCTGATGCGATACGAACTCTTTCGGTATCTGAGCCGTCATTCTTACAATGATACATATAATAATTTACTCTGCCGTCATTTACAGGCTCAAGACGGAAAACGGCATTCTTTGCAGGCATAATATTCTTCGTATTTTTCTCAAGGTCAAGCACACGGAAATCGTCAAGCATGAAAAGTCCGTTATTTCCCGCGCTTGTATTGAAAATAATTGTGTCTATAGCTTTTTGTGTCCAATCCTCCTCTGCTCCGTCCTTGGATACGGAGGAATAGCTTGCAGTAGCAGATGCTTTATTTTCGCCATCGGTAACGCTTACCTCAATTTTCTTGATTTCGGGCATAACGGTAATATCAAAATACCATGGCACATTCTGCTTCATTTTTTCATCCGAGGCTAAAAATGTACTCGTGCCGCCGTCCTTGTAATAAATCGAGTCGTAGCGGTCAAACTGCATCATTGTATTATCCGACTTCGGCATAAATACCATCTGCAGTGCAAGAGGGTTTGAAATATCCTCTCCGCCTTCGTTAGCACCGCTTCCGAGAGAAATGCCAGCATATTGCTGACTGCCGAGACTGTTGGGTGCAAGAAGAGTAAACTTAATCGAATAATCATTCTTGGGTGCCTCAAAGCTCTTATATACAAGAGCACCGCCTGCACCGTTAATTTCGTCCGTATTTCTTCCAACCTTGTCATATACCACCAATTCTCCGTTTTGGCTGTCAGTGTTTTCTTTTACAATATGTGCATAGAGCATTTCGCCAAGACCTGACACATATGCACTTTGGTTTTTTTCGATTATCGGTCTTATATACCAGCCGTCTACAGCCTCTTCCGTGGCAAGCTTTTTACCTATGCTTGCTTCATTGTCAAAATTATCTCTCAGCAATGTAACGCCCGTATCACCGCCCAAAACCATCTGTGAGGCTTTAACGGCAAAATTATCAACCGTAAGCACGCCCGTTGTGCCTATGCCTGTGTTAAAGGCAATTGTGTCAATATATGAATTCATCCAGCTGTGATTTGTTATGTGTTCATTATCCATCATTGAAAAATACTGTGATTTTGATGCTGATATATTTCCGTCGGTAACACTTACCGTAACAGCCTTATGCTCGGTGTTTACCTTTATATTCACGTCCATAGGCTGTGATGCATCAAAAAGCGGTGCACCGTCAAAGAAATTTTCCCATGAATTTTCATTGAACAGTACCGAATCATATATCATTATCTGCATTTTTTCACGGTCGTTTTTCGATTGAAAGCGCAGCTGGAACGCACATGGATTTGACTTGTTATTTGTCGTATTTGCAAGCCCCTTAGAGAGAGTTACACCGCCATAGGTCAGCGAGCCCACAGAGGTGTCAAACCCAAGGGTGAAGCTTATCTCGTAGCTTTTATCTGTCTTGGGAAGGGAGCGGTATGCCATAACCGCACCTGTTCCGTTGTCGTTTTGGGTTCTGTCTGCATTGTCGTAAAGATACAGCGCATTCCCCTCTGTGCCCTTCTCTACGGAAGCATAAAGCTCACTGCCGAGATTGGGGGAATATGCTTTCGTATTTGCCTCGGCAACAGTTGTTACTCTCCAGCCACCGTCAATTCCTCCTAAGGGGTTATTTGTAAGCTTCTCTCCTCTTTGGTATGCTTCAAAGTCGTCAGTAATAATTTCGTTATTTGAAGAAATTTCATATGCTCCCGTAAGGGGCATAATATCACAGCCGTCCTTCCATGCAAAAAGCTTAACCTTGTCGCCCTCCTCAGCGTTCACTATATCAAGCTCAATTTCATAATCTGCCCTGTCATTGGCGGGGACCGTTTCACTTAAAACACTTTTGTTTTTAATCTCGTTATCCTTGCTGTAATGCACGGCGTATATTTTCACAGCCTCATCCTTATCCTCAAAGCTTACTGCCGTAACATTTGCCGTAAGGGTGCCTTCCTTAACTTCCTCTGAGTCAAGCTTCACCGAAAAGTATACATCAACCGTATCCGCAAAGGATACAGGGGCTACAGATACCACCAATACCGCTATTAATATTACTGCCGTAAAAAGCTTTAACCCCTTCATCATCATTCTCCTTTTACTCTATTGCCTTTAATACATTTACCGAGTGAGGCTCAAGTATAACCTTGACTGTTTCGCCATCACATTCAATTTCTGTTTCTGCTATCTTCACACTGTCGGGGTGATTAACATCATTAAATGAGTCTGCCGATTCCCCGTTTAAGGTGTATAATCTCCATTTTTTATTTCCCTCGGCGTTTATCGCAACCTCTGCGTTTTCACCTTCAGCCTTGTTGACAAGTGCTATCGCTAAGGTATTATCCTCACATTTTGTGGCAACCGCATCAAGCTTATCAATTACAACCTTGTTGTTCCACTTGTCCTTAACCTCTGTTATCTCGCTTTTCTGAACCCAAAGGTCAACCACTTCTTCGCCCAAAAGGTTTATATACATGTCAAACACATGGTATGTACTTCTTAAAACTATGCCGTCATCATGCACATACACAAGACCTCTTCCGTTTACAGTAGGAGCATAATTAGCCATCCTCACGCTATTGCAATGTCTTAAAAGTGTGTTTAAAAAGCACGCCGAGAACACTGCATCTGCCATTGTGTATTTCGAATTATCGTCATTTTTGTCACGAGGTGTTATGTATAGCTCTTTGTCAGCAGGCACATGCTTTGTGTGTGAATTAGGATGATACCAGCCCTTTAAATTCCATTCATCATAAGCGATTTTAATTTTATCGCTTCGTCCCGTAGCGGCAAGTATGCCCTCCACCTTCTTTATTGCTCCGTCAAGATTTTTAGTAAATGCAAGAGCCTGTTCATAAGAAGCACACTCATTATTTGCACCGGGAAAGTCCCAGTATCCGTGGATTGAAATCCAGTCAAGATAATCGCCCGCTCTTTCAAGAAGCTTCAGATTCCAGTTAACATCTGACAGCGCCGCCGCAGAAAGCTGAATTGTCGGGTCAACCCTTTTCATCATTTTTGCACTTTCTGTAACAAGCAACGCCCATTCATCGGCAGTTTTTGCGCCAATCTCCCAGCTTCCGTAGTTTTCATTGCCTATGCTCCAATAATGTACGTTATGAGGCTCCTTGTTTCCGCTCTTAATTCTGAGCTTTGCGTTTTCGCCCTCACAAGGCAGATTGCAATATTCTACCCAATCGCTCATTTCCTCTGCCGTACCTGTACCTGCATTTGTGCATATATAGGGCTCACAGTTAAGCTTTTGGCACAGCTTTACAAATTCATCCGTGCCGAAGCTGTTATCCTCTTCGACTCTCCATGCCTTATCAAAAAGCGTCCGTCTTTCGCCCACACCGTCACGCCAATGATAGGACGACACAAAGCATCCGCCGGGCCAACGTATAATTGCAGGTGCAATTTTACAAAGTGCCTCTATAACATCGCTTCTGAACCCATCCTCATCAGAAAGTGAAGAAGACGGGCAATAAATTCCGTCGTATATTATTCTGTGAAAATGTTCAATAAACTGACCAAAAATCATTTTGTCACGTTTTCCTATGCATCTTTCACGGTTTACAATCAAGCTGTTTTTCATTTTTCATTCCTCCTGTAATTTTTAGCTTCGTTTTAATATGAATTTTCAGATTGATAAGCATGTGTTTTTATGCCATAATTTC
>JAFYPR010000029.1 GCA_017547445.1 Clostridia bacterium
CTATTCTTGTTTCTTCATCAATTTTTCCGTTTTCTAACAAGCCTTCTGCTACAAGCTTAATGCTCCTGGTTACTCTTTGTTCACCCACAACAGTTTTTTCACGCCCGTCGTCATATCTCACTTTTACAAAAGGTGATACAGTATACTCTCTCTTGTAATTTTCCTTTTCAATATTTTCAATTGCTACAGTAAAGATTGTATCGTTCTGCCAGATGAGGGCATCAACAAAAATTTCCTCTTCACTACCATCTGCGGTTATTCTCATTCCGTAGCCTTCTGCATCAAAACCACTTCTGTCAACGGTTGCAATAAATCTCAGCCCTTTTCCCGATTTTTTTACCTGCGCCCCATCAAGAAGGTTAACATTCATATAAACCTCTTCGGTTATATCTCCTTCGTGCGCCTCATATTCCCCTGCATCCACAAAACGCATATCTCCGTCCGCATCCGTTATATAATATCCCAATACTTCTTTCGGGAGCTTGTATGTGCCGTCAGGCATTTCATTTCCCAGTCGGTGCACGTTATATATCATCATGCCAAATTCTCTGGCAATTAAAGCATGTCCCTCCTTCGACGGGTGAAAATCAAGATTCAGATTATCAATATCTGCCGTAGCATTATACAAATCCTCGTATCCCGGGTATCGGTCAAAAGCATCCTTTACATCACAAACCTCGTAACCTCCCGCTTCTGCATTTTCCCGTATGGCATCATTAAGCCTTGTTGCCCCCTCTTCCATGCCATAATACAAAACCCCAAAGGTAGTCAGATCCTTAAATTCAACATAAGGATTATACTGTGTCGCAACAATAATTCTCACGCCGGGGTTTAAATTTCTTATATAATCCGTAATCCACAAAAGGTTTCCGGCAAAGTCGTTAAGTCTTGTATTAAAATCACCGTCATTCATGTAATACGCCTCATGCTCTTTATCAAGAGTATGGATAGCCGCCGCAATTGCATACACATCCCCCTGTGCCAGAATCCCCAAAACCTCATCGGCAGTTATCTTCTTCTTTCTCGGATGTACGTTTGAATATTCCTTCGCAATCTTTTCATATAAAAGCTCCATCATATCGTTTCCGCCACAGGTTACGGTAACAACGTCCGCATTTATGATGTCATCCTCAGATATATAATTGTCATTTTCTTCATCAGTCAGCTGATTTATAATATCAGGTGCTTCGTTGCCGTCAACCGCTTTATTTATAACATGGTCACCGCTTTGTGCAACAAGACTTACAAAGCACTCTTCCTCCCTGTTCTTAAGTCCGTATCCTGCCGTAACACTGTCACCCAGAGCAAGAATAACCCGTCCATGAGCGAATGAAACATTATTTCCTCCCATAATCATCACCAATATTAATATAACCAAATTTATCCGTTTCATTCTCTCACCCCGCTTATCTGTAGTATACAATAAATCATGCCATTTTTCAACACAAAAACACGTTTGGCATATCACATGCCTGCATATATCACAAAACAGGCTGTTACGTTAAAGTAACAGCCCCGTTTTATATCACTTCACTTTAATTTTAAATAGCATTCTGTATACATTTCACACAAACCTTCGCACACTGCGTCAAATCTGCCGGGGTACATCTCGCGGAGCTGACGAAGCTGTTCAACATCGCCGCTGCAGGAAATTATAAACTGACAGAACTCGGCAAAGTCTTCATTAAGAGCTGTTTCGCCATAGCCCGAAAGGGTACAGATGTCTGTGTCCTTGTATGCATCCTTATAGCTTCCGTTGCTTATTCTGACACCTGCAAAGTCTATAAGATGCCCTAACTCGTGTGCGCCGATTACAGCCACGTTGTCGCTTGACACCTCGTAGTTTGTTTCAATGTAAACAACGCCTGTTTCCGCCTTGAACTGGTTATTCGATGCGTTATAATCAACAACCTTTGTCAAGGGCTTTATAAACTGATAGGGCATGCAGCAAAAGCCCTTTGCAATGTTACGCACCACATTCTGACTGCGTGCATAAATTGTTACTTCTACGTTTCCTTCAGCATAGGCGTATGTTGCCTTTGCTGTATAACCGCTCTTTGAGTTGCCATCCATGTCTTCATAGGTTGTCCATACAATTGAAGAAAGTGTATAGCCAGCCTCAATGCCCGTTGTGCTCTTATTAATGGGTCTGTTTATCTGATATGCAGGATAATAGGCGAAAATTTCACGAAGCTTTTCTGCTTGGGCATGACTGTCAAGCGCATAATAATCGCCACCGGTCAGCCCAATTAACTTATTGCGCCTTGCAACGCTCTCGTTAAGTGCCTGTCCTGTTACAGCATAAAGTGCCTTTCTCTCAGCGGGTGTAAGAAGCATAAAGCCCTCAGAGGCAAAAACCTTTGAAACCTCATTATAAGAAACAATGTTCAGTGCCCACTCGTCATTTCCGCCATAAGCAATGTATTCACCTGTGTGGGCATTTTTTATTTTATAAACATTATCCTCCACCTGTTCAAAGGTAAGGTTAGTGTCAATTATATTACCCTTTTCATTTTTGAGATAATAATACCCTTCGTTGCCTATACAGCCTGTCCACAAGCCGTTATCTGTTCTTTGGCTTAAGCCGTCACTTGTAAGATAAAGCTTTGTGTCAGTGTCGATAAGGGTAAAGGTGTTCGAAAGCATGTGGTTATCGGGGTATGCGTAGTCGAAGCCGAAATCATATTTTCTGTCGGCGGCGTATTTTTCCGAAAGAGGCTGCATCTTATCCAAGCTGTCCCACAGCATTACAAAGGTGTTGTCCTTTGTGAGCTTGCCGCCCATGTTAGGCACATTAAGTGTAAAGACCGTAACAGCATCCTCTGTTTCTTTCTCACAATATCCGCTGTAACGCACATTATCAACATCAGAAAAAGCCGTTACCGTTGCGCTTTTGGAAAAACCATTTGTTGCCACCTTTACAATTACGCCGTCAAGCCCCTCTATAACAGATGTCGATACAATTTCAATTTCGGGGGAATCGTACTCTTTTTCCGCAAGGCTCTTTATAACAGACTGAGAAAACGCCTTATCATACACATAAAAATTATCCATTTTACCGGTATATGCACCTATATAGCTACCTTCGCCTGTAATAGGCTTTTCAACATTGCAAACCTTTTCGCCGTCAATATAAAGGGCAGAATTTGTCATTGCAGCATGATACCAACGCCCTTCGTCGGGTGCGGGCAGGTCAGCTACATTAAGTCTTACACCGCATATGTTAAAAATTGTGCCGCCCTTTGACAAATCGTCAACACGCACATGAGCGCTTATGGTAAATTCGTCTGTTATATTAACGTCAACTACTGCCACGTCTGCATTAAAGCTACAGCGTTTTTCAGCTTCTTTACCAAAATCATCGGCATAAACCAAAGCCTCATCAGTTTCGCTCTGATTTAATGGCGCAACCGTCACCGTAAAGGTTTTTGTATTAGTGCTTGTATAATTACCTATCCATACTTTGGCATAGAGCTGTGCCGTCTGCGTATCCGTTCCTTGGTAAACAGAACCGTCATTACCAACAACACTTTCATCGTCCGATACCCACTCAATATTAATTACAAAGCCATCCTCTGCAATGTATTCTGCAGGAAGCTCTATGCTTTCACTTACAGGGTTTTTCAGAAGTTCGACAACAGCTGCTTCAATTATGGGAACATACTTTTCCCTGTCGCCTTTATCAAGGTGATATGTAACTTCTATTGTGCCTACGCTCTCTGAAAGATAGTAGCTATCAGATGTATCTCGCACCCAGATTATGCCGTCCTTTTCAATTGTTTCGGGTACAGAGATTGCTGTGCCGATTTGATTGCGCACACTAAGAGAGTCAAGAACATTGCCCTTATCGTCAACCATATTTACCGTTGTGTTTGCGTAGTTCTGATAGGTGGTAAAATTAACCTCAAATTCAGTCATAGCACTTGCAATGCCGTTTACCACACCGCTGTAGCCGTCACTTGCAAGGTTTGTTACATAAAAACCAATGCTCTCAACATCGGGGTGCTTTTCAAAAAAGGCATTTATGTTGGCGTTTCTGATTCGGCTTGTTCTGGGGTACTTGCCAATTTTGTATGTGCCAAGCAGCACACCATTATTTTTCGCTTCTGTGAGAAGTGCAGTTGCACTACTGCCGCTTTTCAAACTGTAAGCCTGTTTTACCTTGTCGCCATCCACCAAAACAATAGCCGCAGTAGGCGCCTGAGCAGTGCCGTTATTTAATGTTGCGCTGTTTATTGCAAAGGAAGCTATTACCTCGGTTTTAACACTTTCGTAGGCAAAATCCTCGGGCAAATCGTACACAATAAAGCCGCTTCGGTAGCTTGCATTGCTACCGCCCGACCAACTTACAACCGTAAGTGAGTTGTCGACTTCAATTTTGCTTGCGCCCCATGCCCATGTGAAGAAAATGGGGTTGCTGAGGCTTTCAATTGCCAAAGTCTGTGGACAAAACGCAAGCAGCATAACAAATATCAACAATAAAGATACAATCTTTTTCATAATAACACCTCTTTAGTATATTCTACACTAAATGTTACTTTTTTTCAACACGAAAAAGGCGCTTGCTATACAAATGCCTTCTTTTCGTAATTATTACGGACCGTCGAGGACACGGTCCCTGCAACATTAACTTTTTGTCGATATGTTTCACGCAGCGGGATTCGATATAACACAAACCGGCATCACCTCAAAACACGTTCGGCAAAGCCGAACATATCACATGCCCGCATATATCACAAAACAGGCTGTTACGTTAAAGTAACAGTCTCAGACTGTCGAAAAAGTCATTTTCTGCACAATAGCGAAGGGTTTGGGAAAGAAGGTTTCCCAAAATAAAATCGGAGGGGTTAATCGCATTCACCCCTCCGAAAGTGGCGATTTTAGGGCTCCCATAGGGAGTCTTGCA
>JAFYPR010000030.1 GCA_017547445.1 Clostridia bacterium
AATTAAAGAAAAGGGGGATTTGAAAATGAAAAAAATTGCATTATTTCTGGCAGTTTTGCTGCTGATGCAAGGCATACCCGTATTTGCAAACGGTGGGGAGGATGTTAAAGTGGAAGACCTAAAGGAAAATGTTTTTAACCTTAATGTTGGGTGGAAATTTAAGAAAGCCAATGTGAGCCATCCCATGAAGGAAGCTATGGACAGCATGGTAAAGGACGGAAAGCAGTTTTACGAGGCAGATGATGACGACTCTGACTGGGAGGTTGTGAGTGTGCCTCATGCGCCCAATGCGGAGGATTCCTTTGACAACCTTATCAAGGATGCGGGGGAAGCAAGCCTTTACCGCGGTTACATGATGTACAGAAAGCATTTTGCCCTTGATGATGTGAAGGAAAAGAAATTTGTTTTAGAATTTGAGGCTGTACGGCAGACGATTTATCTTTATATAAACGGGCAGTTTGCGGGATATTATGAGGCAGGCACTGCGCCTGTTGGGTTTGATATTTCCACTTTTGTTAAAAAGGGGGATAACCTTATTGCTCTTGTTACGGATAACTGCGCATACCGCGGTGCAAGCTTTACAACTGCGGAAACTATCCCCGGCAATACCCCCGGCGACCATTCGGGAAGCGGATATCAATGGAATCAGAAGGATTTTAACGAGGTTCAGGGCGGTATAACGGGCAACGTGAATTTGTATGTAACGGGAATGGTGTACCAGACAAGACCTTTATATAACAACCTTAAAACGACAGGTAACTATATTTACGGCTCGGATTTTGATATAAAAAACAAGAGTGCGGTTATAAATGTTAAAGCAGAGATAAGAAACGAAAGCGGAAGCGATAAAGATGTGACGCTTAATGTTCTTATAAAAGACGGAGAAGAGGTTGTTGCCCGCTTTTCGTCAAAGAGTGAAAGGGTTAAGAGTGCAGAGGATAAGGGGGTTGTGTACAGCTCGGTAGTACCCCGTGATGCATACAGCGAAAACCCTGTGCCTACAAATGCAGATACGGTAGAGGTTACATATGTTGAAGCTTGTGAAAAAGTGGAGAATATCAATTTCTGGAGCATTGACGAGCCTTATCTGTATGATGTTTACACTTATCTTGTAATTGACGGAGAAGCAGTTGATTGTCAGAAGAAAACAACAGGCTTCAGAGAGGTTAAATTTGATATTGAAAAGGGCGGTCTTTTAATAAACGGAGAGAGCACATATCTGAAGGGCTATGCACAGCGCTCAACCAATGAATGGGCAGTTATAGGTGTTGCAAACGACTGGCTTACGGATTTTGATATGCAGCTTGTGAGAAAATCGGGTGCTGATTTTATCCGCTGGATGCATGTTACCCCCAAGCCTGTGGCAATCCGCTCGGGCGATAAATACGGCGTTGTATCGGTATGCCCTGCCGGGGACAAGGAGGGGGATACCTCCGGCAGAAGCTGGGATATGCGCATGGAGGCAATGCGTGACGCTATTATATATTTCAGGAATTCACCTTCGGTAATTTTTTATGAAGCAGGCAATGCGGCAATAAGTGCTGAGCATATGCAGGAAATGACCGATATGAAAAATCTTCTTGACCCTTACGGCGGTAAATTTATGGGTTCAAGAAGCATTACAAGCGTTGAGCAGATAAAGGCGGCAGAATGGGTGGGAACAATGATTTACCGCTATGATTCAGCCGCAAAGGCAAGCATGTACGAAGCGGGCAGACATATGCCTATTATTGAAACGGAATATAAGCGTGACGAAGCGCCCAGACGTGTGTGGGATGATTTTTCACCTCCTGATTTTGACTATGTGAATAAGTGGCTGGGAGCAGGTGCGAAAAAAACCGATGGCTACGATGTGTGGGATTTAACACAGGAGGAAATGAGTGTAACCCTTGCAAGTGAGGCTGACGGGTACGGATATTTTTACCATAACCGTGTAGGAGGAAGCACGGGGAATGATTATTACTCGGGCTCTGCCATGATGGTATGGTCGGATTCCAACATGCACGGCAGAAATGCGGGAAGCGAAAACTGCAGAACAACAGGACGTGTTGACCCTGTGAGAATTGAAAAGGAATGCTTTTATGCCGTACAGGCAATGCAGGAAAACAGCGACAAGATACATATTGTAGGGCATTGGAATTATCCCGAGAATACAGAGGAAAACTACAACTACAACGATAAGACCTTTAACGGGACCTATTGGGAGTATAATGACACAGTTTTACGCCGTGACCCTACTGATAAAACGGTTTATGTTATAGGCTCGGAATACTGTGACAGAATAGAGCTTTACGTAAACGGAGCATTGGCAGGCGAATGCAAAATGCCCCGTGATACATTTGTTTTTGAGTTTCCCGGCATTGACGTTACACAGTCAGGCTACGTAAGTGCAATTGCATACAGCAGTGAAGGAAAGGTTATTGCTACCGACAGAATTGATACGGTGGGCGAAAAAGCGAAAATCCGACTTACACCTGTAACGGGTCCTGAGGGATTAAGAGCTGACGGCAGTGATGTATGCTATATTGATGTGGAGATTGTTGATGAAAACGGAAATGTCTGTCCTCTCAGCTATGACAGACTTGATTTTACATTTGAAGGCGAAGGAGTATTTCTGGGAGGATACAACTCGGGTACCTTTGATGAAACCAGTGTAATTCATAAAAACTATTGCTTTGCAGAGTGCGGAAGAAACAGAGTGTTCGTAAGAAGCAGCACAAAAGCGGGAAGCTTTACGCTTACGGCAAAGGCTGAGGGACTGCCCGATGCCAGCATTACTGTTACATCGGTTCCCTTTGAAACAAAGGGCGGTATGAGCCGGTTGCGTCAGCAGGCAAAGCCTGTTAACGTGCACGAGACAGGGAAGGAAGCCCTTATTGACAATTTTACAAGGGAAAACATGAAAACTGCTTCGGTGCGCACAAAGAATGATGAATTTAAGCTTTGCACAATCAGAAATGCCGAAAGCGGTAAATATCTTGCGGTTACAGAGGGCAAGCTTGCGCTGACGGAGCATGAAAACAACTGGAAATTATCTCTTGTGGGTAACGAAGCTTATAATTTAAGAGATGTGGGTAGTAATCTTTGCATTGATGTGCCCGGTCTTTCAAAAGAGGAAGGGAAAGCGCTTATCGTATACGCATCCAATTCGGGAGACAACCAGAAGTGGAGATTTGAATACGGAGCTGACGGCAGTATAACTATTGTATCCTTGTGTTCAGACCTTGTGATGGATGTGAAGGACGGGAAAATTGTGCAAAATGCGCCCGACGGTGCCATGAGCCAGAAGTGGGAAGTAACTGAAATAAAGGAAAAGGATGTTTACTCGGTTTGGGTAAACGGAAAAGAGCTTTCCTTAAAGAGCGATGCATACCGTCCCGATACTGCAACAGGTGTGCTCTGCGAGGCAAGAGGCGTGCTTGATGCTTTGGGTGCAGAGTATGAATATGAAATCGAGGGCAAGGTGAGGCTGACAATAAAGGAAAGCGGAGCAAGCGTTACTGAGGGCGAAACAACGATTTCGGCAGGGGAAGAGCTGAATCTTACAAATGCTGAGTTCTATGTTGAAAACGGAGAAATTATTGTTGAAATAGCACCGCTTCTCAATTATGTTGAAAATGTTGAGGTTATAACCGATACAGAAAACAAAAAAATTATAATAAATAATAAATGATGTAAAAGAGGCTGAAAACCAATGCCATTAAGTCAGGAAAAGCCATTTGGGACAGTCCCCCTTTGGTTCGTCGGGAGACGACAAACCAAAGAAACCTTGTGAGGTTTTGTTGGGACAGTCCCGAAATGGCTGAAAATACAAAATGCTAACTTAATGACATTGGCTGAAAACAGCCTCTTTTGTGTTTAAGAAAAGGGAAAACAGGAATAATCTTATATGTATGAATATATGATATAAAGTCAAGTTGACTTTTAATTAAAAAAATGATATACTTATGTAGATTGATTGAACGGCAATAATAAGAAATGGAGGCTATTATGGCAAAGAAAAACAAAATAAAGGTTATTCCTCTCGGTGGCCTTGGGGAAATCGGTAAGAACCTTACTGTGTTCGAGTATGGCAACGAAATAATCGTACTCGACTGCGGCATGGCCTTTCCCGATGAGGATATGCCCGGTGTTGATGCGGTGATTCCGGACATCACCTATCTGATTAAAAATCAGGATAAGGTGAAAGCACTTTTCATCACACACGGACACGAGGATCATATCGGTTGTATACCGTACTTTTTGAATGAAATCAATGTACCTGTATACGGAACGAGAATGGCGATTGGTCTTATTGAACAGAAGCTCAAGGAATTCGGAAGATTGTCTGTATCAAAGCTTAACAGGGTTAATGCAGGCGATGTTATAAGTGTATCGAAAAATTTCAGCGTTGAATTTTTAAGAGTTAACCATTCTATTTCCGATGCGGCAGGTGTGGCAATAAAGACACCTGCAGGTACTATTGTGCATACGGGCGACTTCAAGATTGACTGTACCCCCATTCAGGGTACGATGATTGACCTTGCAAGATTTGGTCAGCTGGGCACACAGGGAGTATTGGCGCTTATGAGTGATTCCACAAATGCTGAACGCCCTGGATATACCATGAGTGAAAGAACTGTCGGAGAAAAGTTTGACAGCATTTTTGAAAAGACAAAAAAGAGAATTATCGTTGCGACCTTTGCAAGTAATGTTGACAGGGTTAACCAGATTATTGCGGCGGCGGTTAAGCATAACCGAAAGGTTGCAGTTTCCGGCAGAAGCATGATTAATATAATTGAGGTTGCCACAAGCCTGGGTTATCTTGAAATACCCAAGGGTACCCTTATATCCCTTGATGAGGTAAGAAAGTACAATAATCATCAGATTGTTATTATAACCACAGGCAGTCAGGGTGAGCCTATGAGTGCTCTGACAAGGATGGCATTTTCTGACCATAAGAAGGTTGAGATTACAAAGGATGATCTGGTAATTATTTCTGCAAGTCCCATTCCCGGTAACGAAAAGCCTGTTTCAAATGTTATAAACGAGCTTTACAGGAAGGGAGCTGAGGTTATACATCAGTCCCTGATGGAGGTGCATGTATCAGGTCATGCCTGCAGGGAAGAGTTAAAGATTATTATGGGTCTCACAAAGCCTAAGTATTTTATCCCTGTTCACGGTGAGCACCGTCATCTTCTCAAGCATTCCGAGCTTGCGAGAAGCATGGGTATAGCGGATAATAAAATTTTCCGCCTTGAAAACGGTCAGGTGCTGGAATTGGGCATGGACGAGGGCAAGGTTACGGGCAGTGTGCCTGTAGGCAAGGTTTTAGTTGACGGCTACGGTGTAGGCGATGTAGGTAATATTGTTCTTCGTGACAGAAAAAATCTTTCACAGAACGGTATTATTATTGCATCACTGACTCTTTCACCAAAGAAAAAGCTTGTGGCAGGCCCTGATATTATATCCCGCGGCTTTGTATACGTGAGGGAAAACGAGGATCTGATGGAAGCTTTGAAGCAGGTGGCTGAGGACAGCATAAACGATACACTCCGCTCAAAGAATAATGACTGGACGTCTATCAAAACAAACCTCAGAAATGCTTTGGGTGAATTTATTTATGAAAAAACAAAACGTAAACCGATGATATTGCCGATTATACAAGAAGTGAATATACCCGAATAAAGAAACGGAGCAGTAAAACGATTACTGCTCCGTTTCTTCTTCAATATTTTCCAGTGCGACACGTACCGCTTCTACAACAAAGGCTGTAAAGGTACAGCTTTTCCCTTCAATTGCGTTTTCTACCTTTTCGATAATATCATCGGGAAAGCGGATGCATTTATTTGTTGTTGAGGGTACTGAAGGTATTTTGAATTTTTTCATTATATCACCCCTGTAATACAATTGTATATGTAAAGATTTTTAAAGTATGCATAACAAATGTATTGCAATTTTCGGAAGAGTGTGATATGATTATAATGGAGGAGAATATTTGATACGCTTATGTGCACGACAAATCAAAGGGGGAAGGGACAAGGGTTTTGCCGACAAAACGGCAAAGATGTTACAAAAGTGTTACATTAAGTTGCATAAATAATGTTGAAATTTAACTTCATTACAGGTAAAAACTGGAAAAAGGTTGCAAGGGATATATGTCCGTTTACTTTCGTTTATGAGGATTTTATACTGACCGCGAAAGGGAGGTATAAAAAATGATATACGAAAGACAGCTTACCGTTGAAAAGGACGGAATAAGGAAATATTACATTTATTACGTGAAAAAGGTATACAGCGAAGAATTTTGCCGTGATATGTATAATGTAGGGATAGAAGCCCCGTGTGAAAGACAGGAAATTAATGATTTTTCGCCCAACAGGGATGAGGCGGTAAAATTGTGCAAGTATTTATATGATGAAAATATAACGGTTAAAAATTTATTTTCGGCAGCGGAGGAATTTATTGTAACCCTTTGAATATATTGAAAGTAAAAAAGGGGTGACGTGATGGAGCTGACGCATGAAGGAAATGTTTTGTCCGCACTGAAAATCATATTTAAAACTGTGGTGACGGCATTTCTGATTACAATAGTACTTATGGGAATACTTGCACTTGCGGTATGTTATACGCCTGTTCCCGAGGAGGCGGTGACGCCGTCTGTTTATGTACTTAATTATTTTTCTGTGTTTATGGCGGGGTTATTTTCTGCAACAAGGGCAAAAAGAAAGGGATTTCTGACAGGAGGTATTTCAGGAGCATTATACATGCTTCTTGTATATCTTTTAGGTTATATTCTCTTTGGCGAAATAGAATTTACAAAGGCGGTTTTAATGAACGTAATATACTGTCTCGCAGTAGGTATTGCCGGCGGAGTGGTAGGGATAAATCTTTCGGGAAGATAATGAAAAAAATGTTGCAATTGGGCAAAAGATGTGCTATAATACAGAAAATACTATATTCGGAGATTTCCGATTTAAGGAGGACATTGTTATGAAGCACGTTAAGACTTTAAATGAAGCTAACCTTGTTAACAGCGTTGAAAACGGTGGCTGCGGCGAATGCCAGACATCCTGCCAGAGCGCTTGTAAGACATCTTGTACAGTTGCAAACCAGAAGTGTGAGAAAAAGGGTAAGAGAGGCAGATAATCGCTTTTCTTATTGCTTTTGCAGAGTATTTGGATTATGAATGCTTATAAAATCTCAGGATTTTTCCTGAGATTTTATGTTGTATAGGAGATGAAATCATGGTACATAAGTTTGACACCTTAGGTGTGAAGTGCGCGCTGGATGTTTGCAGCGGAACAGTTCATATCTTAGACGATATTTCCTTCCGTATGCTTGACTTCTTTGACGAAGAGGGTAATTTTAACCTTGAAGAAGCAAAAAAGGCTGATTGCGCTGATGAAAAGTGCATGGAGGCTGTGGAGGAATTGAAGGAGCTGAAGGAGAAAAATCAGCTTTTTACAAAGGATATTTACAAAGCGCTTGTTGCGCATAAGGAAAAGAAGAGTGTTATAAAGGCTTTGTGCTTGCATATTGCACACGACTGTAATCTCAGGTGCCGTTACTGCTTTGCTCACGGCGGTGAATACATGGGCAAGCGCGAGATTATGAGTGCAGAAGTCGGTAAGAAGGCAATTGATTTTGTAATACGTGAGAGCGGTGCAAGAAGAAATATCGAAATTGACTATTTCGGCGGCGAGCCTCTTATGAATTTTGAGGTTGTAAAGGAAATTACCGAGTATGCAAAGCAGGAAGGGGAAAAGCACAACAAAAACTTCCGCTTTACAATTACAACAAACGGACTGCTCCTTGATGACAAGAAGATGGAATATATCAATGAAAATATGGGTAACATCGTTCTTTCCATTGACGGCAGAAAAGAAGTGCACGATAAGGTAAGAGTAAGAGTTGACGGCTCAGGCAGCTACGACTCCATCGTGGACAAGTTCATTAAGGTTGCCGAAAGCCGTAATCAGGAAAATTATTATGTGAGAGGCACCTTCACACGTGATAATCTTGATTTTTCTGAAGATGTTATGCATCTGGCAAATCTTGGCTTTGAGCAGATTTCGGTTGAGCCTGTTGTTGCGCAGGAAACTGAGGATTACGCTCTCAGAAAAGAGGACCTGCCCCGTATTTTTGAAGAGTACGACCGTCTTGCCGAAAGAATTTTAGAGGCAAGAAAGAACGGCAAGTGGTTTAACTTCTTCCATTATATGATTGATTTGCACGAAAGCCCCTGTGCATACAAGATGCTTTCAGGCTGCGGTGCGGGTCATGAATATGCGGCTGTTACTCCCTCGGGCGATATCTACCCCTGTCATCAGTTTGTAAATGACCCCAAATACAAAATGGGCGATGTTTTTGAAGGCAGGATTGATATGGATATAAGGGATATCTTTGTGAAGAGCAATATCTATACAAAAGAGCCCTGCGGCGATTGCTGGGCACGCTTCTACTGCTCGGGCGGTTGTGCGGCAAATGCCATAAGCATGAATAAGGATATCAATAAGCCCTATCTTCTTGCATGTGAGATGGAAAAGAAGAGAGTTGAGTGCGCAATTGCCATTAAGGCAAGAGAGGCACTTGATGAAGAATAATGAAAAAAAGTGTTGACTAAACGCATTAAAATTTATATAATATAATTTGGTTGATTTATAAAACAAATCTAAGGAGGAAAATCCAGATGAAAGCAAAGAATATTATTTCATTTGCGCTGGTGATGGTTATCATTGCAACAATGGCTGTTGTTGTATTCGGCGATGTATCCATCGGCAGCTTCAGAGTTCCCGGTGTTCTTGACCCGGAGTATGGAGTTAAGCAGGGACTTGACTTGGTAGGCGGTAGTGTAATCGTTTTCGAGCCTGATGTTGAAGATCTCAGCACAGTTGATGCAGAAGACGTTGCTTCTGCTGAAAACATTATCCGCGTAAGACTTACAAGTATGGGTGAAACAGAAGCTACAGTTTCCCGTCAGGGCGAATACGGCATTCGTGTTGAAATCCCCAACATTGACGATCCTAATGAAGCAGTAAGCTACATAGGTCAGACTGCTGCATTACAGTTTATGGATATCGACGGTAACGTTGTAATGGATGGTACAGAAGAATTCGTACAGACTGCAACTGCTACATTCGGTCCCATGGACGAATACGGCAACCAGGGTCATTATGTAACACTTTCTCTTACAGGCGCAGGTCGTGAAGCGTTCAAGACTGCTACAGAACAGGCTCTTGCAAGAAGTTCTGAAGGCGGTAACGTAATTATTATCGCTCTTGACGGTATTCCTTATTCCTGGCCCATGGTTAGTGAAGTTATCGATTCTGACAGCTGTATTATCACAGGTCAGTTTGATAAGGACAGTGCAAAGGAGCTTGCTGACGTTATCAACTCCGGTCGTCTTCCCTTCTCTTTGAAGGATACAGAGCTTCGTGCAGTTGGCCCCACACTTGGTCAGGAAGCGCTTGATACATCTCTCTTTGCAGCACTTATCGGTATCATTCTTGTAATGATATTTATGCTTATTGCATATCGTTTGCCCGGTCTGGTTGCAGACATTGCTCTTGTAGCGTATATTTCTATTGTATGCCTTGTTATGGCAGGCTTCTTTGTAGAAGGCGGTTACAGAGTAACTCTTACTCTTCCCGGGATCGCAGGTGTTATCCTTTCTATCGGTATGGCTGTTGACGCTAACGTTGTTATTTTTGAAAGAATCAAGGACGAGCTCAACTGCGGTAAGAGCGTTGGCGCAAGCGTTGATTCCGGTTTCAAGAGAGCTCTTACAGCTATTATTGACTCCAACGTAACAACACTTATCACTTGTGCGGTACTCTACTTCCTGGGTACAGGTACAATCAAGGGCTTTGCTATCACACTCGGTATCGGTGTTGCAGTGAGCCTTATTACAGCTATTTTCCTTACAAAGTTCCTTCTTAAGGTTATGGTTGGTTTTGGTATCAGAAATCCGTGGGTTTACGGTGCTTCTAAAAGGAGGGATGCGTAATGTTTAAGAATCCTTGTTCTTACAGAAAGATTTTACTTTCTATTTCCGCTGTCCTCGTGGTTGTTTCCATTTTGTCAATGGCATTTTTCGGATTTAACCTTGGTATTGACTTTACAAGCGGTACAACATTTGAAATTGAACATATGCCTGAAGGCTTCGTTTATGACGGCGCACTTGAGGGTGATATGGCTTCTATCGTAACAGGCGCAAAGGCTGATGCTTCCGTTCAGGTACAGGCTATCGGTGCTGACGGTGTATTCATCAAGGCAAGCGAGCTTACAAACGAAGAAACAGAAGTAGTTGTTGATGCACTTCTTGCTTACTTCAACGGTGAAGAGGTTTCTCTTGATGCTACAGATGCAACAGCTGAGGTTGAAGCAATCGAAGCTCCCGTGGAAGAAACAGCTACAGACGTGGCAGTTGAAGATGCAACAGATGTAGTTGAAGAGGTTAAGGCTCTTGAAAAGGCTGCTATCAGCATTGACAAGGTTTCAGCTACAACAAGTGCAAGACTTATCGGTGATACATTCCTCGCAGTTTTAATTGCAATCGTTCTTATGCTTATCTACATTGCATGGAGATTTGACTTCAAGAGTGGTATTTGCGCAGTTATCGCTCTTGCACACGACGTTGTATTGATGTTCGGTTTCTACTCTGTTTTCCAGTTTACAATGAACACAAGCTTTGTTGCAGCCGTTCTTACAATTATCGGTTACTCCATCAACGCTACAATCATTGTATTTGACCGTGTTCGTGAAAATAACAGAATGCTTGGCAAGAAGGCTACTTGGGATGAAAAGGCAAACAATGCTATCACAACAAGCTACACAAGAACTCTTTATTCTTCACTTACAACACTCTTCACAATCGGTGCCCTCTTCGTATTGGGTGTATCTTCCATTCAGGAATTTGCTCTTCCCATCATTGTTGGTATCGTTTGCGGTGCATATTCTTCCCTTTTCGTTGCTCCTACAATCTGGGCATGGTGGAAGAATCTTTCCAAGTAATTATAAGAATAAAAAAGACGACCACTCCGTATTATATACGGGGTGGTTTTTTGTTTAAAATTTTTATTTTGATTTTAGTTTTGTGTTTGTCAGGGTGCACCAAAGATATAAAAATAATGGAAACTTTTTCTCAGAATACACCTTCAGAGAAAAAGGAAAGCTGGGGAATGAGAAGAAATCTGCCCGACAGACCTGTGTTTACAGATGCGCAAAAGGCAACGATGGATAAATACGGATGTATATATATGGGCACTGATGAGCAAAAATATTTATACCTGACCTTTGACGAGGGTTATGAAAACGGGCAGACAGGGAAAATTCTTGACACATTAAGGGAAAAGAATGTTAAGGCTACATTTTTTATAACAGGGGATTATTTTAAAAGCGAAGGTGAGCTTATTGACAGAATGGTTAATGAGGGGCATGAAGTGGGAAACCATACAATGAGCCATCCGTCTGTGGCAGCTCTTGATGAAAAAAAGATAGAAGAGGAATTGCTGGGATTGGATTTGGCATATTACGTAAAATATAAAAAGCATATGAAATATTTTCGCCCGCCTGAGGGAGTATACAGTGAAAAGTGCCTTGATGTGATAAATAACTTAGGTTACAAAAGTGTTTTCTGGTCCTTTGCTTATGATGACTGGTACCGTGATAAGACGAGAGGAGCGGATTATGCATATAATAAAACAATAGAAAACATACACCCCGGGTGCGTTATACTGCTACATGCAGTAAGCAGAGATAACGCAGAGGCGCTGGGCAGGATTATTGATTCGGCACGTGAGGCAGGCTACACCTTTTTGCCCCTTGATGAGTACATACCATAAAAAAGGGGTTTTTGTATGCGAAAGAGAAGAATTATAACATCACTTTGCCTTACGGTATTGTTGGTTTCAATGATAGCAGGATATATCAGCCTGCCTGACAGAGTAATTCTGTATAAGGACAGAAGCTGGAAACGGGATGATATAACCAACCTCAGCATAAATAATGAATACATTGAAACATTGCATGATGCTATAGTCCCCCGAAAGGCGGGGGACTATGAGGCATCGCTTTCTCTGTTCGGGATACCTTATAAGAATGTGACGGTAAGGGTATTAGAGGATGAAAAGGTTATAGTGGGCGGCAGTTCTATCGGCATAAGGCTGTATGCCGATTCTTTAATTGTTATTGCGGTGGGAAGAGTTAATTCAAAGGGAAAGTCGCCTGCAGAGGAAGCGGGCATTAAAGAGGGGGATGTTATAGTCAGCTTAAACGGAGAGAAGGTGGGAAGTCCTGAAGAATTCTCGAAAAGAATTGAAGAGATAAACGGTGAAGTAACCCTTGGTATACAGACAGGCGACGGAGTGAAAAATGTTACCCTTACGCCTGAGGTTTCGGAATATGACAATGTTAAAAGAATTGGTCTTTGGGTCCGTGACAGTACTGCGGGGGTAGGTACGCTGACATATATGAACCCGAAGGATATGAGCTATGGTGCATTGGGGCATGGCGTGTCGGACTCTGATACAGGGGTAAAATTTACCGTTAAAGAGGGCAGCGTGGAGGAATGTGCAATAGGTGAAATCAAGAAGGGTGAAAAGGGAGTGCCCGGTGAGATGAAGGGTGTATTTTTGTCAAATGCTAAGGTGCTTGGTAATATTACAAAAAATGAGAAGGAAGGAATTTTCGGCAATCTCACCCATATGCCCCAAGGAGAAATGGTAGAGACAGGACACAAAAGCGAAATAAAAAAAGGCGTTGCCCATATACGGACAAGCCTTGACGGTAAGACGGTTGAGGAATATGAGATTGAAATACTTAAGGTTTCAAAAAATACAAAAAACCCATCAAAGGGTCTTGTTATACAGGTGACGGATGAAAGGCTTATTGAAAAAACAGGCGGAATTGTTCAGGGAATGAGCGGTAGCCCGATTTTACAGGACGGAAAACTAATTGGTGCGGTAACCCACGTGCTTGTAAATGACCCCACACGTGGGTACGGGATATTTATTGAGAATATGCTGGAAGCAAGTGAGGGGAATTAAAAAACGCTGAAAGCTTTCAGCGTTTTTTTAATTCCCAGAAGGCTACTGCGGAAGCGGCGGCTACATTCAATGAGTCTACTTCGTGGTACATTGGTATTTTTACCGTGTAGTCACAGTCAGATATTGTGCTCTCTCTTAGTCCGTCGCCTTCGGTGCCTAAGAGTATTGCGAGCCTTTCTTCGCTTTTCAGGTTGGTATCGTCAATTGAAACAGAATCGTCGCTAAGTGCCATAGCGGCAATTTTAAAGCCCATTTCTTTAAGCGTGGCTCTTATATCATCATCCCATGAAGGGAGGATTGTCCACGGAATCTGGAAAACTGTGCCCATGCTGACACGTGCGCTTCGGCGGTATAAAGGATTGGAACAACCGGGGGTTAAAACTACTGCATCCATACCCATTGCCGCCGCAGAACGGAAGATGGCACCTACATTGGTAGGATTCATAACATCCTCCAATATTACGATGCGGTTTGTATCGGTGATAATATCCTTAAACGAGGGAAGAAGAGGTCGGCGCATTGCGCAGAGAAGACCACGGGTTAAAAGATAGCCTGTGAGGTTTTTTAATACCTCCATAGGAGCAGTGAAAACGGGGATATCGCCGACACGGTTTATAATATCTTCACTTTCACCCTTAATGCAACCTGTTTCAACCAAAATGGAAACGGGGATAAAGCCTGCATTCAGTGCACGGTCGATAACCTTGGGACTTTCTGCAATAAAAAGACCTTCCGCAGGAAATTCACGGTTTAAAAGCTGTGCCTCGGTAAGACGTGCATATACGTCAAGTCGAGGGTCTGAAAATTCTGTTATATGAATAATTTCTGCCATTATGTTATTTCCTTTCATTAAGAGGATTCCAATTCCCTTTTAAATAATAAATTACAAACAGTATAAACGAAAGCATATTGTGTGCTATCATGCAACCCCATGCAGCAACAAGTCCGAGAGAAAAAACATGAATACAGATAAAGGTACCCGCATTTCGGATTATCCACATGCCCAGAAGGTTGATTTTTAAAGGGTAAACAGTTTCGCCAACACCCTGAAGAATGCCTTCGATTATGATAAAGACTCCGTAGAAGGGCTCGGACAGAGCAACCATCCTCAGGATAAATGAGGAAAGGGCTATAACCTTGGTATCCTCTGAGAAAAGAGAGGACAGGTTTGGAGCAAATATAAAAAGCATTGCACCCGAAATAACCATTAAGGAAAACTCGGTTATTAAAATAAGCGAGGTATACTCCTTCATCTTCTTTCTGTTGCCGGCACCTGCTGCATTGCCTGAAAGGGTTGCTGCGGCTGTCTGCATGCCATAGGCGGGGATGTAAAACAGTGATTCCACCGTGTTGGCAACTGTGGTTGCTGCGGTAGAAATCTGACCTAAGGAATTGATTAAAGATGCAAAAACAACATATCCTAAGCTTGTGGCAAAGCGCTGAAGCATATTTGGGAAGGCGGTTTTTAAGCAAGGCGTTAAAATTGCTTTATCAAATTTAAAGGGAAGCTTGCGTGGGGATATGGTCTTGTGATTGAAAAATGCCACAGTTATGTACAAGCCGCCTATAACAAAGGAGATTGCCGATGCAAGAGCTGCGCCGATTACGCCTAAGGATGCACGGGGAATAAAAATTGATAAACCTGCTATATTTACCACCTGTGAAGGGAATATGAGGAAGAAATTTAAAATAATGTTAATGATATTTGTAAGAATACCTGCATACATAGGTGTTTTACTGTCGCCCGAGGCACGGAGCAACGTGCCGAAAATTATTGTGGCAGAGCGAAAGAGCATGGGCAGGTACAAAATAAGAAAGTAGGTTGATGTCAGAGAATGAATCTCGGGGTCAACCTGCAGAAAAACGGGCACAAAGGGAGAAAGAAGGGTTGTAACGAGTGTGAAAAATATGCCTGCAATCAAACAACACAGTGTTGCCTGCATTGCAATTCTTTTGGCTTTAGCCTCTTCCTTTGCGCCTAATGAACGGGCAAGGTGTGACAAAAAGCCGACACCCAAGGCTGATACTGTACTGCTTATAAGCCAGTTTATGGTAACCGTACTGCCTACTGCCGCAGTTGCATGAGTGCCTAAGGTGCCCACCATGGCAGTGTCAATATACTGTACTGCCGTCTGCATGAGCTGTTCAAGCATGGTAGGGAGGGCAAGAGCCATTATAACGGTTAATGTATGGTAAAGGTTTTTGTTTTTTAACATATTAAGCGTCCTTTTGTCCTGAAATTAGGGATAGAATAATTATATGGCACAATTTAAAATAAGTCAATAAAGAGTACGGTTTTTGTTGATTTTTGGAAAATGGTGTGATATAATACCAAACTGTAGTTTTATAAAGTTAGGAGAGAGAACATGGAACAGAAAAAAAGCAGTTTTTCCGGCTCGATAGGTTTCGTTCTTGCGGCGGCAGGAAGTGCCGTTGGTTTGGGTAATATATGGAGATTCCCGAACCTTGCGGCAAAGCACGGCGGCGGACTTTTTATTATGGTTTATATTGCCCTCGTATTGCTTTTCGGCTTTGCACTTTTAATGACTGATATAGCAATCGGCAGAAAGACAGGCATGAATGCAGGTAATGCATATGGTGCAATCTGTAAAAAATGGAAGTGGGTAGGACATCTCACATTTCTTGTGCCGGCAGTTATCATGACATATTACACGGTTATCGGCGGTTGGATTTTAAAGTATTTTGCCGAATACGTAACATTCAACGGAGACAGGGTTGCTTCTGACGGATTTTTTACATCCTTTATCACAGCGCCTGTTGCACCTGTTGTGTTTATGCTTATTTACCTTGCAATAACGGCTGTTATCGTATATGCAGGTGTTGAAAAGGGTATTGAAAAGTTTTCAAAGGTTGTTATGCCTGCACTTTTACTTTTGATTTTTGGCATTGCAATTTATTCGCTCTTCCTTGTTGACCCTGTATCGGGAAGAACAGGTCTTGAGGGTGCGGCAATATACTTTGTGCCCAACTTTGAAGGACTGACACTTTCAAGCTTCATGAATGTTGTTCTTGACGCAATGAATCAGATGTTCTATTCCCTCTCTGTTGCAATGGGTATTATGATTACCTACGGTTCTTATGTTAAGAAAGATATAAACCTTAACAAGAGCACAACTCAGATTCAGGTTTTCGATACATTGGTTGCAGTCCTTTCGGGTATGATGATTGTGCCTGCTGTGTGCGTGTTCTTCGGCGCAGAGCAGATGAAAGAAACTGCAGGTGCAGGCTTGATGTTTGTAACACTTCCTAAGGTTTTTGAAAACATGGGCGCGGCAGGAAGCATTGTAGGTCTTCTGTTCTTCCTTATGGTTGCTTTTGCGGCACTTACAAGCTCTGTTTCGATTATGGAAACAGTTGTTGCAAGCTGTATGGAATATTTCAAAAAGACACGTAAGCAGATGAGCCTGCTTGTTGCAACCTTTACCACAATCGGTGCAGTTGTTATCTGCATGGGCTACAATGTATTCTACTTTGAGCTTGCTCTTCCAAACGGAACTGTGGGTCAGCTTCTTGATCTGGCTGACTATGTAAGTAACAGTGTTATTATGCCTGTTATTACTATTATGACATGTATTCTTATCGGTTGGGTTGTAAAGCCCAAGTGGGTTATTGACGAAGTCCAGAGAAACGGTGAAAGGTTTGGAAGAAAAGGTCTGTTTGTGGTAATCGTTAAGTTTGTTGCCCCTGTTGTTATGACAATTCTTCTGCTTAAAGCTTTGGGAATATTTTAAAATTATAGTATAAAAAGCTCGCATCAGCGAGCTTTTTTGTTTCTCCGAGAAAAGTTTGTAGAAAAAGAAAGGAAAAAATTTCCAATTTTTTTAAAATAAATGCTTGATAAAACTGTAAATAAATGGTAATATATACCCACAGAGAAAATTACCAAATTTTTACAGGAGGATTGAAGTATAATGGAAAACATTATTAAAGTAGTTGTATGTGATGACAACAGAGAGGTAAGAGAAGGTATTATAAAGAGCCTTGAAAACGAAAAGGATATCAGAGTAGTAGGAGAGCTTGGTGACGGTGAAGGTGCAGTACGTGAGGTGTATGAAAAGGAAGCGGATGTGCTTTTACTGGATGTTATAATGCCTAAGGTTGACGGGATTGGTGTGTTGACAAGGCTCAATGAACAAAAGGGCGGTAAAAGACCTGTGGTTATAATGATGATGGAGAATGTAAACGATACCATCTGTGCCACCTGCCTTGATATGGGTGCGGACTATTTTATGATAAAGCCCTTTGAATCAGAGCTTCTTCGTGAGCGGATAAATCTTTTATGCAAGAAGGGAAGAATCAAGAGAGGGGAGTCTGTAAAGTACGCTTCGGCTCGTCCTTCGGAAAGAACACTTGAAATATCTGTTACAAATACAATTCATGCGGTGGGCGTGCCTGCAAACATAAAGGGATATCAGTACCTGAGAGATGCAATTATTATGAGCATAAATGATACTGAGCTTATAAATGCTGTTACAAAACAGCTTTATCCCAAGGTTGCACAAAAGCATAACACCTCGCCCTCAAGAGTTGAAAGGGCAATACGCCATGCAATTGAGGTTGCCTGTGTAAGAGGCAGTGAGGAGGAATTATATTCGCTTTTCGGCTATACGGTCAATAATGCAAAGGGCAAGCCGACCAACAGTGAGTTCATAGCTATGATTGCAGATAAGCTGAGGCTGGAAATGGTGTCCTGAATAAAAAATCCTCGTTGATTATTCAACGAGGATTTTTTAATAGTGTATAATTTCTGATGCACTTCATTATTGTATTTACAATTACGATACCTAACAGAATTGCGCCGATTGTTCTGCCTAATGCTGAAAAATGAATAAGCGTGTTGCGCAATTCGCCGCGGAAAAATGCTTCGATTGTGTAATAGAGGCTTGAACCGGGGACGAGAGGAAGTATTGTGGGGGTAAGAAACACCGTTACAGGTGCCTTTATGCGCTTTGCCAGAAATTCGGAGGCAAAGGCGGCAAAAAGAGCGGCAATGAAGTTTGCCATGAAATCGGCTGCTCCGATATTGACACACAGAAGATATATGGAATAGCACATTGCCGTAGAAACGGCAATTACCGGAATGCGCTCCCACCTGAGGCGCAGCATAAGAGAAAAACCCACCGTTCCTACAACGGAAGCTAAAACAAGAACGATATTTTCTACCATGATAACACCCCCGTAACAATCATTGCAAACCAGAAGCCTATGGCAATTGCAAGGGCGGTTAAAAGTGCTTCGCAAAAGCGCAAAAAGCCTGCCATGGTATCACCGTTCATCATATCCTTGATTGCGTTTGTAAGCATAAGCCCCGGGATAAGAAGCATGATATTGCCTATCATAATCTTATCAAGATGAGCGCCGATGCCCATTGATGAAATGTAAACTGCGCTAACACCTGCAAAAAGAGCAGATATGAAGTTGTAGAACATGCCATTGATTGCAAAGCGGGTAAAGAGCCTTTCTATAAGAAAAATTGCAACGGAAATCAATGCGGCGAACAGAGCATCCGCAAAGGAACCCTTGAATAACAAACAAAAACCACCTGATGTAAGAATAAAGCCTATAAGGCGCAACCGCTTGGAAAAGTGGCTGCTTTTTATAATTTCGTCAAGCATTACCTGAAAATCCTCTGCTGAAGGGGTGGTCTTGCAGACTGTACGGGAAAGTGCATTCAGCTCTTCCAGACGGTAAAAATTAAATACATAGCTTGCTATGCGCCTTGACTGAATATAGCTTTTACCCTCGGAGTCCTTAACGGTTACCAGAATAAGACTGGTAATGGAAAAGATGTTGGAATTATCAAGCCCGTATGCTGCGCAAAGGCGGGAAATTGTATCCTCCACACGATTGACCTCGGCACCGCACATGAGCATTTCCTTGCCCATATTCATTATAACATTTAAAATATTTTCTGTGTTTGTATTAGAAGACATAATATTTACCTCTTAAGTAAACAGACTACAGGTGCATTATACAACAAGGATTTTGATTTGTAAAGAGAGTTTTGGTTGACGAAAGATATCTTTTAATGTACAATATAATAGATGTATTGTGCAGATTAAAATTTTGGAGGAATACTCATGTGGGCATGTGAAGACTGGAAGGATTATGAATGTATAGACACCTGTGACGGAATGAAGCTTGAAAGATGGGGTAATGTTATTCTCTCCCGTCCCGACCCTCAGGTTATATGGAAGAAAAAGTGCAATGAAAATGCATGGAAGAATGCAAATGCTGTATATAACAGAGCCTCCACAGGCGGCGGAAGCTGGGATTATGTAAGAAAAACTCCCGACAGATGGGAGATAAGCTATAAGCACCTTACCTTCAATATAAAGACGATGGGCTTTAAGCATACGGGTCTTTTCCCTGAGCAGGCTGTAAACTGGGACTGGATGGCTGAAAAGTTAAAGAAGAGACCGGGTGCCAATGTATTGAACCTTTTTGCATACACAGGCGGTGCAACTGTTGCGTGTTCTGCGGCGGGAGCAAATGTGTGCCATGTTGATGCATCAAAGGGTATGGTTGCCTGGGCGAAGGAAAATGCTCAGTCAAGCCACCTTGAAGATAATTATATCCGTTATATTGTAGATGACTGCATGAAGTTTGTTGAAAGAGAAATCAGACGAGGCAAGAAATACGATGCCATTATTATGGACCCTCCCTCTTACGGACGCGGTCCCGGCGGCGAAGTGTGGAAATTAGAAGAATGCCTGTGGGATTTTGTGGAAAGATGTGCTCTTTTGTTATCTGACGATCCTGTATTTTTCCTTATAAATTCCTATACAACAGGTCTTCAGCCTGCGGTTATGAAAAATATTTTAGAATTGGCACTTCCTCAGGGAAGGGTTACTGCAGATGAAATAGGATTGCCTGTTTCAAGCGGTATTTATCTGCCCTGCGGTGCTACTGCAAGATGGGAAAAGGCTGAATAAGAGGGGTTTTAATGCTTAGATGCGAAAATGTTACCTTCGTTTATAAAAATGAAGAGGGCGAAGGAAGAAAAGTTCTGGATAATATAAATCTTAATATTGAAAAGGGAAGTTTTGTTGCAATTCTGGGAAGAAACGGGTCAGGTAAATCCACCCTGGCAAAGCATTTTAATGCTGTGCTTATACCTGATGAGGGCAAGGTTTATGTAAATGAAACTCCCACGGATGACGAAAAAAAGCTTTCTGATATAAGAAAAAGCGTGGGTATGGTTTTTCAAAATCCCGATAACCAGATTGTTGCGACAACCGTTTGTGAGGATGTTGCCTTCGGGTTGGAAAATTTAGGCGTGCCTTTTGATGAAATGCATAAAAGGGTTGATGATGCACTTCGTGCGGTGGGGATGTATGAATATAAAAATGCTCAGCCGCATCTTCTTTCGGGCGGACAGAAGCAGAGAGTTGCCATTGCAGGGGTTATTGCAATGGAGAGTGAGTGCATAGTTTTTGACGAGCCTACTGCCATGCTTGACCCTAAAGGCAGAAAAGAGGTTATGGAAACCATTAAAAAGCTTAATTCTGAGATGGGTATAACGGTTATCATTATAACCCATTTTATGGAAGAGGCGGCTAAATGTGACAGGGTTATAGTGCTGGATAAGGGGAAAATTGTAAATGACGGCACACCTGAAGAGGTTTTTTCAAAGGTTGATGAAATTACATCAAGAGGACTTGATGTGCCTCAGGTGACAAGGCTTGTAAACCTTTTGAAGAAAAATGGAGTTGGCATAAAGGGCGGTATGCTCCGCACTAAGGAGTGCGCAGATGCTATTGATGCCCTTTTAAGGGAGAGACAGAATTGATTGAATTGGAAAATATCAGTTACACATATAAAGATAATTCCCCCGGAGGTAATGTTGCTCTTGATGATGTTTCCTTAAAGGTAAAGGAAGGGGAAATGTGGGGGATAATAGGTCATACAGGGTCAGGTAAATCCACCCTTCTGGAGATTATGAGCGGTCTTCTCAGACCCAATAGCGGAAGAGTGCTTTTTAAGGGTGAGGATATAACTGAAGCAAAAAGTCCTATAAGCGCCCTTAAGGGGAAGGTAGGATTGGTTTTTCAGTACCCTGAGCATCAGCTTTTTGAAGAAAGCGTTATAAAGGATATCTCTTTCGGACCGAAAAATATGGGGTGCACGGAGGATGAATGCATCAGGCGGGCAAGAGAAGCCATGCGACTTGTGGGACTTGGTGAAGAATTTGAAAATCTTTCGCCTTTTGAAATATCGGGAGGCGAAAAGAGGAGAGTTGCCATTGCGGGTATACTTGCAATGGAGCCTGAGGTGCTTATACTTGACGAGCCTGCGGCAGGTCTTGACCCTGAAGGCAGAGACAAGCTTTTTGATATGCTTGTGAAAATAAAGGGGACATTCTGTAAAAGCATAATTTTTGTGAGCCACAGTATGGACGATGTGGCACTGTATGCAGACAAGGTTATGGTAATGAATAAGGGCAAATGTATAACCTCGGGCGGTGTGAGAGAGGTTTTCGGTGAGCGTGAGCTTTTACTGGAGGCAGGACTTGATGTGCCTCAGGTGGCAAGACTTATTGCGCAGCTTAATGAAAAGGGGCACAGCTTTACCGATGCCGTACTGACCGTTGAGGAAGCATTCAGGGCAATTTACGATAAACTGAAAGGATAATGTAATGTTAAGGGATATTACGATAGGACAATATTATAATACAAAATCCTTTATACACTCTCTTGACCCAAGGTGTAAGATAATATCGCTTGCGGTTATGATGGTTGTGATATTTATGGCATCCTCTTTGGCAGAATATGCAGTTGCCATAACGGTTACCTGTCTTATTATCATACTGTCAAAGGTGGAGCTATCCTACATTTTAAAGGGAATGAAGCCTGTGTGGCTTTTAGTTGTATTTACCGCTCTTATAAATGTTTTTATGGGCGGAGGAGAGAGGGTTATCTTCAGCTTTTTTGTACTGAAGGTAACAGAAGAGTCGGTGTATCTTGCAGTAAGCATGATGCTGAGAGTTATACTTTTGGTGACGGTGAGCACCCTTTTGACTCTTACCACATCGCCGACTGTACTTACTACGGGTATAGAGAAGCTCCTTAAGCCTCTGGAAAAGGTTAAATTTCCCTCTCATGAGGTTGCTATGATGATGAGCATAGCTTTAAGGTTTATCCCCACTCTTACGGAAGAAGCGGATAAAATCATAAAGGCGCAGGCGGCAAGGGGTAACGACATAGAAAGCGGCGGTATGACAAAAAAAATAAAGGGCATGATACCGCTTTTTGTACCGCTTTTTGTAAGTGCCTTCAGGCGGGCGGACGATCTGGCAATGGCTATGGAATGCCGCAACTATACAGGCGGAGTGAACAGAACAAGCTATAAAAGGCTTGAATATAAAAAAGGCGATTGGATTGCATACATTTTTATGGGTGCACTTCTTGCCTTTACAGTAATTTATCATACGGTGGGATTTTTGTTATGAATTTAAAGCTCACATTGAAATATGACGGCACGGAGTATCACGGCTGGCAACGTCAGCCTAACGGTATAACCATACAGGAGATACTTGAGGATGCTCTGGAAAAGGTGATGAAAAAGAAAATTACTGTTACGGGATGCTCGAGGACAGATGCGGGGGTTCACGCATTGATGCACGTGTCAAACTTTAAATGCGAGACCTCTATTCCCGTACATAAGATACCTCTTGTGTTAAACCAGCAGCTGCCCGAGGATATAAGGGCGGTTGACTGTACTCTTGAGGAGGACGGATTTAACGCACGTTACCACACGAAGGAAAAGACATACCGCTACAGGATACTTAATTGCGAGCATAATGACCCGTTTTTGTCGAGGTTTGTGTGGCATTATCCCATAAAGCTTGATGTGGATGCAATGAAAAAAGCGGCTGAAAGCATGGTTGGTGAAAAGGACTTCACCGCATTTATGGCGTCGGGGTCAAGTGCAAAGACCACTGTGAGAAATCTTAAGAGGGTGGAGGTCGAAAAGGACGGAAACCTTATTACTATTACCGCTACAGCCAACGGATTTTTGTATAACATGGTGAGAATTATCGTGGGCACTCTTGTTTATGTGGGTAACGGAAAGCTTACTGTGGATGAGGTGGCGAGAATCCTTGAAGAAAAGGACCGCACCTTAGGCGGTGTTACGGCACCTCCCCAGGGTTTAAGACTTGAAGAAGTTGTATATTAAAAGGAAGGATACAGATGGCTAAAAAGGTGAAAATCAAAGAAACAATCATAACGGGACTGCTTCTTCTGGTGCTTTTGTTCTTCGTTGTGATTGCTGTTTTTCAGATTTATGAATCAAGGAGCATAAATGATGACAGTGAGCGCATAGTTTTAGGTGTAAACTCTTCATCCGCATCGGCTTTCGGTTCTACTATGAAGGGGGAGCCTGTGCCTGTAGGTGATTATGTGGGCATTGTGTCAGGCGGTAATTTTACTGTGCTTGATTCCAATGCGAATATTGCAACAAAGGGTAACTTTATGCTTTCTGACCCTATTATGCATGCAAAGGGAAAATATTGTGTGGCAGCTGATTATAAGGGCAGAGTTGCAAGGCTTTATAAGGAAGGCGAAGTGGTATCTGAGGTTGAATGTACGGGAAGAGTTATATCCGTTGTTACAAATGTGAACGGATTTTTTGCCGTTGCAACCGAAGAGACGGGTTATAACGGTGTTATAACCGTTTACCATAAAAACGGAGAAGCAATATACCGTTACAAAATTTCAAAGAATACATTTATCGACATGGATATAAGTGCAAACAACAGAAAGCTTATTGTCATAGAGGCAAATGTTAACCTCTCTACCCCCGGAAGCAATGTGGTGCTGGCAGAATTCAACCGTGTTGATGCACAGAGTGAGTTCTTTGTGGAATCCACGCTTTATGTAGGTGTGCATTTTAACAAGAACGGCTCCTTTGTATGTCTTGGGAATGACAGAGTTGATTTTTACCGCTCTGACTGCGCAAAAGCAGGGGAGGTAAAATTTGAAGGCAGAACTTTAAACCATGCCGATATTTCCACAGATGATACAGTAGCTCTTGCTTTTGACGGAGCAGAGGGCGCACCTGTAGGAAGCAGTGTGCTTGAAATTTATGATAAAAATGCATATCTTCGGGGAAGTGTTGCCTTTGAAGATAAGATTGAGCATTTGTCTGTAAACAACACCTGCATAGGTGTGGCGCACGGCAAGGTATTGGATGTTGTGAAGCCTAACGGCAAAATAAGGAAATCCTTTGAAGTATCGTCGCCTGTAAAGTGCGCTATTCCCTTTGCAAACGGAAGCACGGCTCTTATATTTGCCGGCGGTAACACTACTGTTGTAAGATAGAAGGGGAAAATTTATGGTTTTTGATATAGTATGTGTTTCTTTTATACTTATATTTTCGCTTGTGATGATGAAAAGAGGCGGTATGCGTGCAATACTGAGTCTCGGCTCTGTTGTGCTGTCTGTTATTGTGGCATCGTCTCTGTACCCTCAGGTAGGAGATTTTATATATACAACACCTCTCCCTGAAAATTTAGAGAAAATTGTAAGCGAAAATATTGTGGTTGAAGCAAATCCTGAAGATTTTGAGGCGATTGATGCATTGCCCGATTTTATAAAAAAGGCAATCGGAGAAGCGGGCACAGGTGCTGTAGAGAGCATTACACAGTCTCTTGCGGAGACTGTTACAAGAGTTATTATTAATATAATAACCTTTATTCTTCTGATTGCTGCAACAAAGATTATCATTTCTCTTATGACACGTGTTTTAGAGACGGTGGTAAAGCTGCCTGTATTAAGTGAAATCAATGCATTGACAGGCTTTTTGTGCGGTCTTGCAGTAAGTCTGGTAATTGTATGGATAGCGGTGGCGTTAACAGGTGCCATAGGTGCATCAAACCAGACTGTTGCGGCGTGGGTGGAAAATTCCCGCGTTGCAGATGTTATGAGCAGTATTACCCCCTTCTGACAAAGGATGATTTATTATGACGATTGTAGAATTTTTCGATGATGAAGCCCTTGACAATGCTTTGGGGGCAATTCTTATGCGCCCTGAGAGGGTGGTTATTCTCTATGCAGAAAAAAGCTGCAATACGTTGGTTTCCGCATTGGATAAAATACTTAAGAAGCGGAACATAAAAACGGAGATTATTACAAGAAAGGTAGATATATCCTCTGTGGAGACGGCTTGTGAGGGGATTGAAAGCGTTGCAAAGGAATATCCTGACTGCGACTTTGATATTGCAGGAGGAAACGATATAATGCTTGTTGCAACAGGCTCTGTTGCAAAAAAGTACTCTCTGCCTCTTCATACGGTGGATGTTAAAAATCAATCGGTAAGAGCAGTAAACGGAAAAGGCGGATATAAGGTTTTTAAAACACGCCTTACCATCCCGGAGCTTATAAGCCTTTACGGCGGTAAATGTGCACCCGATGCAAGAGAAGAGGAAACATATACGTGGGAGAGAAACCTTGCAACGGAAAAGGATATTGAAGCCGTCTGGGAAATATGCAGACGAAATCCCGGCGCATGGAACAGCGCAGTAGGTGCCGGCTTTAACTACAGGACGGAAAAAAGAAATGTTATTGCAAAGACCTGGTACGATCTGAAACAGGCCGGAATGGCTAAAAAAGACGGGGGAATTGTCAGATACAAAAGCCCTCTGGTGCAATACCTCCTTTCAAAGCAGGGCACGGCACTTGAAATGTATACCTTTATTTCGGCAAAGGCTACTGAGTGCTTTGATGACGGACAAAGCGGTGTGGTTATTGACTGGAAGGGCAGAAGAGAGGTTGAAAACGAGATTGATGTGCTTCTGACACAGGGTGCAGTGGGGTATTTTATATCCTGCAAAAACGGAATGGTGGAATCTGACGAGCTCTACAAGCTGAGAACCGTGGCGGACCGCTTCGGAGGAAGATATGCAAAGAAAATACTTGTGCTTTCATATTTTGAGCCTGATATGAGTTTTATGCAAAGAGCAGACGAGCTGGGAATAAAGGTTATAAAAAATGTAAGACATTTACAGAAAAAGGATTTTATGAACAGAATAGTTGATTAACACAAAAAACACGGCACTTGCCGTGTTTTTTGTGTTGACGAAAGTGACGGGAAATGGTATAATTATAATGTATATTTGTGTAAAAACCTTTGGAGGGAGAAAAATAGATGAAAAAGGTTATGGCTGGTATTTTAAGCAGTATGATGCTCGTTTCGTCTTTTTCTGCAGTTTTTGCAGAGGACAGTGATGTTATATTGCATTACGACTTTGAAAATGAATTTTCCGGCGGCACTAATTACGGTGCAACCATAAAAAACGGATATGCTTTTTTTGACGGTATTGACGATTATATCCATATGCCCGACAATCTTACCTCAGGTGAAGAGGATGTTACATTTATTATAAATGTGCGCCCTGAGATGGACAAAGCAAATCAGTTTACCTTTACGGTGGGCACGGGGGATAATAATTATATTTTCCTTAATACGAATAATACAAAGGGCGAGTGTAAGTCGTCAATTACAAATGTGGGCTACTGGAACGAATATGCGATTAAGGTAGACCCTGTGCAGCGTGGTCAGTGGGCATCCATTGCTGTGGTTATGGATAACCATGATATGAAGATGTATATTGGCGGAGAAAAAGTGGGCGAAACCACAAGTGAAGTTTTGATTTCGGGACTGGGAGATACAAACCGTAATTATCTTGCAAAGAGTCAGTACTCCGGTGACAGCTACTTTAAGGGATATATCGAAGATTTCAGGATATACGGAAAGGCTCTTACAAATAAGGAAATTGCAGAAATTTCCGCGCAGCATGCAATTGATGCAAAAAAAGCTGATGTAGCTATTGTTGCCGAAAATTATATGTTTGAAAGCTATTCTCTGACAGAGGATATTTCTCTTCCCGAAGAATACGCAGGCTTGAAGGTTACCTGGAAGAGCGATAATGAAAGAGTTCTTTCCCATGACGGCAAGGTAACAAGACTTGATATTGACGCATGGGCAAACCTTACTGCAACCTTTACTGACAGTGAGGGAAATAAGGCTGAGAGAGTTTTCGGATTTAATATTGTCCATCAGTATACCGATGAAGAAGTTGCACAGATGGACCTGGATGCGGTTTTCCTTGTGGGTAATCTTAAGCACCTTAAAGAGGATTTATACCTTACAGAGGAAAGTAAATACGGAAGTAAGCTTCGCTGGGAGTCTATGGACGAGTCTGTTATAACAAATGAGGGCGAGATAAAAAGAGCAAAATCAGGTGAGGGAGACAGGTCAACAGAACTGTATCTTTTCAGTACATATAACGGCAAGACGGTAAGTAAAAAATACGATATTACCGTTAAGGAAGAAGATTATGCATACCTTTTTGCATACTTTACGGGCAACCGTCCCGAACAGGAGAGAATGTTCTACGGATTAAGCCGTGACGGATATAACTTTAATACTATAAACGGCGGAAACAGCGTGCTTGAATCAACAAAGGGGCACGAATGTATGCGCGACCCCTTTATAATGCAGGGGCAGAACGGTCTTTACTATGCGATATTCACGGATATGCGTTCCTGGGACGGATGGTCAAGCCAGTCAAGCATTATAATTTTTGAAAGTGAAGACTTAATCAACTGGGATGAGGGTACAGTTATTGACTTTAATCAGTTTGGATGGTATAACCGTGCATGGGCACCCCAGGCTATATGGGACCCTGAGTTCTATGATGAAGAAACAGGCGAATACGGTGCATATATGATATATCTTGCACTTTCCTCAGGCGGTGCAACAAACATGCACAAGGTTTACACGAAGGATATGAAGACCCTCATAACAGAGCCTGAAATTCTTTACATGAGACAAAGTGACAAAAGTGATATTGACTCTGACATTGTTTATAAAGACGGAGTTTACTATATGTACGTGAAGGATGAATCTGCAGGCGGTATATATGTTGTGGAAAGCCTTCACGCAGGGGGACCGTATTCTGAGAGAATCAATGAGCTTCCGAGAAAGAACAAAAACGGAAACAATGTGGCAATTGAAGGAAGCGGTATATTCAAGCTGATGAATGAAGATAAATACAATATTGTTTATGACGCATATAACGACGGCTTCTTCATTATGACGGAAACTACTGATATGGTTAACTTTACTCAGCTTGCAAGATCCGATTATTCCTTCGATTTTACACCTCGTCACGGTTATGTTATAACAATTTCAAAGGACGAGGTTGACGCTCTTGAAGAAAAGTACGGAAAGAGCGTAAGAGAGAGAATAGAGGCTAAGAAAAATCCTGTTATCTACTACGATTTTGAGGATGAATATGACAAATCCGGAAATTTTAACGATGCGCAGTTGGCTGACTCTGCCACAATTGCGCAGGGAATAAGCGGAGGGCAGGGCCTTGTGCTTGACGGCACAAGCGAGAGCTATGCAACAATCCCTTCCGATGCGCTGGAAGGACTGGAGGATTACACCGTTGCCGTATGGATAAAGCCTGATGTGAAAAATACCACGCAGAGAGTTTTTGACTTTGGTACAGGAAGTCAGAGGTATATGTTTTTAACCCCTTATTACGGGAAAAACGTTTTGCGAGGTGCAATTACCGCCGGCGGTTACACCTATGAAAAGGGCATATCCATAGATGCTGATATTGAAACCGGCAGATGGACCCATCTTGTAATGCAGCAGGAGGGTGACATTATGCGGATTTATATTGATGGTGTGATCTGCGGTGAGAACGAAAATATAAAGCTTGACCCGTATGAGATAAAGCATACGATTCCTTACTGCTATATCGGTAAGTCCATGTTTGAGGCAGATAAGTACTTTGACGGCACAATTGACGAGTTTTACCTTTTTGACAGAGCAATTACAGAGGACGAAGTGACAGAGCTTTACAAAAAGGAGATGACAATTGCCTGCAACATAGGCGAAGATACTGTTGCCTTTGTCCGTGATGGTGAGGACGTTGAGCAGTTTACGGCGGTTATTGCGCAGTATGATGATGAGGGTGTTATGGTAAGCGCCGAGAAGAAAATTGTGGATTTTGCCCGGGGCGATGAGGTTGCTTTTGATTATGTAAAGGTAGGCAAAACAGTAAGAACTTATTGGTTTGAAAGCTGGGAAAGCTTAAAGCCTTTAGAATAAAGAAAAGGGGTATTTTTATGAAAAAAATATTAGCATTGATGCTTGCTGTTATGATGCTTGCATCCGTTGCGGTACAGGTAAGTGCTGAGGAGAGCTATCAGCTTACTGTACCTGAGGGTATGAATGTTACGGTTAACTCCGCTGTGGTAACAGGTACTGTGGAAGTAACAGAAAGCGATAAGGTTGAAATTCTTGCAGATGAAGAATTTGTTGCGCTGATGGATGTGAATTCGGTTTATTACGATGTTAACAGTGAGTTTACTCTTACTGCTGATGCCGACCTGACAGGTGCACTTTTTGTGAGTCTTGGGCTTAAGATGGTTGACGGTGCGCAGGTGAGAGTGGGTGACGTTGAGCTTAGCGAAGACGGAAAAGTTGATGCCACTGCTGACAGCGGTCTTCGTTTCATTGCTACAGCGAATTATACGGATACTGTTATTGCTGATGAAAGCGTTGAATTCGGTATCAAGGTTATAGCCGAGGCAAGCGAAAATCCCATTTATGTTAAGGCGGAAAAGTTCCAGAGAGCGGATAAGAGCGTTTTCTCAGCAGCTATTACAAAGCTTGCAGAAAGCAACTACAACCGTAAGTATACTGCTTGTGCATATGCTCTTATTCCCATGCATGACGGCACGGTAAAGGAGGTTGTAACAGGCTCTGTTACAAGAAGTATTTACCAGGTAAGTGTGGGCATTATGAAGAACAGCTCTGCTGAGGCTGACAGTAACCTTCCTTATACAATTGACGAGGCCGTAAAGAATGTCCTTAACGCATATGTAAACCAGGCGGGTATCCGTCTTACATATAAGGACGGCAATATAAGTGCAAGAGTATCAGGCAAGGGTGCTTATACAGGCGATGTATACTTTGATGTACAGTCAACTCTTAACGCAAACGGCGGAACAGATGTTGTTATCAGGCCTTATTCTGCCCGTGAGGGCTTTGGAAACCCCATTACAATTGAGGAATGGTGGCAGGAATATATAAGAATAAACAACAATAACACAGAGGTTGTTACTTATATTTCAAATGCTGAGTTAAAGGACGGAGTTTTGAGCTTTACGTTTACAATTCCTCAGGAGGATGAAGTATATGACTTTGATGAAGAAGGCAGCGTAACTGTTGTAAGCGAAGTCGGTGACGGCTATATCAAGGGCTTTAAGAACGGAGCGGAAGTAACGTATGCCCTTGCAAACAAGGTAGAGCCTATGGGTCTTGCAGAGTCTATGGATGAAATCGTACCCGGTTGCGTAATCATGGAAGGCTATAATTCAAAGGGTCAGGTAGGCGCTGTTGAATTGCTCGCAAGCATCGGTATGCCTGTTAACCCCGATGTATTTACTGCCTCCTATGGTGTGTACGATGCAGTTGAGGGTACAAAATATAAGAATGTTGTAACAAAGATGACAGGTAAGAGTGGCGCTAAGCTTACATGTCAGACACCTCTTGACTCTGCAAAGGTGTATTATACTGCCGAAAGCGGTGCTATGGCGTACAGAGTTGGTGTTGCAATGAGCGGGGATGAGCCTGTTATTTCCATAAGATCAAGCGAAATTGCGAAGAGAAAGCCCTCTGTATTTGATGACTCATCAAAGTTTGACCACTACATTTACCTCAGATACAACACTGAAACATCTAAGGTTAAAGAATGTATACTCTACTGTGTGCCCAAGGATCTTGACTTCTCGGGTGACGGTGAATATTCTGATATTTTCAGCCTGGATAGCTACAGAGTTATATTGGATTAAATAAGCAAAACAAAAGAGCCTTTGGGCTCTTTTTGTTTTGCTTCAGACTGTCGAAAAAGTCATTTTCTGCACAATAGCGAAGGGTTTGGGAAAGAAGGTTTCCCAAAATAAAATCGGAGGGGTTAATCGCATTCACCCCTCCGAAAGTGGCGATTTTAGGGCTCCCATAGGGAGTCTTGCA